>JBDKUX010000100.1:0-27305 GCA_039679455.1 Smithella sp. | reverse complement strand
TAAAAAAAATGATTAAAGAAGTAACGGAAATATTCGGAGCAATAGTCGAAGGAAAACTAAAATTGGAATACTCGGATAAAATTCTCAACCGGCTTTCCAAAATTTACATCGTGAAAAAGGAAGCTTTTGGGGCAGGCCAGTTTTCCTATGAGGATGTGCTCAAAGCTGAATCAGACGCCATTAGTATGGAAAAGGAAATAACAAAAACAAGAAAAGAGCTCGACGAAAATCTGGAACGCCTGAGCAATTATACGGGAAAGAGATATTCCATCCTGAATATGGAAGTTGTTAATCTTATAATTTCCGGAATCCCTTCTGTTGCCGATGAAACAAAATCTATCGAAGGAATGCCGGAGTATCAGGCCCACCGGAAAGAACTCGAAGCGGTCAAAACAAGAGAAAAGGCAATTGCCAATAATTACCTGCCGGACGCTTCGCTTTATGCAAGATATGATTTTTATAGCAGCAGTCCGGATGGATTAGATTACGCTATAAGTGATATGCGGCAATCGGCGTATAACGTCGGATTAATGATCAGCATTCCACTATTTGACGGCGGAGTTAAAAAATGGCAGCGCAGACAAAGCCTTTATGAAATCAAGAAGCAGGAAGAAAGCATCCGGCAGGTCATTAACGAGAAAAACAGGGATTTGAAAATACTGCATTCGGGATATGCCGAAGTATCCAAATCATTCGATCATTATAAAAAGCTCAACGACCAGTACCGGAAAATGATCGATATAAGCACTAAAGCGCTGTCTCTCGGCGAAAGAAGCAAACTCGACATCATGGAACTGGAGAAGGATGCCCTGGCTGTGGAAAGAGATTTCAGAATAGTGGAACACTCCGTAGCAATTTATGAAAAGCAAATAGCCTTGGAGCTGGACTATAAAAATTATGTGAGCGAATACAATGGAGACTGGGCTTGTAAGTATTGAAGTAGTATCGAAGATACATTCCGTAAGCATTGATATTCAGGCTGTCCAAAGGCGATACTTTATCGAAAAAGAACTTACCGCGGAAGAAGTGGTGCGGATTTTAAGAGACCACAGTATTCGTTCACGCCTGAAAAAATTAAAATCCATAGAAGCGCTTTTAAAATATCCACTGCCACTGATTATCGTTTCCGCGGACAATGAATTTCATATCCTTATCGGCAGGAAAGATGAAAAGATGTTCATCTTTGACTGTAAAGAAAAAAAACCGCGTGAGATGACGGAAACCGAATTTCTTCAATTCTGGAGCAAAGAAGCCATCGCTCTGTATCCCCGTTTTACCAAGACCGAATTCTTCCTGAATATGAAATGGCTTTTCAAGGAATTTTATAAACACCGGCCTGTATTTGCCGCCGTGGTCACGGCATCATTTTTTATTCAGTTGTTCGGTCTGGTCAGCCCTCTTTTTATTCAGGTGATTATTGACAAGGTATTGGCCCATCATGCTCTCACTACCCTGGAAGTTGTAGCCGGTGCATTCATGGTCGTTCTGATCTTCGATACAATTATGAACTTGATGCGCAATTATCTGCTTTATCATACGGCCAATAAAGTGGATGCCAGCCTTGGGGCAAAAGTTTACCGGCATTTGCTGTCTTTACCCTTCCGTTATTTTGAAGTGCGCAAGGTGGGAAACATCATCGCCCGAGTCCGCGAATTGGAGAATCTGCGGCAGTTCATGACGAATATATCTCTGACCGTGCTGCTCGACACCGTATTTTCAGTGGTTTTCATCGCTATAATGGCCGTCTACAGCGGTTATCTGACATTGATTGTATTATGCTTTATACTGGCAATTGCCGTAATATCATTTGTGGCGACCCCGATGATTAAAACGCGGCTCGATGAAAAATTTCAGAAAGGCGCAGCCAATCAATCCTTTCTCGTGGAGTCGATTACCGGTATTCAAACCGTAAAGTCGTTGGCGATCGAAGGTAAAATGATCAAGGATTGGGAAAAGAGCCTGGGCGATTATATTCTGTCGGCCTTCAAACTTTCCAATCTGGGGAATGTTGCGGTAACATCTTCGCAGGCCTTGCAAAAAATGATGACACTGGCGGTAATTTATTTCGGAGTGAGTCTTGTCTTTGATAAAAGTATGAGTGTCGGGCAACTTATTGCCTTTCAAATGTTTGCCTCGCAGTTGAGCGGCCCGATCTTGAGGCTGGTGCACATGTGGCAGGATTTTCAGCAGGCCAAGCTTTCTTTGGACAGGATCGGCGATATCATTAACACGCAGCCCGAGGTGACGGGAGGAGCAATTGCCATCAAACAGCTCAAAGGTGATATTGCCGCCGAGAATGTATCTTTCCGTTATGCACCGGACAGTCCGTTGGTTTTGGATGGAGTCAGCTTTAAAATTAATGTGGGCATGATGGTCGGCATTGTGGGACGCAGCGGCTCCGGCAAAAGCACAATCGCCAAGCTGATTCAACGGTTATATCTGCCGGTGGAAGGAACCATCGCCATTGACGGCGTGGACATCCGGCATATGGATCCACTGTTTCTCCGCTACCGCACCGGAATTGTTTTGCAGGAATGTTTTCTTTTCAGCGGCACAATCCGGGACAACATTGCCATGGCGGCGCCCAATGCCGACATGGAACGGATCATCCAGGCCGCCCGTATTGCCGGAGCGCATGATTTCATCTCACAGATGCCGCTGGGCTACGATACCTATGTCGAAGAAAGAGGATCGTCATTATCGGGAGGTCAGAAACAGAGAATAGCAATTGCCCGTGCCCTGATCATGAATCCCAATATCCTGATCTTTGATGAAGCGACCAGCGCCCTGGACTACGAATCCGAGAAAGTCATTCAGCAGAATCTCAATCTGATCAGAAAGGGGAGAACAGTAATCTTCATTGCGCACAGACTGGCGGTGATGCGAGACTGCGATCTGGTAATTGTTATTGATAAAGGCAAAATTGTGGAGACGGGCACACATACGTCGCTGATGCAGCAAAACGGCCTTTATGCCTATCTTTACAGGCAGCAGGAGGAGAATCGACTGAGATGAGTGACAACGACTATCATGATTTTAAGCCGATAATAGCCGAGATTGAAGAAAGGCCGGTTAATCCTCTGGGAATGTATTTTTTATGGACTATCATCGCCCTTATGGTGGTGACCGTTCTGGGTCTGATATTTGTGAAAATTGATGTGGTTGTATCCGCACGCGGGAAAGTTATTCCTAAAGGCGATGTAAAGGTCGTGCAGCCGCTGGAAACCGGTGTCATCACAAAAATTCATGTGAAGGAAGGGGATTATGTTCAGAAAGGCGCAATACTGCTGGAAATCGATCCTTCAGTCGATACCGCTGATTTGGAAGGGAAGGAAAGAAACCTGAACTATTCACGGTTGTCGCTGGACAGAATCAATGCCGTTCTGGCGGAAAAGAAATTTGCCCCCGATAAAAAAGACCATTCCCCGGATGTTATTCACGCGCAGACGGCGCAATACGAAGCACAAAAAAGTGCATTAAAATCTTTGAAAGAAGAAATAGACTCCCTGAACAGGATATTGGCTGTTACCGTTGAAGATGAAAAAAGACTAAAGAAGCTGGTGGAGATCGGAGCCGTAGCTGAAAACCGTTACCGGGATAAAATAAAAGACCGGATGAATCTGGAGCGGGAGCGTGATTCAAAATCAGGTCAGATGGAGCAATTTCGGGAAAAACTGCTTTCCGATTATTCCACAAATGTGCAGGGCCGAAATACATTGGAGGCGGAAGTCAGCAGCTTGAAATTCAAACAGGGAAAGAGATTTATCACAGCGCCGGTGACGGGTTACGTTCATTTATTGCCGGTAAAGACAATCGGCGGCGTGGTCACAACCGCCCAGCCAATTGTGGGAATTGTCCCCGAGGGAACGCCGCTGGAAGTTAGCGCCGTGGTGATGAATAAAGACATCGGCTATGTAAAAGAAGGCCAGAGATGCGTGATAAAAGTGGATACCTTCGACTTTCAGAAATACGGAACTCTGGAGGGTGTTGTTGAAGTTGTTAATCCTTACAGTGTGGAAGACAGCAAGGAAAAAGACAAAGATAAAAGTAAAACCGGTGATGCGGAAAATGAATCCGGCGGCTATCCTGTACGTATTAGGCTTACGGCGGAAAGCCTGAAGACAAAGAATGGTGATGTCTATAAGATCAGGCCGGGCATGTCCGTTACGGCTGAAGTGAATGTCGGTAAGCGCAGAGTGATCGAATTTTTCCTTTTCCCGGTTATAAGGTATCTGGACGAAGGGCTGAAGGTCAGATGAACGTAAAGACATAAATGGCTCAACAAAGCATTTTTACCTTTTGTAATAACTTCGGCCATAAAAAAGGCAGGAACCACATAAGCCCCTGCCTCTTGTATCCGTTAATTAAAGTGTTAATTGTTAATTTTCTTTCTAAATCCAACTAATCCCAGCAAGCCGGAACCGAGCAACCAAAATGCAGCAGGAACAGGTACTGCTGAAGTATCAGTACTAAGGTTATCCCACATACAGCCCCAATCGACCTGAGTCAGGACAACTGATTTGATATCATCGGCGCTTACGGAGAGATATCGATAATCGCCCCTCCAACCACTGACTGGATGCAAAGGATCACTGCCATTGAATGAACCGGTATCGGCAAAAGCAATTTGATTTCCAAGGGTATTATAGGCTGTCATGCTAAACCTGTCAGGATCATAGCCATAATCTCCTCCATAAATGGAAACAAATTTTACCAGAGAATCGAATGTTAACGTTAATGTCTTTCCTGCAGACCAGGATGATGCGCAAATGCTGGGTGTGGCACTGAAAGTCTGGTAATCGTTTATCACTCCCACATAATTATCTGATGCCGTAATGGTTACCCCTCCCAGGTTGACACCGTTAATATTCGTACCCCCGGCCAGGCTGTTAAAATCCCAGATTGCGGCATGGGACGAATCCGACAAGTAAAAGATTGCCATTAAAACCATCAACGCCGTCATAACATAATGTTTTTTCATCTCTTTTATCCCCCTTTCTTATTAATGTGTGTAATTAACCAAGATATTTAAAAAAACTAAATAATTATAATATATTTTGAAAACAATACCATATACTATAGAGGTATATTTTTATAAGACTATGGATATAGTAAATAGATATTATCGAATTGTGTGATCCGGATTCAAAAAACCTTTTTACCTTGACATGAAAAAACTGTATAATTTTAAAAACATATTTATGCGAGGTGATAACGCCATGGATCCAATTATTGAGAAATTAGTTGTTCCCGGGCTAATCAGTTGCTTCTTCAGCATCATCATCGCCGTAATTACGACCAATCATAAATTAAAAAAGCAATTCGACATCGACAAAGAAAAAGAAAATGAGCGTATCCGGATAAAATATCTGCAGCCGCTGCTTGTCGCCGCCCAGGATTTGCTGGAACGGATAACCGACATCAGAAGACGCAGGACAAACGAGCGGGAAAGAAACCGGATGATGCAATGGTTTAATAAAGTAAAGACAGACAGTAAGGCGGATAAGAGTTCGTTTGCCTTCTGGGCTAACGACGAAGGTTATTATGCCGTATCCACCCTGTACATCACGGCGGTTTATTTTTCTTATGCCAGCAAAATCCGCAGTGAATTTCCTTTTATCCAGTTGAGCTCGGGCGATAACAAGGCGCTGCTTTATCGCATCGCCGACGTCCGGTTTTCCATCGGCGGCAAATTCGGCATATGGGAAGCCATTCAGGATTCGCTGGGCCGCTATTTGATTAACGAAGACGGCACGATAAAGAATTACCGTAATTTTACGGAAGCAATAAGCAGTGAAGATGCGGTATGGTTTAACCGTCTCATTGATTTTTACAAAGACATCGATAAGAAACTGGAAGATCACCTGGAGAACATTGAATCGTCTTTGGAAGCATTGATCGAATTTCTCAGTGACAATTTACAGGTTAAAAGAACCGAATACTCTATATCGGATAAAACTCTGGTTCAGCTTGCCGACAAAAAAGTTCCACCGCATGTTATTGACGGTCTGGAGAAAATCAAGGACATAGTTTACAAAAATGAATTCGACTTATTTCATGCACTGGTGCTTTCTATCGGGCAGGATGATTCCGATGATTATAAGCCTTCGATAATGCGTTATGCGATAAAAAAGGATATTGAATTGTGACGGCATCGTAAAAAGGCCGGATGCTGCGTTGTGCTTCATCCCTCGTCACTGCGGCATACGCTAAGTATGCCTCATTCCTCATGATTCGCACGCCTTGCCTGCGACCTTTTTACGATGCCGTCTATAAATGGCCATGTTTATGACTTTTTACGAGTCCATCATTTGTAGTTAAAGAATTGAGGCGTCTCCCTTCATGACTAATCATGCGTCAGGGTATGCATATTATTATGCTTATAATTTTCAATCCTCCAGTCAGCTGTTCGGTTGTGACGAAGCTTTACCTATGATGCCGACAGAGGAAAATCCTCTTGTAACGGCGGCGCAGTTATACAAGCTGTTGCGCATTGATAATTCCATTTTAATCATTCCCCCGTTTAAAATCGCCAGGCATAAATTGACCTATGTCAATCCGTTTCCTCTGAAGATTGATATCAATGTTCTGGCTGCGGCGGTGAGCCGGATTGTTGTGGTGCATAATTTTCAGGTGGAGGATTGCAACGCCAACTTAAAGGAATGCCTGGCCGGAATCTTTTTTGCAGGTTTGGTCAACGGGCAATGGGAACAACCGGAAGACCATCCGGTGGAATGCCGGACAATTGAAATAATCGGCGTTCTGGACAAAAGGGCGGGGAGTATTTATCCCCCATGATCACCAATGGAAAAACAGACAAATACGATGCTATCGTCGTCACCAATGAGATGCCGGTAAATCGCCGCGGCGGGGTCGGCAGTGTCATTGAGAATATGGCAAGCGGTTTTTCCTCTGCCGGGGTTAATGTTCTCTGGTTTCTTATCGACCATAATTACAGCGATGCGGAAATCGAAAGAGTTATGACGGGGCACAGCAACGTCGCCGTCGGTTCTTACGATGAACTGGAAATATTTGATGCGCCGGTGATCAATGTTCATTCCTATCAGCATGATTCGAGCTTTCATAACTATCTGGCAGATAAAAAAGTCATCTATACGATTCACTCATTGCTTATCTGCGAGGCCGAATCAAATGGCGTTGATCTGTCCGGTTCCATAAAGCAGCAGGAATATCTTATTTCCTCCTGCGACAGGGTGGCGCTGGTTTCGCAGGCAGAGCTGGGAGACTATCACCGGTACGGCTATCACAAGATAAATTCCAGTGTTTGTGTCGTTCATAACGGCCTGAAAGTTCCCCTTCAAAGCAGCAAAAGACCAAACAACAAAATCATCGGTTTTTGCGGTCGCCTTGTTCCGCGCAAGCGCCCGGAATATGTACCAATGATGCTTGCTGAAGAAGGCATGAAAGAATATCGTGCCCTGATTGCCGGAAGGGGTTTCAGCTCCTATGCCCGTGATTTGCTGCATCAGTTGAACCTCAATGATCGCGTTCAATATTTAGGATGGTGCGGAGGGGACAGGCTGGAATCATTTTATAACGAAATTGATGTCCTGGCTATTCCATCCACCTATGAACCATTCGGGATGGTTGCCCTGGAGGCGGCAGCGCGCGGAATTCCCGTTGTCTGCAACCGTATCGGGGGATTGGTCGAAGTTCTGGGCGATTATGCCTTCTATGCGGAAGATGAAACTTATGGTGCCTTTCGCAAAGCAGTTAATGATTGGCTGGCTGCCGATGACGGCTTGATTGAAGAAATGGTTCGCGGGGCGCTCCGTCGTTATTATGAAAACTTCACCGATGTTCATATGGCGCAAAGATATATGAATTTATTTGCAAGTTTCACATAGTTTGCTATGTGCGTGTTCGGAAAAATAATGTTGCGCCGACGGCAAAGAAGATTATATTAGTGATCCAGGCGGAAAGAATCGCCGGCAGTATTCCTGATCGTCCCAGGGACATGCTGAAAGCATGGACTATCCAGTAGGAAAAGCCTACCATAATTCCAATTCCGACACTTTGCATTATTCCGCCCTGACGTTCCGATCGGGTCGAAAACGAAATGCCGATTAATACCAGGATTAATGTAACAAAAGGAAAAGCCAGTTTACCATGCAAGTCGACCAGATATCTGGAAGCATCATAACCTTCCGCCTGAATTTTGCTGACATATCTCCGTAGGTCAAAGTAGCCCATTTTTTCCGCATCATTCTGCATTATTTTAAAATCATCCGGTTTTTCCGGCAATGGGATAACCTTTTCTTTAGACCATTCCAGAACAGGGGTATCTGCAGCGTCAAAATGAGTTACCATTAAATTATAAAAAACCCACTGACCGTTTTTCCATTCGGCTCTCTCCGCATCAACGCGCTTTTGCAATTTGAAATCATGATTGATGTAGTTTATGACTATGCCTCTTAAAGTATCTTTGGTAACATCAAACATTTTAAAATTATAGATGGCGTTGTCACCATGATACCAAAGCTCATTTTGTTTGAAAGCACCTAATGTTTTTTGCTTTTGCACATCCACCTTAACAATATTTCTTGCTTTTTGTATAGCCGGTGGTGCGACAAGCTCGCTGAAAAAAAATAAGGCAACGGCAATGATTGCGGCAATAGCCAGCGCCGGTGCGGATATGCGATAAAGGCTGATGCCGTTGGCTTTCATCGCGATAATTTCGCTGAATTTGGACAAACTGCTGAAAGTCATTAATGTTGTCAAAAGAACGGCGGCCGGCAGCATCAAAGAAATAATCATCGGGATGGAAAATATAAAATAGGACGCCATCTGGACAACGGAGGCATGATTGCTGAGAAACATGCGGATTTTTTCAAAAAAATCCACAATAAGGAAAAGCGCAATCAAAGATACGATCGTGATGACAAAGAATCTTAAATATTCTTTAATTATGTATTTATCCAGCAGTCTCAAAGTACAACCTCAGTTCGTTAACTTTTTCCGCCACAGGCGAATTTTAATCGCATGCCACAGGGATATTTCATTGTAGGCCATAAAAAATAAATAAATGCCAATAATGGCAAAAGTGAAGTTCGGCATCCATACACCAATTTCGGGAGACAGCCTGCCGGTTTCCGCTAAAGCTTCACCGCCCAGGCGTAACAGGTAGTATAGAGAAACGATGATAATGCCCATGGCAAAGCCGCGTGATTTTACCGCTCTATGGCTTTTTATGCCCAGAGGCAGAGCGATGATCGCAAAGAAGATGCAGGAAAGTGGAATGGAAAATTTTTTGTGTACTTCGATGGATAATTCACGCAGCAACACTTTGCCCAGACCGGGCGTTTTCCTTTTATTTAAAAGCTCATGGAATGTCATATCCTTACTGCTCTTGGCGGCCTCTCCCGCATTGGCCAGAGAATTGGATAGATCAAGGTTAATATCATAGGTCTTAAAATCAATTTTGCGGTAATTTTTCAGGTCGGGGGTTACTGTATGGACGGCGCCGTCTTCCAGGCGCAGTTTTACGGTGAAAGATGCCGGATCGGAAACAAGGAATGCTTTTTGGGCGATGATAGTATTCGGTTTATCCGGAAAACGAGTGTCCGAAATGATAACGCCTTCCATATGGTCGCCGTCAATGGGAATCTTTTCCGCATAAAGAACCATCCCCTTGAAGTCATCATTAAAAACTTTTTCCTTAATGCCAATGCCTGCATTTTGCTGGGCAATATCGAAAAGCAGGCGTTTTGTCGCAAAATTGCTTTGCGGAACAAGATAATAGCTGATGATAAAGGTCATAAGAAAAGTTATCAGGGATGCCGCGGCCACGGGACGATAGAGCTGCATTAAGCTGACGCCGGAAGCCCTGAACACAGTTATTTCATTGTCTGCGGAAAGCCTGCCCATGGCCATCAGAATGGCAATTAAGAGGGCTATCGGTATAGTAAAGGCCATAAAAGACGGCAGCAGATAAACAATAATTTGGGCAATGACAACGATGCTGATCCCTTTGTTGACCATTAAATCCATGATTTGGAGAATTTTACCCATCAGTAGAACGAATGTCAAAACAAACAGGATGATAACAAAGGGGAAGGCGATTTCTTTAAAGATATAGCGGTCGATAATTTTGTACATATTCCGGTTTCTTTTTTTTAAAATAGCTAACACGCAATGGATATATTTCTCAAGAAAAACCTGACGGTCTCGGAAAAAGGCCGGATGCTGCGTTGCGCTTCATCCCACCCCGAGTCAACCACGGGGCAGGCTTACCGCGGCGTACGACGTACGTTTTAATGGTGTAACGTTTGAATTCATAGGGCGTCAAAAAGCGCAGTATTTTGACGCCCTATGGAATAGTGGGTTATGCTGCATTCCTCATTTTCCGCCATACAGGCGATCGGCATTCTTGTATGCAACCTTTTCGGCTGCCTCCGGACTTAGGTTGGCAAGTAGGCCCTTCCGAATAATATTTACGACCATCTCATATTTATCCCAGGAATCAACGTCGTCGCTACCGACCGTGAAGCGATCCGAATAGTCTTCGATCAACTTCCTCCAACCGTCCTGCTGAAATCCCTTTTCTGTAAAGATAACGACCTTGGAATCGTGGTATCCATAACCCCCCGGTCGAGACGATAGGTCACAATATACGTTGGGGTATTTGCTCATAATGGCGCGAATATCGTCAGCAGAGGATGTTTTGCCGCAATGAGCCAATTTAACTGGAACGCTTGGGTACAATGAGAGCATGCGTTCCAGTTGCTCGACGGTGTCGGAATCCCACTCGATGTGGAGGTCGACGGCAACCTTGTACTTCCGGGCGAGATCGAAGATAGACTTGATCGTCTGGGCATCGACAGGCAGTTTACGGCGTAAACCCGGCTTCATAGGGGCTGTATTGAGCGTGTTGACGTGTAATTCGCCAATGCCCTTGAATCTTCCATCCTTCAGTCCGGCTTCTATTTGAGCCAACATTTCTATCGCGCACGGATGATTGGGATTCTCAAATGGTGCCTTGCCATATTTGGCATAGCACGTAACCGATTCTCTCTGGCCGCCAAAGGGTTTTAATCGTTGCCCCATTACTTTCTGAAATTGGGCCTCTCGGGCATCAGGCGCTATGGTTCCAGCACCACCCGCCCACTTGATCTTGTGTGTGTCCATCATCTTCAGTAGCGCATCGGGCTGCATGAAAATCCCCACGACATGGAAATGCGCATCGGAAATTGGTAGTTTCATAGCCCTTTCGACTCCCAACACTGGTCCGTTGTCTGCTGCGCTACCGCAAGTTGTTGCCTGATAGAACAACATCAGTGTAGTAACCAACAAGATCAAAATGAAATGTTTCATAAGTCTTCCTCCTATGATTTGGATTCATCTGATATACGAGATCGGTTTAATTGTGCCATGATTGACATGCAAGCTACTATATTTTAAGAGAATTCTCCAATAATTATTGGAGAATTTATTATTGATATCCGTATTTGGTCTGTAATATCAGGATATGCCGCTTAGCCAAGATTATCTTGACACGTAAGAAAGCGGCTTTTATACTCCAAATCATTAAAGTGTTCTTATCAATCATCAATCAGTATTGATCAGTATTGATTTTCAAGGCATGGAGGATGTCTCTCCAATTTGGTTGATCTCATGCGGAATGTGTTCCTGAAGGTAAAGGAGAATCTACTGTCATGAATTATGATGCCGGGAAAAATATTTCAGGATGGCGTAAGGTTAACTTCAAAAAAAATCATCACTTTTTAGCAAGAACATTTTTATTCTTTTTTCCTTTGGTCTTTTTAGTAATCCTCGGGGGGATGCATCCTGCCAACGGAGAAAATCTCACAGCCAGTGACATCCTGAATAAGGTGGACGATCTGTACCGCGGAACTTCAAGCCATGGCATGATGACCATGGAGGTCGTCACGGCGCACTGGAAAAGAACGCTTTCCCTGGAATTCTGGTCCAAGGGCAAGGATAAATCACTCATTCATATTATCGCCCCGCTCAAAGAAAAAGGAACCGCCACACTTCGTGCGGGCAACGAAATCTGGAATTACCTTCCCAAAGTGAACCGCGTTATCAAGCTTCCCTCATCCATGATGTCCGCCTCCTGGATGGGTTCCCATTTCACTAACGACGATCTGGTGAAAGAGAGTCGTTTCACGGATGACTATAAATGTCAAATAACCTTTCAGGGACCGAGAAAAGGAGAGAATATAATCGAACTCTCCTGTATTCCGCAGCTTGATGCTCCCGTGGTATGGGGAAAAGTGGAAGTAGTTGTCCGGCGTTCAGACTACCTTCCAATAGTTATGCACTATTATGATGAGAAGCTTCGTCCGGCGAGGGACATGACTTTTTCTCAGTTTAAGAAGATGTCGGGGCGAACCCTGCCCGCGGTCCTGACCCTTGTACCGATTGATAAGCCGCAGGAAAAAACGGTAGTTGTCTATGATAAAATCACGTTTGACTTATCATTGAATGACGATGTCTTTTCAATCCGTAATCTGCAGAGATAAGGAGGGAGGCGATGGCTCTTCTTCGCATTTCCTGGCGAAATCTATGGCGCAATCGACGTCGCACCGTCATCACCATGGCCGCAGTAGCACTCAATGCCATGATTCTCATTACCACCTATGCCCTGATGGATGGAATGCTGCGTCAAACGGTTTTGAACGCCACCCAACTGGTGACGGGCGAAGCGCAGATTCATGCTATGGGTTATCTCTCCGACCGCTCCATTTACAAAACGCTCGAAAATCCACAGGCAATTTTGAGTACGCTGCGGGAAAACTCCATCGAGGCAGCTCCCAGGGCTTACGGTTATGGGCTGGTGAGCAGGGGTACAAAATCGGCCGGAGCCCTCTTTTGGGGGATTGATCCGGGAAGGGAAAAAGCAACCTTTGACCTTCCCGCACATCTGGCCGAAGGATCTTTCCTTGGTCCGGCTCCCCATAAAGGTATTGTTCTGGGGAAAAAACTGGCCAGATCGCTGAATGCCCGTCTGGGAGCAGAAATCGTTCTGCTCGTGCAGGCGGCCGACGGGTCGCTGGGAAACGAGCTGTTCACCGTTACCGGAATTCTCAAATCAGTCGGCGAAGGAATTGACCGCAATGCGGCTATTATCCACCTTGATGATTTCCGGCAGCTCTTTGCCATGTCGACAGGCATCCATGAAATTGCTGTTAATACCAGGGGGCGTGTTCCCCTGGAGATGCTGACTGCAATCCTGCCGCGGCTTGTTCCCGGCTCAGAAGTTAAAACATGGCGGCAGCTTTTGCCCGCTCTTTCTGACATGCTGCAGCTTTCCGGCGCCAGTATGTCTCTTTTCGGGGCAATTTTCTTTGCGGCTGCCGGACTGGGAGTCATGAACACCATGCTCATGACAACTTATGAGCGCTCTCATGAATTCGGCCTCCTCAAGGCCCTGGGCACTTCACCCTGGCGCATTGTCCGGGATGTCGCGTTTGAAGCCTGGCTGATGGCTGCCGTATCCACAGTATTTGCCGTTGTCCTGGGAGTTGCCGCATCTTATGCGCTGCAGGAGTATGGTCTGGATACCTCCGCTCTGGCGGGTGAGACAACTATTGCCGGTGTCGTTTTCGATCCAGTATGGCGAGCCGCTTTAAGCATTGAGGCTGTGGTTGCGCCAGTTGTCATCATGTGGATTGTTTGCGTCCTCGCGGCATTGTATCCGGCCGCCATGTCCGCGAGGCTGGATCCTGTAAAGAGCATGCACCGGGTGTAGATACCGTGTTGCAATAATAAATATTACCTTTTCATGTCCTCCGCTGGCGGAGGTGTCACGCAGTGACGGAGGTGGATCGAGAACGTCCAACTCATAACCAATTAAAATTACGATTACATCAAAAATGTCCACCCCCTGCACCCCCGCCAGCGGGGGACATCAGGCGGAAATAGCAAGCAACTTCTTTTATTACGATACAGTCTCAGAAGGAAGTGGAGGGAGATATGATATTCCGTGTGGCATGGCGATCTATATGGCGAAACAGGCGACGGACTCTGATTACAACGGCGTCCATCGCCCTGGGGCTGGTTATAGCTATTTTTTTCATTGCCATGGCGGAAGGAGTTTATGAGCAGATTGTAAACGATGGCGTCCGAATGCAAGCGGGGCACATTACTCTGGAAAACCCGGACTATCAGGCAGCGCCTGCCATTGATTTACGCATCGGCGACGTCGAAAATATTAGAAAACACATTAAAAAAAACGAAGCGGTTGGGGAAACAAAGCTGCTCATCTGGGGGCAGGGAGTCGCTAATTCGGGCGCCGGCGCTGTTGGTGTGTCGATCATGGGGGTGGAACCGGCGGTGGAAATTAAAAACTCACCGCTGGCGCGCGATATCGTTTCCGGCGCCTATTTGGCCGACGATGATGACCGGAAGGCTGTGCTGGGAGAACACCTGGCAAAGGAACTGAAATTGGAACCGGGCAGTAAAATAGTGATTACTACCAACAATGCCCGGGGAGAGCTTGTGGCAGAACTATGCCGCGTTAAGGGCATTTTCCGCACCGGCTCAGATGAAATAGACGGATACTTCATTCAGATTCCCCTGAATTTTGCCCGACGGGTCTTTGGACTGCGGGCCGATGAAGCAACTCAGCTGGGCGTGATCCTGAAGCGGCCGGGAGATCAGCAGATGTTAATGAAAGAGATAAAACCCATGGTAAGCGGCAAAAATATTGCTGTCCTGCCGTGGCAGCAAATTCTGCCGGAAGTGGCATCCTACATTCGCATTGACCGTGTTTCCAATTGGGTTTTTCAGGGTTTGTTATTCGTGATCATCCTTTTTACAATCCTGAACACACTGCTTATGTCCGTCATGGAACGAGAACGGGAGTTTGCCGTGCTTCTTGCTCTGGGAACTCCCGTAAGAAAGCTGAAAGGACAGCTTTTTCTGGAATCGGTTTTCATTGGCTGTCTGGGATGTTTTGTGGGCCTGACGCTGGGCGGCGCTGCTGCTTTCGCCCTGCAGATCTGGGGATTGGACCTGGCCTTTCTCATGCCGGAAGGAGTTACGATCTCCGGTTTTGCAATATCAACCACAGTCCATGCGCTCGTGACTCTCCCCGTTTTTTTATGGACGGGTGGAATCGTCCTCGGGGCCATGCTTCTTTTGAGCCTGTTGATCATGCGGCGGATATCAAAGGTAAGGCTGGCGGAAACACTCAGATAGGAGGAACACTTGGTAAAGATTGTTGAGGTAAAAAGCGTAACAAAAGACTTCGGTGAAGACGGAATCGTCACCCGGGCGCTCCGTGGTGTTGATCTTGATCTGATGGCCGGGGAATTCACATCGATGGCGGGGCCTTCGGGTTCCGGAAAGACAACGCTCCTCAACATCATCGGCGGACTGGACAGGCCGACGTCGGGAACCGTAAGCATTGAAGGAAAGGAAATTAATCAATTATCCGAGGGAGAGTTGAGTCGTCTGAGACGGGACCGCATCGGATTTATCTTTCAAAGTTATAATTTGATCCCCGTTTTAACCGCCTTTGAAAATGCCGAGTATGTTCTGATGATTCAAAATATGGAGAAGGAAGAGCGCAGGGAAAGAGTTCTGCGGGTGCTGAAGGAGGTGGGGCTGGAAGGGTTGGAACATCGCTTCCCCAGGGAACTTTCCGGTGGACAGCAGCGTGTTGCCATAGCCCGGGCGATTGCGCCGGAGCCGGCCCTCATTCTGGCCGATGAACCAACGGCTAACGTAGATTCCGAAACTGCAAGTTCACTGATGGATCTGCTGCGTCGGTTGAATGAAGAAAAGGGTATGACATTCCTCTTCTCTACCCACGATCATGCGGTTATGAAGCGAGCCGGAAGGCTTATCAGGCTGCAGGACGGCCGCATTATCGAGGATAATCTGCAGACCGGGTACAGATAGTTGTAATTGCATTAGGAAGTCGGGCGAATGGACAAGCGAAAAGGCAAAATCAAACTGACCATAATCGGACTTCTGATTTTCTTTCTCGTTGCGGGAAGCACTTTCCATTGCCGGGAAGCCTTTGCTCTTGCCGGAGATACGGAGAAAGCATTCGGTTTGAACGGCAGTATCCGCACTCTCTTTTTTCTGCTTGACCGGGATGAAGCGCTTCCATTTTCAGGAAAAAATAATTTCGATGTATTGTCGCAAACAATTGCCCGTTTGACGGCCGCCGGTAAACCGTCAGAATTCCTTTCCTATGAAATCCATTTGGTCCAGAGCCTTACACTTTCTACAGAAAAAATAGCAGGGGGAGGACTTTCCGGTTATGACAACACAGGCACGGATCACGTCTACCGGTACCGGATGCTGGATGCGAGCTGGGACGTTCTGGAGAGGGATAAAAGCCTGGCGACAATTGCCTTCGATCGATTCAACGCCAAAACATCATTCGGCTGGGGAGACGTTACGATTGGTCGTCAGGCGATAACTTTCGGCAAGACGTATTTCTGGAATCCTCTGGATGTTTTCTATCCCCTGGACGCCAATCAGTTCGACAGGGATTATAAACCCGGCGTTGATGCCGTGAGGGTGGATATACCTCTTGGTTTGTATTCCGGATTTACAGTTGTTGGTGCCGCCGGCCCGAAGGTTAAACTCGGGACGGACACGGGAGTGGGAAACGATCCCCGGGATGCATCATGGTATGGATCGGCCTTGCTGGGAAGGCTCTTTGCTAATGTGTCGGGATGGGATTTCTCGTTACAGGGAGGCAAAGTATTTGGAGGCTGGCAGGCCGGGGCGGGACTGGTCGGTGACATAGGGCCGGTACAGGTTAGAGGGGAACTTGTCCAATTTATCGCCATGTCAAGTGATTCTCTGCCGTCACCGCTTCAGGGTGAGCTGGTTAAAGATAATCTTCAGGGTGTGATCGGAATGGGACATCGATTTGAAAACAGCCTCAGTCTGGATTTCGAGTACTTCTATAACGGTGCCGGAGACCCCCATGACCTGAATGCCGCTCTGGTGCGCATGAGCTACGGCTCCAGCCTCCAGATGAGCAGGCATCTTGCCGGGCTGGTTGCGCGGTATGAATTCTCTCCCCTGGTAGTTGGAGAAATGGGCACTATTATTTCGCTGTCCGACGGTTCCCTGCAACTGCAGCCTCTGATGACTATTTCCCTTTCCAATGAGATGGATCTGATCATTGGAGCAACACTTAATTTTGGCCCACAACCGGAAAACAACAACAGCGCAGCAACGGCGAATATCAAAAGTGAATTCGGAACGTATCCTACGGTTATTTTTGCCGAATGGAAGTATTACTTTTGACGGATAGCAATAACGTCATCAAGAATGTATTCTGCATTTTACTTCCATGTATGAGAAAATGCTTGACTCAATTATGCATTAATATTACTAAGTTAATTCTTATCAGTTTTTTGAAAGAGAGATGTTCATGATAAAAAAATCTCCAAACCGCGGCAAAAAAGAACCCGAAACGACTTCAACAATTTTGCCAGATACCGAGATAAAAGAGCAGCCTGAGGAACAGTTTACCCGGTTCGGCGACAACAGCTTTCCAATAGTCGGAATCGGCTCCTCAGCCGGAGGACTGGAGGCGCTGGAAAGCTTTCTGCAGCATGTTCCGGAACAAAGCGGTATCGCTTTTATTATAGTCCAGCATCTAGATCCGACGCACAAGGGCATCATGGTGGAGCTGCTGCAGCGGGCGACAACCATGAAAGTCACCCAGATACGGGACCGTATGGTAATCGAGCCCAACCATGTCTATGTAATTCCGCCCAACAAAGACATGTCTTTGCTGCACCGCACGTTGCACCTGATGACGCCGGTTGCGCAACGGGGTTTCCGGTTGCCTATCGATTTCTTCTTCCGTTCACTTGCCGATGATCTGCAGGACCGCAGCATTGGCGTCATTCTGTCCGGCATGGGTTCAGACGGTACCCTGGGCCTGAGGGCAATTAAGGAAAAGGCAGGCGCGGTCTTTGTTCAGTCTCCGGAATCGGCCAAGTTCGACGGCATGCCCCGTAGCGCCATTGAAGCGGACCTGGCTGATATTGTGGCGCCGGTAGAGGATCTGCCGGATCGAATTATGGCTTATATTCGCCACACCCCTTTAATCACGCGAACAAATTTAGTACTTGAAAGCAAAGCACAAAGTTCACTTCAAAAAATATTTATTTTGCTGCGTTCGCAGACCGGCCAGGATTTTTCTCTCTATAAAAAAAGCACCGTTTACCGCCGTATTGAGCGGCGCATGAGCTTGCACCAGATCGACCGGATTGCCACCTATGTGAGATTCCTGCAGGAAAACTCTCAGGAAATAGAGCTTCTTTTCAAAGAACTGCTGATCGGGGTCACCAGTTTTTTCCGTGATCCGGTCGTATGGGAGCAGCTTAAGAAAGACATATTTCCGGCCCTGCTGGCTTCGCGGCCCGAGGGCGGCGTATTTCGGGCCTGGGTTGCCGGCTGCTCGACCGGCGAAGAAGCTTATTCCCTGGCTATAATCTTTCGTGAAGCGGTGGCCGAGGCGAAACTCGATCATAATTTCACCATGCAGATTTTTGCCACCGATCTGGACAAAGATGCCATTGATAAAGCCCGTGCGGGCGTCTACCCGTCCAACATTACGGCGGATGTTTCGCCTGACCGTCTGCGCCGGTTTTTCATGCAAAATGAACAAGGATTCCGGATCAGCAAGGAAATCCGGGAAATGGTCGTCTTCGCTCCTCAGAATGTTATTATGGATCCGCCCTTTACCAAGATCGACATTGTTGTCTGCCGGAACCTGCTCATTTATCTGACACAGGAACTGCAGAAAAAAATCCTGCCCCTTTTCCATTACAGTCTTAATCCCTGTGGATTGCTGTTTTTGGGAACGTCAGAGACGATCGGTTCCCACACCGATCTTTTCGCACTAATCGATGTGAAAACGAGGATTTACCGGCGTCTGGAACCGGCGCTCGGAGTCAAACCAATCGAGTTTCCATCCGCTTTTGCAGCCTTAACGCCGGATGCAACAACTGCGGTCAAATTGGAAAAGACTGTGGGAAATATCCAAAACATCGCTGAACAGATTCTCTTAAGAGAGTATACACCGGCAGCCGTACTGGTCACCAATAAAGGGGATATTTTGTTTATCAGCGGACGGACGGGAAAGTATTTGGAACCGGCAATGGGCAAGGCCAATTGGAATATTTTCGCCATGGCCCGTGAAGGCCTGCATTATGAATTGTCTGGCGGCTTTCAAAGGGCAGTTAGAATGCAGCAGGTGGTTACGCTGAAAAATATAAAAGTGCGAACCAACGGAAGCAGCGAACATGTCGAAGTCATCATTCAGCCACTTGCAGAACCGGAGGTCATTCAAGGAATGACCATGATTATCTTCCGTGCCGTTTCCAGCGAAAAAGTAGGACAGGAAGCAGAAAAAATGAAACGGAAATCGGTGACAGGACATCCCTCGGGCTCAGTACCCACTGTCGCAGAAATACAGCACCTGAGAGAGGAGCTGCAATACACCCGCGAGGAGATGCAGACTTCGCAGGAAGAACTAAAATCGGCCAACGAAGAACTGCAATCCACAAACGAGGAATTGCAAAGCACCAATGAAGAGTTGACAACCTCGAAAGAGGAAATGCAGTCGATGAACGAAGAATTGCAGACGGTCAATCATGAATTACAGTCCAAAGTCACGGATCTTTCCCGGATCAACAACGACATGAAAAACCTGCTGGACAGCACTGATATCGCTACGCTCTTTTTGGACGACCAGCTTAATGTACGCCGTTTTACGAGTAAGACTTCAAAGATTTTCAATTTGATTTCGGGGGATGCCGGCCGGCCGATAACTGATATCACTTCCGAATTGCAATACCCGGAGCTGGTCGACGACGCACGGGAAGTGCTTCGAACTTTGGTGTTCAAGGAAAAATTGATCCCCGCCAATAATGAACGCTGGTATATGATGAGAATCATGCCTTACCGGACACTGGATAACCGGATTGACGGCGTTGTGATCACTTTCACTGACGTTACGGCAGCCAGTAAAGTGGAAATTGAACTGCGCGAAAAACAAGCCGAACTGGAAAAGAGAATATTGGACCTGGAGAAGGAGTTGGATCAAGCGCGCAGAAATTAGCTTTATCAATTTCCGGCTGATCTTTTCCATAGGGTAACAAAAGACAATTGGTCATGAACGTTGCTGACAATAGGAGCAAAAGATATTGAAACGGAAAAATGCGGAATCAGATTCATTGGCAAACCTCAGAATGCGAGCTGAAGACAAACAGAAAAAGTCTCTCAAGAAAGCGGCATTTTCCTATGCTGATGCTGACCGCGAGAAGCTGATCCAGGAAATGCAGATTCACCAGATCGAACTCGAAATGCAAAACGAGGAATTAACAAAGCTCCGCAATGATGCCGAGGTCCTCGCTGAAAAATACATCGACGTCTATGATTTTTCACCAATTTGTTACATGAGTCTGGATACTCAGGGCGTTATCACTATGGCTAACCTGACGGCTGAGAAACAGTTCGGCACTAATCGGATCGATCTGATCGGCAAAAGTCTTTCCCAATGGATCGCGGGGCAAAGCCTGAACGAATTTGACGATTTTTTTAAAACAGCTTTTCGTATCCATTCTCCGGCCACCTGCGAGTTGGCACTCGATGTCCCCGGGAAGCCGCCCCTAATTGTCCAGGTAAGGGCTAATATTTCGTCTGCCGGAGACGAATGCCGCCTGGCGTTGATGGATATTACCGAGCGCAAGAAGATAGAGACAGAACTCAGGGCTACCAAAGATTATCTGAGGATAGTTTATAATAATGCGTATGATGCGATCTTTGTTCATGATCTTGATGGAAAAATCGTAGACGTAAATGACAAAATGCTGGAAATGTACAAGGTCAAACGTGAAGAGGCTTTGGGCTATAACTCTACTAGCGACTACTCGGTAACCGATGAGTTTATGGAAGTGTCCCGAGCTAACTGGAAAATGGTAATGTCCGGTGTGAACGTATTCTTCGAGAGGAAGGCCAGACGCCCAAAGGATGGTTCCCTATTTGATGTGGAAGTGTTTCTGACAAAGCTGGCGCTGCCTGACGGGGACTATATCCTGGCCAATGTCCGTGATATCACCGAGCGCAAACGTATAGAGAAAATGCTGCAAGAAAGCGAGGAACAATATAGACAGTTTTTTAAAACTTCTAGGGACTTCACCTTTGTGACATCAAAGGAAGGAAAAATAGTTGATATGAATGATGCCGCCCTGGAGTTGTTCGGTTATCTCAGTCTTGAGGAACTGCGGCAAATGAAGATATCGGATCTCTATGTCAAGCCGAAAGAACGGGACGAACTTTACAATAAAGTCCTGGAATGTGGTTATATCAAGGAGTATCCTGCTGATATGCGCAGAAAAGACGGCAGTATAAGGCAAACACTGATTACCGCAGTGGGGCGATACGAAGCGAACGGCCGATTAGCGGGCCTGCAGGGAACGATCAGGGATGTTACCGAGCAAAGGCGCAATGAAGAAGAATTAAGGAAATACCGTGAAGAGCTGGAGATCATGGTTGCCAAACGGACAAGAGAGCTTGAGGACAAGACAAAAAATCTTGAGGAAGTAAATACGACACTGAATGTCCTGCTGCAAAAAAGAGAAAAAGACAGGAAAATTTTGGAAGAGAATTTTGTTGCAAATATCGGGAGTCTGGTTCTTCCTTTTTTAGAAAAGATTAAAAAAAACAACTTAGATGCTCAGCAGCAATTTTTTCTGGATACTGTTGAAAAGAATTTGGAGGAAATCACTTCTCCCCTGCTGAAAAATATCCAGCATTTTAATCTGACCCCCAGAGAAGTTCAAATAGCGTATTTGATAAAGGATGGTAAGACGACTAAGGAAATAGCGACAGTATTGGGGATTGTAGAAGGTTCCATTGCTACGCACAGAAAAAATATTAGAAAGAAATTAGGCTTGGGTAGAACCTCAAATCTCCAATCTCATCTGCGTTTCATTGAATAATAAATATTCCAACCATACTTTAAACAGGTCGATAACGGACACCAGGAAGTGCTTTAAAGAAGAGAAAGCACCCCTGTTCTTTCGGGCGTGGATTGCCTGATTCCCATTTGCCTCTATAAACCGTTCTAGCGTTAAACATAAGCAGAATATTTGCAGCTCGCTTGAATTATCGAATTCGCAATGAATCTGAAAACAGCTCGGCCGATGAAAAGAAATGCAACGATGGTTTCGAGAGACGGCGGGGGAGTGTTTGTCCGTAAATGCAGGTTATTTTAAGGAAGCATACAAGGCCTTGATTTCATCAAGCTGTTGTCTGTTCAGCACTTGAGGCATTCCGATCTGCAGGGCGAGGAGATAGACCTTGGCGGTAATTTCAATGCGGCAGGCTGTTGCATAGGCTTCCGACAAAGTGGCTCCGTAAGTCAATACACCATGGTTCTGTAAAAGGGTTCCGGTCACAGAAGGCGGCCCCTGCATGGCGCAAACGGCGACGTGTCCCTGGGCTTCGGTGCCGGGGCAGGCATATGCGGCGACGGGTACCGGTCCGCGGACAGCCAATCCTTCCGTGCAGATAATCGGGATGGAGCGTCCCGCTACGGCAAAGGCTAAAGCATAGGGTGAATGGGTGTGAACTACAGCAGAGGCTTTGGGCATGTTTTTGTACACGGCTAGGTGCATGGGCGTTTCGGAAGAGGGGTTGTGAATACCCTCAATAACCTCGCCGTTGTGATTGATAACGACGAAATCGGCGATGACCATATGCTCATAAGGGATGCCCCGCGGCGTAATTAAAAAATGCTCCGCAGAAGCGCGGGCGCTTACATTGCCGGAGTTAAGCGGTATCATCTCCTTTTGATAAAGATGCAGCACCGTCTGCAGCAGTTCTTTTCGAATTTCCTCATAAAGCATTACTCACTCCTCAAAATATCTCTTCAGATCCCAAGGTGAAAAAACTCCCTTATGCGTGACTACGGCGCTGACCAGATGGGGAGGCGTGATGTCAAAGGCGGGATAATATCCTTTGACGCCTTCTTTTGCCGTGCGGATTCCCATGACATGAACAGTCTCTTCCGGTGACCTTTCCTCGATTACGACAGTGGAAATGTCCGGATGTTTTCTAGATGGCGCCGCTATGGCATAGAAGGGTATGCCAAAATAATGCGCCGCGAGGGCAATTTGAAACGTTCCAACCTTGTTGACTATATGTCCGTCCATGGTTGCCACATCCGCAGCGGAGATAAATGCTTGCGCCATTTTTTTTGATAAAACATAGGCGGGCATGTTGTCCGTAATAACGGTGACCGGAACGCCCATGTCGCAGGCCACGCTGGCGGTCAGTCTTGCCCCCTGCAGGTAAGGACGCGTCTCCGGGCAGATCAAAGATATTTTTTTTCTTCTTTCCTTGCATGCAAGAAGAATGAAGCCGATAAGCGTTTCCGCATAGCATTGTGTCAGTATGGATACTTTATCAGGAAGAAGATCCACCGCGTAGTCAGCCATTGTACGCGACAGCCGGTAGCGTTTTTCGATGTTTTCCATAACATAGGTGTGCGCTTTGGCTTCGGCGTCTTCGCCCTGATCAACGGCATTCAAGGCTGTTTTCAGAACTTTCTGAATATGGGATTTCATGTTGGCGGAAGTTGTGGGGCGGGCCTGTGACAATTCATCGGCCGATTGCTGCAGCTTTCGTTTTGCTTCATCCGGAGGAAGATCCCTCACTTCTCTGGCGGCGCTGACCATTCCCAGAGAAGCCGCAACCAACGGCCCGCCGCTCTGCGTAACCATATCAGCAATAGCTTTCGCCACCTGCCGGTAGTCCGCACAACGGACGAAGTCTTCTCTCGCGGGGTATATTCGCCGATCAAGAATCCATACTACTCCATTTTCATAGCGGGCTACATTTTCATAACGCAGCAAAAACGGTAAACCATCATCAGCTCTTAACATGTGACCTCCTGTCTTAGAGGTTAGGTTGTGCTGCAAACAATTTCATTTATATCCGATCCAGCTCTTTTTTGATGGCCAGTCCTATTTTCTCCATCATGTAGGGCTTGTGGACAAATTCTCCAGCGCCCATTTCCTGAAGTTTTCTGACACTGTCGGTTTCAGTAAAACCGCTGACAATTACCACTTTTTGCCGGGGATTTATCTTCCGTATTCTCCGGTAAGTTTCGAACCCGTCAATCCCGGGAGACATGATCATATCCAGAACAACAAGATCGGCTTTTTCGTTTTTGAGGTATTCAATTGCCCCTTCTCCACTGGCGACAGCCCTGACCTGATATCCTAACCTTTCCAGCATACTCATCGCCAGTTGTCGTTGTTCTTTTACATCATCGACAATCAGAATGGATTCGCCTTTTCCCTTGTAAGCAAGATAAGAAACCTTTTTTTCCGCTTGTGCCTGTTCTTCTCTGGTGACGGGAAAATAAAGGGTAAAAGTACTTCCCTCGTTCTCTTTGCTTTGGACATCGATGTAGCCTTTATGATCTTTAACCGTTCCCCAGACTACTGCCAGTCCCAGCCCGGTTCCGCTTCTGCCCATGACTTTCTTTGTGTAGAAAGGTTCAAAGATTTTGTCGATGTCTTTGGCGGATATGCCGCTGCCGGTATCAGTAACGGTAAGGACGGCATAATCACCTTCCTGCATTGTATCATATCCATGGATGGGTTGATCCAAATAACGGTTTTTCGTTTTGATTGACACTTTTCCTTCGCCGTTTATTGATTCGACAGCATTGGACACAAGATTCATTATGGTTTTAGTGAGATGAACGGGAGAACCCTTGATGTTGAAAAGATCATCTGCCAGTTCGGTTGTAATTTGGACATTCGGGTGGCAGGTCTGCAAATTTTCAAATTCCGGTGTTTTCAAATGATCGGTAATCAATTTATTCAGATTGACAACCTTCGAAACGGCTACTCCTCTTCTGGCCATCGTTAACAGATCCTGAATAATGGCGGTTGCCCGAATACTTGATTGTAGGATGTTTTCGGCATATTTTGCGGAGGCGCTGTCTTCCGGCAGATCTTGTTTCATCAGTTCAGTGTATCCCACGAGTACTCCCAGAACGTTGTTCAGGTCATGCGCGACTCCGCCCGCCAGCGTGCCCAGTGCTTCCATTTTTTGCGCCCGGCTCAGTTGCTCTTCCAGTCTTTTGCGCTCAGTATTGTCGCGAATACACTCTATGGCTGCAATGACTTCGCCCGAGCTGTCGCGAAGTACTGAGGCAGTTCCGGCCAGATGAAGATTGCCGGGCAGGTTCGGTGTAAATGCCTCACCCAGAAGAACGTCTCCCAGCCGCTGAATGGATGTATATTCTTTTTCGATGTCTCTATCGGACTGAAGGGCAAGATCAACAAGAATGTCTCTTCTGTATCCATAGAAGGGCAGGGCATGCTCCTGATTGCCTTTGCCAAGCATATCCTCTTTCTTCACGCCGGTCATGTATTCTATAGCCCGGTTCCAGGCAATTACTTTACCTTCTTTATCAATGACAAGGGTGGCGTCCGGAAGGAACTCGATGATGTCCTCCAGTTGTCTCCGGCTTTTTCGCAATTCTTTCTCGGCAACCTTGTGGTCGGTAATATCCTCTATCGCAATAACCTCTCCCAAGTATGTATCTTCCATTTGAAGAGGTACTGCTGTGAAGATAACATCACGAAAGACACCATCGTATCGATGGATCTTCGTTAAGACAGAAGCCGAACCGCGCGACGAAAGATTTGAATATAACTCCCGGCCAACGCGTTCATACTCTTCTTCATTCTCATATAGGAATCGGGTTGTACGCCCGATGAGATCGGACTCAGGGTAGCCGAATTGTTCGCACCATGCGTTGTTGGCAGACAGATAAGTTCTGTTTTTCATGATGCAAAGGCCAACAGGGGCTGCTTTAAAAACACTTCTGAGCATTGCTTCGCTTTGACGCAGTTGTTCCTCAACGCGTTTGCGTTTGGTGATGTCGCGAATAATCGCGAGAATACTATTTGCTTTGCCTGTTTGATCGCGTAAAAAGAGATAATTACCTTCAACCGGGACAGTACTTCCATCCTTTCGGATCAGCTCCAATTCCACCAGCAGTGACCGGGCAGGATTACCTTGTCCCGTTCTTTCAATCTCCATTTCCTCGGCAAAAATCTGCATCGCTTTCTCAAATGAAGATGGAGTGAACACTTGCTGCATCGTCCGTGCAACAGCTTCTTCTACCGTATAACCCAGGAGCCTCGTGATGGAAGGACTGATGTAGGATGGTTGCATGTCCAAGCCTATCACCCAAATAACATCCGTCGCATTGTCGGCAAGGAGACGATATCCGGTTTCGTTCTCGATCATGGTTTCCAGTGTACGTTTGTGCTCAGTGATGTCCTGGCCGATAGATTGAAAATAGCTGATTTGGCCGTTTTTGTTAAAAAAGGCACGGTCAGTCCAGCGGTGCGAACTGTATTGACCGGTTCCATCAGATGCAACAACTTCATGTTCGTACGTCATAGAAGGATTTTCAGGCGTGAGTGACATATACAGGTTTCGGACATGATCACGAGTCGCCTGATCCGGCAGGAAATCAAGGAACTTTTTCCCGATAAGATCATCGGGCCGCTTATCGAAAAAGTCACAATAAGCTTTATTTACATAAGTCAAAGTGCTGTCCGGCAGGAAAGTGCAGATAAGCGCCGGCATATTTTCAACAAGCCGGCGATATTTATGTTCACTGTCGGCCGGTTCTGTTTGGGTTGACTTTTGTCGGGAGTCCGCTTTCTCCAGTTTGCTGATTTTGTCTTTTAAGATGGTCAGTTCTTCAATAAGTTGCTGTTTGGTTTTGGATGAATCTTTCACTCTTTACCCCTCATTCACTGTAAAAGGCGTTTACTGAAATAAAAACACAACCGGAATCTTGTCAGCTGCCCCCCGATTGACGAACATCGCCGCCGGGGTTCTTGGAGGAGTGATCTTTTCCCAGATAGTAATTGATCCATGATGATGTTTGATACAGATCCCAGTTGCAGGGCGGTACAATGTTTTTTCCCAACTGCATTTCTTCACGGTTTTTCTTCAATCGGGCGTAAGCCCGGACATAGATGCATTTCTTCTTGCCGGGATAGATTTCACACCATCCTTCAAAGCTCCCGCCACAGGCGCCGTTGCGCTGGTTTTTCGGGCATTGCGACATCGGGCAGATGTAGGCCAGATCTATAAGGGCGCAATCACCGCAATCCCTGCAGTCATAGAGAACTACTTTAGTCAGATGTTCCAGCTTATGGAAGATACCTTCTATTTTTGTTCCTTCAACTTTACGGCAGATATTCTTCATTATGCCGTAAAAGTTTTTT
>JBDKUX010000099.1:0-11575 GCA_039679455.1 Smithella sp. | reverse complement strand
TGAAGTCTTCCAGAAACCCCAACCTGAAGCTGGGCAAGATAAAAGACATGGGAGCGGCCTTTGAGGCAGAGATATTGACGAAGAAGAACGACCTGGTTGACAGGGTTCACATTGACAAGGCAACGGGTTATATAAGATCGGCTTATTAGGCACAGGGCGGATCTTAAGGGTTGGTTTTCAACCTTATTTCAAAGTGGCAATGTTATCCCGGAGCAGAAAAAAATCGCTGCCTCCGGGATAACAACATTTTAAGAAGGAGGATATACATGATCCCTTACGGCTTCACTAAGGAATTGGATATCCCTTATGGGACAGTCCTAGAACTCGTGAGAGAGGCGCTGAAAAAAGAAGGATTCGGCGTACTGACAGAAATCGATATCAAGGAAAAAATGAAAGAAAAGTTGGGCATTGATACGAGTAAATACATTATTCTGGGCGCCTGCAGTCCCCCGAATGCATACAAAGCGATCCTGGCCGAGGAAAATGTCGGACTTATGCTGCCCTGTAATATTATTGTTTATGAAAAGGGCAGCAAGACAGTGCTTTCTGTCATACGGCCGACGATTGCCATGCAGATGATTGATAATGTGGCACTTCATAAAATCGCGGAGGCAGTAGAAGGTCCGTTGAAGAAGGTCTTCGATGCCATAAATTGAGGAGAAACAAAAATGAAAAAATATCTCATATTATCTCTTATTATGATTACCGGTTTGCTTACGTCCTGCGCCGGTGAAGGTTACTATGGTCAGCAAGGTCCCGGTGGCTGGGGACCGATGATGCATTACGGATTTGGATATGGAGGAATGTTTATGTGGATAATATTTCTGATTGTCATTGGATTGCTGATCTATTTCTTTGTTCAGACCCAGAAAACGAAGGGCCAGACACCAACACAGAATGAAAGTCACCTGGATATCCTGAAGAGGCGTTACGCAAAGGGAGAAATCACAAAGGAAGAATATGAGCAGATAAAAAAGGATATTAATTGAGTAGTCGATTAGAAGGCCAAATAGAGTGTTAGAAAATATAGAGGCATCATAAAACTTTTGAGAGGAGGAATATGAATTATGAAATGCAACGTGGGTAAGACCGATAAAATATTTCGGATCATATTGGGGATTATTATTATCCTGGCGGGTATCTATTTCCAAAGCTGGTGGGGTGCTATTGGCATTGTTCCTATTGTGACCGGTTTTATAAGATGGTGTCCTGCCTACCTGCCTTTTGGGTTTTCTACCTGTGGCGATAAAAAAAAATAAGATCAACTGTGTATTATCTGGAAGTTAACATATGAAAGTTAAAAGGATAATTGGAATTCTGTTTGTTGCCGCGGGAATAGCTATTTTATCAGCGTTCCTGCGTGGGCAAATAAAGCGGAGACAATAATCGAGGCGCCGTTGAGTGCCGATAAAGGTTCGGAAATAACCATCAAGGTAACAGTTATCCATAGCGCCAACAGCTACTTCCATTACACTGAGTGGCTGTGGGTTCAAGTCAACGGCAAAGAAATTGCCAAGTGGGAGTATAGCGGCGGTAACCGTCCGGAAGGCGCCACCTTTACCAAGGAAATAAAAGTTAAAGTGGACGGCGATTTAGAAATCAAAGGAAAAGCCAGTTGCAATATACACGGAAGCGCTAATGTCGCCACTGCCAAAGTGATGGCAAAATAAACAGTCAGGGTGGGAACTCAGGAAATAATAGCAAGGGACTTGGTTCCTCAATCCTTATATATTAAAAGGAACCTTACATGAAAAAGCATCACATTCTTTGTATCAACAGCGGTTCTTCATCCATTAAGTTTGCCATGTACCTTTTCGGCACATCGGAGAAACTAATAGTTGAAGGAGCAGTGGAACGGATTTGTCTTTCCGGCGGCTGGCTCTGGCTGAAGGATGACCGGGGTAAACGCCTGGTGGACAATCACGCTGATTTCTCTAACCACAAAGCGGCAGTCAAGGCGATGTTCACGACGGTCATTGAGAAACAGCATCTTCCAGCCCCGGATGGGGTCGGACACCGGTTGGCCCACGGAGGGCCAAAACACACAGCCCCGGAAATGGTAACACCTGAATTGCTGCTCGCCCTGAGAAGCCTCATTCCCCTGGCGCCCATGCATCTGCCCAATGAGATTAAAGGCATTGATGCAGTAGCCGCGCACTACCCTGGACTCAAGCAAGTGGTTTGTTTTGATACCGCCTTTCACCGCCGGATGCCCGAGGTGGCCCAGCGGCTGCCGATAGATCGCAGTCTCTGGTATGAGGGGATACATCGCTACGGGTTTCATGGTCTTTCGTACGAATACATCGTCAGTGCCTTGGGGAGGGATACAAAAGGGCGGGTCATAATCGCCCATTTGGGTAGCGGCGCCAGCATGGTGGCGCTGAAAGACGGCAAGCCGCAAGACACCACTATGGGATTTTCGGCCTTAGGCGGGATCATGATGGACACAAGAAGCGGTGATCTTGATCCGGGCATCCTGCTTTACCTCATGGATGTGAAAGGTTATAATGCCCGGCATACCCGGGCGCTGCTTTTAGAAGACCGACAAGGAGAATAATCATGCAAGTAGAGTTCGCCAATTTTGAGGATCTGCTTAAAGCAGCCCAAGACCTGCCCGCCATGCCGACAGCCGTTATTGATGCGGATGAGCGGCATGTGTTGGAAGGAGCATGCGAGGCCGCCGAGGCCGGCTATATCGAGCCAATTTTAATCGGGGACGAAAAAAGTATTCGCAATATTCTTAAGACGATCACTTGTAAAAAGCAATTTCGTATCATCAATGCTCCAATAGAAGAGGCAATGGCTGAAAAAGGCGTAGAACTTTTTGAGAAGGGTGAGATTAATGCCTTGATGAAAGGCCATATTCATACGGACGAATTTCTTCACCCCATTCTTGCTCATCACCTGGAAGGCAAAAAACGTATATCCCATGTGTTTCTGGCAGCCCTGAAGACGTATCCCAAAATTCTGTATATCACTGATGCCGCCATTAACATCAATCCTGATCTTTTTACCAAAATGCACATTGTGCAAAATGCCGTTGATCTGGCAATTCTGCTGGGAGTAACGGAACCCAAAGTCGCTGCTTTATCGGCGGTGGAGATTGTTAATCCGGCCATCCCCTCAACCCTTGATGCAGCTTGTCTGGCCAAAATGGCTGATCGCGGGCAGATTACCGGGGCCATCGTTGACGGGCCACTTGCTTTTGACAATGCTATTTCCGCCGAGGCGGCCAAAGTTAAGGGGATAACGAGCTCTGTAGCGGGAGATGCGGATATTCTCCTCGCTCCCGATCTGGTTTCAGCGAACATTCTGGGAAAGGATCTGGAGTATCTGGCCTCGGCCCGGCTGGCCGGCCTGGTCGTAGGCACAAAAGTGCCGATCATTCTCACGTCCCGATCGGATCCACCCAGAGCAAGGCTTATATCATGCGCAGTCGCTGCATTAGTAAATCATCGTATGGAGCATAAGATATGAATGAAAACATGAATTCTAAAAATCCGGCTATGGCATTCGACTGGATGAAAGAGGCTTACGAATATTGGCTCGATTCCGGCCAGCGCTCGATTCTTTTTATGGATATCCTGCGGAAACGAGGAAATAATTATTTTGCAACGATTAAAAAAGGAGAACCGCCTGTTCTTATCTTCGACTATAAGATTATACTGGAAGGCAAGACCTTAGACAGGCCGGTAAACTACGACCTCGCCATTATCAAGCCTGGAAAAACAGACACCATTGACCCTGAAAAAAGACCAATCGTCGTCATTGACCCCAGAGCTGGAAACGGCCCGGGTATCGGCGGTTCCAAACGTGATTCCGAAATCGGTGATGCACTTGCCCAGGGGCACCCGGTTTATTTCATCCTTTTCCATCCGGAGCCCGTGCCGGGACAGACGCTGGGTGATGTGGAAAAAGCAGAGATCCGGTTTGTCGAAGAAGTTGAGAGGCTTCATCCCAAGGCTAAGAAGCCTGTGGTGATCGGCAACTGCCAGGCGGGTTGGGCTGTGGCTTTGCTTGGAGCCGATCGACCTGACTTGACCGGCCCTCTGGTGCTTAATGGCACTCCCCTTTCCTACTGGTCAGGGGTTGAGGGAAAGAAACCGATGCGTTACGCAGGTGGACTACTCGGCGGGATCTGGCTTAGTTCACTGCTGTCCGATCTGGGCAACGGCAATTTCGACGGTGCATGGCTGGAGGAGAACTTCGAAAGCCTTAATCCCGGCAACACCCTATGGACAAAGCAATATAATCTCTATGCCAATGTGGATACCGATGAAGAACAATACCTCACCTTTGAGAAATGGTGGGATGGGTATTCCGAAATGACCAAAGAAGAAATGCATTCCATAGTAGAGAACCTTTTTGTGGGCGACAAACTGGAGAAGGGCAAGCTGTCCCTGGACAGAAAAAAGATCCTGAACTTGAAAGACATCGAAAAACCGCTGGTGCTGTTTGCTTCCCAGGGGGATAACATAACGCCGCCGCAGCAGGCACTGGACTGGATCATCAAGGCATACAGCTCAGCTGAGGAAATCAAGCGGCTGGGTAAGGTTATCATCTATCTGATTTCCCCTGATGTCGGTCACCTGGGCATATTCGTCGGTGGCAAGACAGCGAAAAAGGAGCACAATGAAATCATTCAAAGCATCGAGGTAATAAATGCCTTACCGCCCGGCCTTTATGAAATGATCATTGTTGATAAAGGGAAAAATGAAGGAATGTCCGATTATGATGTCCGTTTTATGGAACGCGATTTCAAGGATATTCTGGCCATGAATGAGGGCAAGGAGAAAATGAAAGAAGAAGACGCGGATTTCTGCCGGGTTGCGGCTGTTTCCGAGATAAACGACCGGTTATACAATACCTACGTCAGCCCCTGGGTAAAGATGTTTTCCACGAAATTGTCTGCCGGAATATTAAAACAACTCCATCCGCTCCGGGTCAATAAATATATCTTTTCCGACGCGGTCAATCCATTCATGCTGATCTTCAAGACGCTAGCCCCCATTGTGAGAAAGAACCGCAGAATAGTTTCTCCGGATAACCCGTTTCTGACTATCGAAAAAAATGTCTCGGACGGCATTGTGACCATTCTGGATAGATACCAGAACAGTCGAGACCATTTCTCTGAAAACTTATTTTTCGCCATCTATGAAAACCCCTGGATAAAAATGCTCTACCCTGAAGCATCTCAGAAAAAGAAACCGGGCAAAGAACAAGAAAAAAAGAAAGAAGATGCGCAGATCCAGAAAATCAGCAGCCACCGTCAAATACCGAAAAAAAGCACTACCAAAGATAAAGAATCTCCCAAGACTGAGTAATGAAGGAGTGAAAAAATGAAAAGATTGGAAGCAGGAGATGCACCATGAATAAGTTCAAACAATTCTGGAGTATTCTGCGCTCGAGCTTTTGGTTTACCCCTTCGCTGATTGTTGTGCTCAGCGTTGCCTTTGCGGTAGCGATGATCGAAGCGGACTCCGCCGTGAGCAACCAATGGCTGACCCGGTGGCCGCGCATCTTTGGGGCCGGCGCGGAAGGCGCGCGCGGGATGATGTCCACGATTGCCGGTTCGATGATAACTGTAGTGGGCGTCACGTTCTCCATGATCCTGGTGGTACTGGCGCTGGCTTCGAGTCAATACACCTCGCGCATTCTGCGGAATTTCATGCGCAGCCGCATCACACAGGTCGTGCTCGGAATCTTCGCCGGCATTTTTACTTATTGCCTGATCGTGTTGCGCACCATTCGCGGCGGTAACGAGGGCGCATTTGTTCCAAACATGGCCGTGTTCTTCGGCTTCTTGCTGGCGCTCGGAGGTGTCGGCGCCCTCATGTTATTCATTCATCACATCGCTTCTTCGATTCAGGCTTCCAGCATTATATCCTCAGTTGCCGAGGAAACCATCGCTGCTATTGACCGGCTGTTTCCGGAAAAACTTGGCGAAGGACCGGGCGAAGACGATGATGACCGGACGCTAAGTCCTCTATCCGAGTGGAATTGGCGCGCCGTCCCGGCCTCGCAGAGCGGTTATATCCAGAACGTGAATAACTCAGCGCTCCTGCGCTTGGCGCGGGACAGGAAAACCATCGTATTGATGGAGCACGGCATAGGTGATTTCGTTGTCCGGAACACCACGCTGGCCTCACTTGCTCTGGAAGATCCGCCGGATCAAGAGACGAATGCCGCTCTGCAGGCAACTTTTACTATCAACAGCTACCGCACGGTGGATCAGGATGCGGCCTTTGGCATCAGGCAGATCGTGGATATGGCATTGAAAGCACTCTCCCCCGGCATCAACGACACAACGACGGCCGTGATGTGCGTGGATTATCTGACAGCAATTCTCGCGCAGCTGGCGCCTCGGAAAATCCCTTCACCGCATCGCTATGAGGAAGGGGAACTGCGAGTGATCGCCAAAGGCCCGAGCTTTGAAAGCTTGCTGGCCGAATCGTTCGACCAGATTCGAGGCAACGCTACAGGCAATGTAGGCATAATGTTGCGGATGCTGGGCGCGCTGCAAACCATCGCCAGTATGACAGCCTGCCCAAGCCGGCGGCGGGCGCTTCGTGAACAATTGCAATGGATCGCCGAATTGGCCGAACGCACCATCGCGTCACCGCATGACCGGACGAGGTTTGAGGGCCGACTGAAGCGAGTGCGTGAAGCACTCGAAGAGGGAAGTGGGTTTTTAAAGTAACTGAATCACGAAACAGGAAGAATGAAAATGGAAATGGAAACCATCTTAATTTTACTGTTCGTTGTGGCCACAACCGTGGCAATCGCCGTACAACGTCTGGCCATTCCTTACACAGTAGCCCTGGTCCTCACCGGACTCCTGTTAGGTATGCTGAATATCTTTGAAGCACCTCACCTGACCAAGGCGCTGCTTTTCGGTGTCTTTCTACCGGGGCTGCTCTTTGAGGCCGCGTTTCATATCGAGTTTAAACAATTCTGGCGAAACCGCCTTGCCATTTCTTCGCTGGCGCTGCCGGGAGTTGTGGCGGCAATCGCGCTGACGGCCGTGATTTTGACACCGGTCGCCAACGCGCTGCATTTTGTGCAAGGTTTTACCTGGAAACATGCGCTGGTGTTTGGCGCACTCATTGCCGCTACCGATCCCATAGCCGTCGTTGCCATCTTCGAGAATCTGGGCGTCCCGAAGCGCCTGGCCGTGCTGCTCGAAGGCGAAAGCCTGCTCAATGACGGCACTGCCATCGTTTTCTTCACGCTCAGCCTTGCGCTCTTGACGGGGACAGTGGCGACGGCAGGCGGTCTGGCCTTTGATTTTATCAGGATCGTCGGCATTGGCGCGCTTATCGGAACGGGCATTGGGCTGGCCGTTTCTCAGGTTATCAAGCAGGTGGATGACCCGATGATCGAGATCACGCTGACGACTATTGCCGCGTATGGTTCTTTCCTGGCTGCCGAGCATTTTCATTACTCCGGAGTGATTGCGACCGTGGCGGCGGGCATGCTCTGTGGAAACTATGGCGCCCGCATCGGCATGTCGCCGTCGACCCGGATCGCCGTGGAGACGTTTTGGAAATACATCGCCTTTGCTCTCAACTCTATTGTCTTCCTTCTGATTGGTCTCGAAGTACACTTCCAGGCATTACTGGCCTCCTGGAAAGCTATCCTGGTCGCCTATCTTGTGGTTACGGGAGGCAGAACGCTGGTCATCTTCGGTGCATCTTCGCTGTTGCGCCGGACGCGGGAACGAATTCCCTGGTCGTGGAGCGTAATTCTGACATGGGGCGGTCTGCGCGGCGCGTTGTCCATGGTGCTGGTTCTCAGCCTCTCCAAGGATTTTCCTCATCGGGAATTGCTGATTTCGATGACCTTCGGAGTCGTCATTCTTTCGATACTTGTCCATGGGTTGACGATGTCCTCTCTGCTACGATGGCTGGGCATTGTGCGCGGACATGAGGAACTTGCCGCATATGAGTTGACACGCGGCAGGTTACAGGCCGCCCATGCCGCGGTAAACGAGATCGACCGCATGTCGCATGTCCATTTCACCCAGCCGGAGGTGCTAGCCCATTTGCGCCGCGAATATGAGCAAAAGATCGAGCGAGATAGTGCGGCGCTCAATGTATTGCATATCGATAACCAACAACTTCATTCTGAGGAATTACAACGCACCCGGCGAAACCTGCAGTTGGTGGAAAAAGACACAGTAATCGATGCCTTTCACCGCGGACTTCTCAGTCAGTCTGTCCAAGAGAAGTTACTCGCTGATATCGATGCCCGGTTGCTGAGTCTCGAATCGGGAGAAACCGATGAGTCCGTTGAGGAAGAACCGCCACCGGACCATACCGATAAGCATGCCCCGATGGAATAGTTTGGCGGAAAATCAAAGACAGGAGGAAGACCCATTATGAAACCCAATACTGACCAGACCAAGGCTCCCGAATCTAAGCCGGGATCGAAACCGGATACGAAGGATGATCTAAAATCCCTACCGATGGCGGAATTGGAAACAAAGTTGGAATCATCTCCGGAGGGTTTAAGTCAAGCCGAGGCGCAAAAAAGGCTTGCTCAATATGGATCTAACGAGATTGAAGAAAAGAAGACCAATGCATTCCTGAAATTCCTCACCTATTTTTGGGGTCCCATCCCCTGGATGATCGAAGCGGCCGTGATCCTTTCGGCGGTCGCCCGGCATTGGCCGGATTTTGCCATTATTCTCATGCTGCTTCTGGCTAACGCCGTAGTCGGATTCTGGGAAGAACACCAGGCGGGCAATGCCATCGAGGCCCTCAAGGCCAAGCTGGCGATCAAGGCCCGGGTGAAACGCGACGGAAAGTGGGTCAACCCGGCGGCGCGCGAGCTTGTACCAGGCGACGTCATCCGCCTGCGCCTCGGCGATATTGTACCCGCTGATGCGCGCTTGCTGGACGGCGATCCCGTTGAGGTGGACCAGTCCGCACTGACGGGAGAGTCATTGCCCGCCACGCGTAAATCCGGCGAGGCGGTGTTTTCCGGTTCGATTATCCGCCAAGGCGAAATAGGCGCACTGGTTTATGCCACAGGTGCGAATACCTACTTCGGCAAAACGGCGCAACTGGTGCAGGAAGCCCATACTGTCAGCCATTTTCAGAAGGCGGTTTTAAAAATCGGCAACTACCTCATCATCCTGGCGGTAACTCTGGTGGCGGTGATTATTGGTTTCGCAGTTTATCGTGGCGACGCGATCCTCACCACGCTGCAGTTTGCCTTGGTGTTGACCGTGGCTGCGATTCCCGTGGCGATGCCGACGGTATTGTCGGTGACGATGGCAGTCGGTGCGCGCCTGCTCGCCAAAAAGGAGGCGATCGTAAGCCGTCTTGTAGCCATCGAGGAATTGGCGGGTGTAGACGTTCTGTGCGCGGATAAGACCGGCACCCTGACCCAGAATAAGCTGACACTGGGAGTTCCTTTCAGCGTCAACGATATTTCCGCCGACCAAGTCATCCTCAATGGCGCGCTGGCGTCGCGTGCGGACAATAACGACACCATTGACCTGGCCATCCTGGGGGGACTAAAAGACAAAGAGGCCTTGAAAGGTTACCAGGCGGTTCATTTCCAACCATTCGATGCCGTACATAAACGTACGGAAGCCACCATCAAGGACAAAGATGGAAAGACGTTCAGGGTGACGAAGGGTGCGCCGCAGGTGATTCTAGCGTTGTCCGCAAATGCTGCTGAGATTAAGCCCGCCGTTGATAAGGCGGTCAACGAATTTGCGGCGCGCGGCTTCCGCTCCTTGGGCGTGGCAGGGGCCGAGGGAGACGGCCAATGGCAGCTTCTCGGCGTATTACCCCTGTTCGATCCGCCGCGGGAAGACGCCAGGGAAACCATCGTGACCGCACTGGCGATGGGTGTAAAGATCAAGATGGTTACGGGCGACACACTGGCCATTGCCAGGGAAACCGCGAAAAAGTTAGACATGGGCACAAACATCCTCGATGCCGGAGGTCTGGGCGATTCGAAAAAGCAAGAGACTTCGGAGGTGGCCAAGTCCATCGAGAAGGCCGACGGTTTTGCCCAAGTGTTCCCCGAACACAAATTTCATATTGTGGATGTCTTGCAGAAACTAGGTCACATCGTCGGCATGACGGGCGACGGGGTAAATGACGCCCCCGCGTTGAAGAAAGCCGACTGCGGCATAGCCGTTTCGGGCGCTACGGATGCGGCACGCGCTGCGGCTTCTATTGTGCTGCTGACGCCTGGTCTGGCAGTGATTATTGATGCGATTAAGGAGAGTCGTCGTATTTTTCAGCGGATGAACAGCTATGCAATCTATCGAATCACCGAGACGCTGCGCGTGCTGTTATTCATGACGCTGGCGATCCTGGTATTTAACTTTTATCCGTTGACGGCAGTGATGATCGTGATGCTGGCGTTGCTCAACGACGGAGCCATCCTGTCCATTGCCTATGACAACGTTCATTACAAGGATCAGCCCGAAGCTTGGAATATGCGCATGGTGCTGGGGATCGCCACGGTGCTCGGCCTCATCGGTCCCGTCGCTGCGTTTGGCCTGTTTTTCATCGGTGAGCGTGTCTATCACCTCGACCGCGCGCACATCCAGACGCTGATGTATCTGATGCTGTCCGTGGCCGGACATCTGACGATCTTCCTCACACGCACTCGCGGTCGGTTCTGGTCCATACGCCCCGCGAGCATTTTATGGATAGCGGTGCTCGGCACGCAAATCGTGGCCACATTGATCGCGGTTTACGGACTGTTCATGACGCCCCTGGGCTGGGGGTGGGCCGGGTTCGTGTGGGGCTATGTGCTACTTTGGTTCCTCGTGAGTGACAACCTGAAACTGCTCGCATATCGGATTTTTGATCCTGCCAAAGTTGAGCCTAAGCCTGAAGGCAGTAACAGGAAGATGATTTTAAGGGAGGAAGGAATCAATGAAAATTTCAGAATGGTTGGATGAAAGGAAAGCAGAAGGCACTGATGTATCGCAAATTAAATTGCCTGTTGATCTATCTTATGACGAAGAGCCGGACGAAACTATTTTTTTTCAGGAGATTAATCCCGGCGGAATCCTTTCTATCGGCAATCATCCGTTTTCCACTGTAGAGCGCTTTGGACACTGGTATTATTGCAGGGGGCGCGAAAAGGCTTCCGGCATTTCCTCGCCGGGGATGGAGTGGAGGTTGTTTACAAAGGATAAATATCTTGCTGTCAAAACAGCTAAATCACATATATAATAGAAATATTATGATTGCTTGTTTGAAACAAGCGCGGTATGTGGATGTTCAGGTTTAACAAATTGTTTTCCGCTCTTTTTGATATATACTGTAAAATACGGAGATTGCTATGGATTTAGAGACAACTTCACTGGAATACTGGCAAAATAAATACCCTGAGAAGTTCGCGCCGGAAGACGTTATCTTTGGACGTATTCATCGGGGCGACACGATATTTATCGCGTCAGCCTGCGCGGAACCGCAATATCTTGTTTCGGGGCTGATTCGTTATGTTGAGTCCAAACCCCACGCCTTTTTCGATGCGGAAATCATCCACGTAAGAACTCTCGGCGTCGCCCCCTATACCGAAAAAAAATTCAAGCAGA
>JBDKUX010000098.1:0-3439 GCA_039679455.1 Smithella sp. | reverse complement strand
GGCATGGTAAACCCCATCCGGAGCAAGACCAAATAGGAGAACGTTTAAGGGCGGCCCGCCTGATGTTCTCGGGTAGCGTCGCTTGAGGCGGCAGGCAACTGTCGTCCCAGATGAATGATCATCACCGTGCTTCGGGGAGACTTGGGTGCGGGACAGAACCCGGCTTATGTTCTTCTTTCCTGCCTGCGATAAAAATAAAAAACCCCTCTGTGGAATTCTTCATACAGAGGGGTTTTTTGTTTTTGAACGGTTTAAATCACTTATCTATGCCTAAATCCTGTTCCGTTTTTAATATGTCTATGGTTGTTTTAATTACTGTATCCGAATTGAGGGAAATGCTGTTTATACCGCATTCTACCAGAAATCTCGCAAATTCAGGATGATCACTTGGGGCCTGGCCGCAAATGCCTATTTTTTTGCCCATCTTGTTCGCTTCCAGAATAGCTGTGCGGATCAATTCGGTGACGGCAGCGTTTCTTTCATCAAAGATATGTGAAATCAATGCAGAATCTCTATCGAGGCCAAGAGTGAGTTGAGTGAGGTCATTAGAGCCAATGGAGAAACCGTCAAACACTTTACCGAATTCTTTAATTAAAACGACATTGCTGGGGATTTCCACCATCATGTAAATTTCGAGGCCATTTTCCCCCTGAACCAGCCCTTTGCCGGCCATCAGTTCAACAACATTTTTGCCTTCGGCAACTGTGCGGCAGAAAGGAATCATAAGTTTTACGTTCGTGAGTCCCATTTCGTCCCGAACTCTTAACATTGCCTCGCATTCCAGAGCGAAAGCTTCGCGGTAGCGCACATCGTAATAACGGGAAGCTCCGCGGAAACCAATCATCGGATTTTCCTCCTCTTCTTCAAAGAAAGGACCGCCCAGCAGATTTTTGTATTCATTGCTCTTAAAATCGCTCATGCGTACGATGACATCATTCGGATAAAAGGCTGCGGCGATTTTAGCTACACCCTGGGCCAATTTGTCGACAAAGAAATCTCCCTTATTGGCATAACCCTGGGTAAGTTTTTCGATTTCCTTGCGGACTTTTTCATCGGTAACTTTGTCGAAATGAATCAAAGCCATCGGATGAACAGTGATAAAATGAGTTATGATAAATTCCAATCGGGCAAGACCGACGCCGTCATTGGGTATTGGTGCAAGTTTGAAGGCGTTGTCCGGATCGCCGACATTCATCATTATTTTTGTTTTGGGTCTTTCCATTTCCTGAACGTCAATACGGTGAATATCGTATTTCAGGATACCCTTGTATACTTTGCCGACTTCACCTTCCGCGCAGGATACGGTTACTTCGGGTACATCGTGCAGAACCTTTGTGCCGCTGCCGGTTCCGACAATGCAGGGAACACCCAGCTCACGGCTGACAATGGCGGCATGGCAGGTACGACCGCCCTTGTTGGTAACAATGGCTGAAGCAATTTTCATAATCGGTTCCCAGTCCGGATCGGTCATGTCGGAGACAAGTACTTCGCCTTTGCGAAAACTTTTGATTTCACTTACCGATTCAATGACATGTACAGGTCCGGCGCCGATTTTGGAACCGACGCTTGTTCCGGTAACGATGGGCTCTTTTGTCTCCAGCATGATGTAATCTTCCAGAACATTGCCGTCTTTTTGGGATTGGACTGTTTCCGGACGGGCCTGCAGGATAAAGAGTTCCCCGGTTTTGCCGTCTTTGCCCCATTCAATGTCCATGGGTTTATAGTAGCCGGCTTTTTGCGAATAATGATTTTCAATAATCGTTGTCCACCTGGCCAGTGTAAGTATTTCATCGTCATTTAAACAAAAACGATTGCGATCTTCCAGTGGAGTCGGGTTGACTACGGTTGATTCGCTGTCCGCTTCGGAGGCGTAAATCATTTTTATCTCTTTAGTTCCCAGTTTTTTCTGAATGATCGGGCGATAACCTGAATTTAAGGTCGGTTTGAAAACATAAAACTCATCAGGATTGACTGTTCCCTGAACAACAGTCTCGCCCAAGCCGTAAGCGCCGGTAATCAGAATAGCATCTTTAAATCCTGTCTCGGTATCGATGGAGAAGATAACACCGGAGGAAGCCAGGTCGGAACGCACCATTTTCTGTACGCCGATGGAAAGGGCGACAGACATGTGGTCAAAATCCTTATCGACACGATAGGATATGGCGCGGTCGGTAAAGAGTGAAGCAAAGCATTTCTTGCAGGCTTCTATTAACGCTTTTTCACCGCGGATATTGAGGAACGTTTCCTGCTGCCCGGCAAAACTGGCATTGGGAAGGTCCTCCGCAGTGGCGGAACTACGTACGGCAACATCAGTGTCCGGACCATATTCATCACAAAGCTTTTTATAAGCTTGAATAATTTCTTCATGAAGGTCATCGGGCAATTTTGCATTGTAAATTAGCGAGCGGATTTTTTTGCCGCGGTCCGACAGATTTTTAATGTCGTGGGTGTTCAAATCGGAAAGGAGCTGCGTGATTTCATCGGTAATGCCTGAATGTGATAATAAGTGGCGGTAGGCGTATGCCGTAACGGCAAAGCCATCTGGAATGTTGACGCCCTTGGAAATCAGTTCTTTGCGCATTTCACCGAGGGAAGCATTCTTACCGCCTACTTGAGCGAGATCGCTAAGCTCGATAGTGTCAAACCATAAGATCAACTTATTGTCTTTCATCAAAATCCTCCTGGGTACAATCCCAAAATATTGTTTTCAAGTTGTAGGCTTCAAGAACGTTTAAATGGTACGCGTGCAAAGCCACTTACTTGTTTAAGCTAATGTTTTTTTAATGCAACTTGGCATAAAGGTTGCGAGTATCTACCAGTTTTGAGTTGCTAAGTCAAATAAAAAAAATAAAAATATTCAACAACTATTATTAATTATTTCAAATAGATATATGAGATGAGCCATGTTTTTTTATGCGCTTGCAAGAAGCTTGCAGCTAAGGTATAAAGTAAAATATTAGTAAAGATATTTTCGTTTTGAATACATTCAATTTTCCCCCTCTGATAAACATGTCTTAATTAAATCTGTCTAATATTTGTGGAAACGTGAATATGCGTCTTTGGGACATCTAATTGCCATTGTAGTGTGTAATATCGGCAGCATATTAATTTCATTAAGAGAAAAAACATAATTGGCATAGAAATGCGCTGGGTGTTGAAATAAAATTCACTATTGGGGAATTTACAGTCAGAAAATTAATCTTGAGAGAACTAAAGTCATGACCTCCGCCGGAGGTAGAGGTCATGACTTCTTAATTTAAGCATTAACCCAAGAAGAAAGCTTTGTAGGGGTTAGCATAGAGAAGAATCATAGCAACGACCAAAGCGTAAATGGCGATAGATTCGGCCATAGCCATACCGACCAGCATGGTCATCATGATTTTACCCTGTACGCCGGGGTTTCTTCCTACTGCGGAGCAAGCACCACTGGCTGCGGTAC
>JBDKUX010000097.1:0-43405 GCA_039679455.1 Smithella sp. | reverse complement strand
TAGCACTTATCAGTCAGGAGGCATTCTATGAATCTTGCAGAATTATTTTCATTAAAAGGGAAGGTTGCCCTGGTTACGGGCGGTGGGCGTGGTCTTGGTAAATTCATCGCTACGGGGTTGGCGGAGGCCGGTGCCGATTTGATTTTGGCATCCAGGAAAATAAAAAATCTGGAAGATACAGCCCGGGAGTTGGAAGAAAAGTATAAAGTACAAGCCCTTCCCATTGCCTGCGACCTGACCAAAGTAGAGACTATCGATACAATGCTTTTAGAAGCGCAAAAGAAATTTAATCATATCGATATTCTGGTTAATAATGCCGGAGTCACCTGGGGCGCGCCGGCGCTGGAATACCCGCAGGAAAAATGGGATCAACTCTTTGATGTTAATGTTCGCGGACTCTGGATAATTACTCAAAAAGTGGTCCGCATAATGAAAAATCAGGGCGGAGGCAATATTATTAACATTTCCTCCATCATGAGTTTTCGCGGCTTTCCGGACGAATTGCAGCCGACGATTCCTTACAATCCCACCAAAGCAGCCGTTAACTCGCTCACTATGAATTTGGCCACAAAACTGGCTCCTTATAATATCCGGGTCAATGCCATTGCCCCCGGTTTCTTCCGTACGAATATGACCGCCTATCTTGAGAAACAGGAGTTTAAGGAACAATATGAAGCGACTCTGTCGTCTATTTCACTGGGCCGCTTCGGAGAAATTGACGATATCAAAGGGGTCGCCGTATTTCTCGCTTCCGCAGCATCATCTTATATGACCGGTCATGTCCTGGTTAATGATGGCGGCCTGCTTGCCAGATAGAAATTGCGTATTAAATGCGTTGGTAAAGCCGACCCCGGTCTACACCTGGGCAGGCTTTACCAACAAAGGCAGAGCGAAATGGTATTGGGAATCACGGAATCGTAATACCACCCTCAACAAACATTACAGTCCCTGTTATATATGAAGCCATATCTGAACAAAGAAAAGCGACAAGCGGAGCAACATCCTCCGGCTCCCCTAATCTGCGCATCGGGATGCCTTTGAGGTATTTATTCAGCATTGCCTCGTTCTCCAGCAGATGTTTGATCAGTTCAGTGCGAATCCAGCCGGGAGCCACGGCATTGACATTGATGTTGTATCTGACCATCTCCATGGCTGTAGCCTTGGTTAAATGAGCTACCGCCGCTTTGCTGGCATGATAGACCGCCTGGCCCGGTGCGGCGATATAGGCGCCGACCGAAGCGACGTTAACGATCTTGCCGTATTTCTGGGCGATAAGATGAGTACAGGCCGCCTTGGTGAACAGGAACATGCTCTTAACGTTGGTATCCATTACAGTGTTGTACTCGGCTTCACTGGTTTCCATCAGCGTCTTGGGCATCTCCATGCCGGCATTATTGACGAGGATTTGCAGGCCCCCCAGTTCGGCAACTGTCTTTTCCACAACAGAGGCAACGGCGGCGGCATTTGTTGCGTCTGCCGGAACGGCCAGCGCCTTGCGTCCCATTTGACGAATTTCCTCGGCAGTCTGGTTTATCTGTGACTCAGTGCGGGCAGTCACGCACACATCAGCTCCCGCTTTAGCCAGCGCCAGGGCGATGGCTTTTCCAATACCGCGTCCCGCTCCCGTAACAAGAGCAACCTTTCCGGAAAGAGCAATTTCAATGGCCATTTTATTCTCCTTTCACTGAAAAAAATTGATGAAAATATTTCACTCAACATCAGATGAGGAATAACCTGGTATTAGAACTTAACTTTGGGTGCTGCTTTTGCCTCTTTCGGGGCTTCAAAAAATGCCGCTTCTTTAAACCCGAACAAGCCGGCCAGAATGTTCGCCGGGAAGGATCTTATCGCTTCATTATAATTTTTAACCTGTTCATTGTACCTCATTCTTTCCACGGCGATTCTGTTTTCCGTACCTGCCAACTCATCCTGCAATTTCATAAAGTTCTGATTGGACTTCAAATCCGGGTATCGCTCCACAACAACCATCAGTCTGCTTAAAGCTCCGCTCAATTCGTTATTGGCGGCAATTTTATCCGGAACAGTTCCCGCGCCGCCAACTTTGGAGCGGGCATTGGTGACTTCCACCAGCACATCACGCTCTTGCTTGGCATAGCCTTTGACGGTTTCCACCAGATTGGGAATCAGGTCATAACGGCGCTGCAGTTGGTTTTCCACCTGCGACCAAGCCGCTTTTATTGCCACATCCATTTTGACAAACTTGTTGTAGTTGCCTGCAAAGAAAGAATAGAGGAACATGCCCAAGACAACAATTACCACCAGCACAATCAGCAAAGATTTCTTTTTAGAATCCATTTCTACCTCCCCATTTAGATTAAGCTTTCCATCTTATAATTGATCAACCATCTTACAGATATTATCGACTTCTCTTAAATATTTTCCAAAAATATCTGTGATTTCTTTACCTGAGAACTTATCCTTTCCTTCTTTGATATCAGCACAAAACAAAAATACTGACGCGTCAATTGTAAAGGCCTTTCTCATTTCTTTGATGATCTCACGTCTACCCTGTTGCATCTTCCCCTGCTTAAAATACAAAAGGGCGTTAAAAATCGCCATAAAAGCCGTCAACGACCTGCTGATCAGCGATCGCAAGTTCCTGGGTTTGCCTTCCGCTTCCAGATAGCCCTGCCGCAGGAGAAGCAACTTGCTCCGCAGTTCCCTTTCTATTTGCAGACGCAGATCGACCGGCTTAACATTCAACCCTTCCAGAACATTTTCTCCATAAATCAAAATATGACTGTTTTTCATCCCCAGATACTCAATGGGATAGGAATCCAGGGAGGTTTCAATGAAACTTTTGGTCATAATCAACGGTATGGCAACTCGGCGTTTCCTCCAGGATTTTACCGCATCCAGGACATCCGTAAATTTATCCAGCCCGGCGGGTGTCAGAACGACCAGCAAATTTATATCCGACTTACCCTTGATGTAATAGCCTCCGGCGGCGCTGCCGTAAATCATCAGCGAAACGAGTTCATTGCCGAACACTTTTAAATAATCCTGTGTTAATGGCACGAAAATATCCTGTGGCTGATCTGGTATTCTTGTCATAAATTCATCCCACTTTTTCATTAGTAATCGCCTCCGGCTCCACCGCCGCCGCTGCTGCCGCCGCCAAAACCGCCAAAGCCGCCGCCGAATCCTCCACCGCCGCCACCACCACCGCGGCCGCCACCACTCATCAATAGCAGCAGCAACCAGGGAAGCATTGATCTGCCGGTTCTGGTGCCCAAAAGAAGAAAGGCTACGATCAGAATAATAATGAGCGAATAAATATTAATGCCTTTTTGCTCTGTCTGCGCTTTCGGCCTCGCCGGAACAGGAGAACCGCTCAATTGAACGTTGGCGTCTTTAGCAATATAGGAACTCAGCACATACATAGTGTCGTAGAAAGCCTGTCCGTAATTTCCCGCCTGAAGCTGAGGCTTGAAATACTTGTCTCTAATTTCACCGACCAGGCCATCCGGCAGAATGCCTTCCACACCGTAACCGGTTTCGATGCGGATTTTTCTTTCCTTGACGGTTAAAAATATCAGGACGCCTTTATCTTCGCCTTTTTTCCCGATACCCCACGCTTGATAAAGCTTGTTGACGTACATACTGGTTTCCTCCCCCTCGCCAATGGTGGGAACAGTCACCACGACAATAGCCGTCCCGGTTTTCTGCAGTACTTCCCGGGCGAGGGCTTCCATTTTCGCCTCGCTGGCCGAATCAATGATACCGGCAAAATCATTGACGGCCCCTCGAGGCTGAGGAAATTTCTCAGCGGCAAATAAAAGGCCACAGGCCAGCGCCACAAACAGCGCCGCCAGAAATGCCATGATTAATAATTTGCCGTTTTTTGTTGTCTGCATCATTAATTATTTTACCCTTATTTTATATATAATGGACTCGCAAAAAGGCCGCAGACAAGGCGTGCGAATCATGAGGAAAGAGGCGTACTTAGCGTACGCCGCAGTGACGAAGGATGAAGCGCAACGCAGTATCCGGCCTTTCTACGAGGCCGTTACGCATTGTGCAGACAATGCCTGTCTGTGTCAAGCTGGAATATTGAATACAAAATCATCTTGCTTTAACGACCATTGCATAATAGACAAGCGCCTGAAGAAGGAAAGTATCCTGAAATAACCTAACTTCCGATAGTCCGAAAAGCTTTGCCCATGCACCCGAAAATTATTCTGATTCATCCACCGGTCAGCAAACCGGCCGAACCGCCGGCTGGTGTCGCCAAGATCGCTGGTTGCCTCACAGCAAACGGCATTGATCATGTAATAATAGATGCGAATCTGGAAGGACTGCTTTATCTGTTAAACACCCCCGTCCCGGAAATTTATGGAAACGACCGCTGGACCGTCCGCGCCTGGAAGCATCGAGAGAAAAATTTATCCGCTTTGCGCGACGGCAAAATTTATCAGAACAGGAGCCGCTACCAGCGGGCTGTTTCCGACATTAATCGTCTTGTCGGTCAGGCGGGAAAGGCTTACGGGGTTGATCTTTCCCTGGCCGATTACCACGATTCACGATTTACTCCGGTGAAAGTAGGCGACCTGCTGAGGGCTGCCGAAAAGCCGCAGTGCAATCTCTTTTATCCTTATTTTGCGCCTCGCCTGGAAAACGCCCTGAAAGAAGATCCTGAATTCATAGGTTTTTCGTTGAATTATCTCAGCCAGGCGCTTTGCACCTTCGCCATGATCGGGTTTATCCGCCGGCAGAATCCCCGGCAGAAAATCGTGCTGGGCGGATCTCTGGCGACATCGTGGATTAAGATCAGGGGCAACAATAATATTTTCGGCGGACTTGTTGATGAAATGGTTTTTGGGGCCGGTGAAAAAAAGCTGCTGGATTTACTGGGCCGCCAAGACGGACAGATTGATGCGCCGCCTGATTACCGGGGTTTTCCTGTCCACGACTACATCTCCCCCGTTCCTGTTTTACCTTTCTGCACGGCGCGGGGATGCTACTGGCGGCAATGTTCTTTCTGCCCCGAAAAGGCCGAAGACAACCCCTATTTGCCGCTATCCTCAACCCGGGTATTGTCACAATTGCAAACACTTTGCGACGAGATGCATCCCGGTTTGATCCATCTCGTGGACAATGCAGTAAGCCCCGCAATCCTCAATGCTCTGGGCCAACACAGTCCCGGCATTCCCTGGTACGGATTTACCAGAATTACCCATCACCTGACCGATGAAGATTTTTGCCATTCGCTGAAAAAAAGCGGCTGCGCCATGCTTAAACTGGGCATTGAGTCGGGCGATCAGGCAGTGCTGCATGCGCTCCACAAGGGGATAGATTTGCATACGGTTTCGCGGGCACTAAAAGCAATCCATAAAGCCGGCATTGCCACTTATATTTATCTGCTTTTCGGCACACCGCCGGAAAATGAAGAAAGTGCCATGAAAACTTTATCCTTCACCGTCGAGCACCATGAGTGTATTGATTTTTTAAACCTGGCGATTTTTAATTTACCGGTATTAAGCATAGAGGTGCAAGATCTGGAAACCGTCACTTTTTATGAAGGAGATTTGTCTCTTTATAAAGACTTCGTGCATCCGCTGGGCTGGCAGCGCGCAAGTGTGCGTAAATTTTTGGAAAAAACATTTAAAAAATATCCGGCTATTGCCGATATTATCCAAAACACCCCGGATTATTTCACCTCCAACCATGCTCCATGCTTTGTTCTGAGATGAAATTTATTATGGAAAGAATGATTAATTTCCTGTTTGCTAAAATTAACAGGTTAAAATGACCATGCTAGCGTGTAAAGAAAACTTAACACCACACCGTCAAAAGAACGTACCCTGCCCCGGAAGAGCTCGAAAATGAAACATAAATATATGCTTCTTCTTTTAATTGTGATGCTGGGTCTCTGTTTCTTTCTCTTTAATTCCTTTTACAACCAAGCCCAACAGGAAGCCATTAAGGAAACTAATGACAAACAGTTGCTCTACGCCAGACAGGCCGCACGGGGAATAGAAGACTTTTTTAACAACTGGACAAACACCCTGACCGCTATGTCCGAATTGCCATCCTTTATAAATCTTGATGAACGAGGCAAAGAGAACATGGAATTCCTCTATAGAGCAAACCGGAATATGGTCAGGGCGATCACCCGCGTGGATGAAACAGGCAAGATTATTTACACCTATCCTTTTGATCACAACTCCATCGGTAAGGATATTTCTAACCAAAATCACGTGCGCGAAATCATACAAACGCACAAACCGGTTGTCAGCAATGTATTCTCAACGGTACAGGGATATGACGCCGTTGCCCTTCATGTACCTGTTTTCAGCAACAAGATCTACAAGGGCACGATAGGTATAAATGTTAATTTTCAAGAGCTTGCCAGGCGTTACCTGGAAAACATAAAAATCGGTAATACCGGCTATGCCTGGATGGTCAGCCGGGACGGTACGGAACTTTTCTGTCCGGTCCCCGGCCATACGGGGAAATCCGTCTTTGAGAACTGCAAGAATTTCCCTTCTATTCTGGCCATGGCCAAGGATATGCTCAAGGGCAATCAGGGATTTACTACCTATACTTTTGATAAGATTCGGGGGCGGGAAATTGAGACTACAAAGAAGCATGCCGTGTACGTGTCTATAAAAATCGGCAACACTTTCTGGTCCGTGGTTGTTGCTTCTTCTGAAGATGAAATTATAGCTTCTCTGAAGGGTTTTCGGAATAAACTCATCGCGATCATAGGGGTTCTGCTGTTGCTCGGCATTCTATTTTCTTACTACGGTTTGAAAGTCTTTTTCATGATCAGGGAAGAGAAGAAACGTCTACGCACCGAACAGGCGTTGCGGGACAGCGAGGAGAAATACCGGAATATCTTTGAGAATGCTATCGAGGGAATTTTCCAGACAACACCCGAGGGCGTTTATTTAAGCATGAATCCGGCTTTTGCGAAAATGTTCGGATTCGCATCACCGCGTGAGATGATCGCTTCCATCACGAATATTGCAGAACAACTCTATGTGAATTCGCAGAAGCGGGAAGATATGTTGCGTCGGCTCCGTGAGCAAAACAAAGTGGAAGGGTACGAACTTGAAGTTTATCGGAAAGACAAAAGTAAATTCTGGATAGTTATTAATATTCATACGGTACGTGATGCCTCGGGTGAAATTTTGTACTTTGAAGGCACTAATGTGGATATCACCCAGCGTAAATGGGCGGAAGAAGAAAAGCAAAGGCTGGAGGAGCGCCTCCAGAGGTCGGAAAAGATGGAGGCCCTGGGAACTATGGCAGGAGGCGTTGCTCATGATCTCAACAATGTATTGGGTGTTGTTGTCGGATATGCAGAGCTGCTCCTGATGGATATAAATGAATCGAGTCCAGTCAGGCCATATCTCACGAACATTATCGAAGGGGGACAGAAAGCCGCCGCGATTGTGCAGGATTTACTAACCCTGGCCAGAAGAGGAGTGGCCGGTAGAACAGTTCTCAATCTAAATAAAATAATCACTGATTCCTTACAGTCTCCGGAATTTGAAAAATTACATTCTTTCCATCCCGGTGTGCAGATCATAACCGATCTCGAACCTGATCTGCTGAACATCTCCGGTTCATCCGTGCATCTTGGCAAGTCATTCTATAACCTGGTTTCCAATGCCAGTGAAGCCATGGCGCAGGGTGGTGTTTTAACCATCAGGACAGCTAATCAATATCTGGACAAACCTATTCAGGGCTATGATGAGGTAAAAGAGGGAGACTATGTTATTCTTACTGTTTCCGATACGGGTCAGGGAATACCCGATGCCGACCTGAAACACATCTTTGAACCGTTTTACACAAAGAAGGTCATGGGAAGAAGCGGAACGGGATTAGGGCTGGCAGTGGTCTGGGGGACAGTGAAGGACCATAATGGATATATTAACGTCCAGAGTGAAGAAGGAAAAGAGAGTATTTTTACCCTGTATTTACCGGTAACAAGGGAAAACATCGCTGCTGAAGACGTTCCTTTATCAATATCCGAATACATGGGAAGAGGCGAAACCATCCTGGTTGTCGATGACGTTAAGGGACAGCGTGATCTGGCGTCCGATATGCTTACCAAACTTCACTACAACATCATCGCAGTCTCCAGCGGCGAAGAAGCAGTGGCGTACTTAACGGATCATGTTGTTGATCTCATGGTATTAGATATGATTATGGAACCTGGCATGGATGGATTGGACACATATAAAAAGGTCAGCGAAATTCATCCGCGGCAAAAGGCAATCATCGTCAGTGGTTTTTCAGAATCGGATCGGGTTCATGCCGTCCAGGCCTTGGGAGCAGGTGCGTATGTCAGAAAACCATATATCATAGAAAAATTGGGCCTGGCCGTGAGGAAGGAACTGGATAAAAAATAGTAGAATAATATGTAAGGGGATGAAACTGTTCATGTTTATTTTTCGTCCAGTTCATTTTTAATCGCGAGGCCTATTTTCTCCAGAACATAGGGTTTCCGGATGAAATCCCCAGCGCCCATCTCCTGAGTTTTACGGACCCGTTCCGTTTCCGAAAAGCCGCTGACAATAATCGCTTTCTGCCCGGGGTTGGTCTCCAGGATTCTCCGGTAGGTTTCCATCCCGTCAATTCCCGGATCCATGATCATATCCAGAATGATTAAATTAGCCCGCTTGCTTTTTAGATATTCAACTGCTTCCTCCCCGCTGGCAACAGTCTCAACCTGATAATCCAGCATTTCCAGCATGCTCTTGGCCAGCTCACGCTGCTCATGTACATCATCCACCACCAGAATGGATTGCCCTTTGCCCATATAGGCCACAGGGGATACGGCTTTTTCAATCTTCCGGATTTCCTCTCTGGTTACGGGAAAATAGAGGGTAAAGGTTGTGCCGATGCCTTCCCTGCTTTGCACGTCGATGTAGCCATTATGATCTTTCACCGTTCCCCAGACAACAGCCAATCCCAACCCTGTTCCGCTTCTGCCCATGACTTTTTTGGTATAGAAAGGCTCGAAGATCTTGCTCAGGTCTTTAGCGGGAATGCCGCTGCCCGTGTCGGAAACCGTCAGGACCACGTAATCTCCTTCTTTCATCTCATCATAGCCCTTGATAATATAATCCAGATAGCGGTTTTCCGTCCTTATCGCTATCTGCCCCCGATCAGCTATGGCTTCTTCCGCATTGGATATGAGATTCATTATTGTCTTACTCAAATGAACTGGTGATCCTTTGATATTCAGGAGACCATTCCCCAGCTCAGTTATAATTTTAATCCGCGGGTGAAGACTCTTGAGGTTCTCAAACTCGGGCGTCCGGAAATAATCGGAAATAATTTTATTCAAATTGACCACTTCCGAAACGGCCACACCACGTCTCGCCATTGTCAAAAGATCCTGGATAATTGCGGCGCTCTTCACACTTGATTGCAAAATATTTTCAGCGTACCTTCTCGGGGTGCTATCTGCGGGCATCATTCCCACTAGCATTTCAGAGTATCCGGCCAGGACGCCGAGAACATTATTGAGATCATGGGCGACGCCGCCGGCCAGGGTACCCAGCGCTTCCATCTTTTCCGCACGGTTTAACCGTGCCGCCAATTTATTGCGTTCCGTATCATCGCGCAGACACTCTATAGCGGCAATGACATTGCCCCTGGAGTCACGCAGAACCGAGGCCGCTGCATACAAATAGACGTCGCCACGTGGCGTATTGGATATAACGTCTTCAGCTGTAATAGCGTTCCCCAGTTTTCGAATATTCGGGTACGGCGCTGTCATCTTTTTGTCCGGATGCAGTACATAGTCAATAAGGACTGGTCTTCTCTCCCCGTAAAAGGGCAGTGCGTACTCGTAGTCTCCCTTCCCAAGGATATTTTCTTTCTTCACGTCGGTCATGGCTTCCATAGCCCGATTCCAGGCAATAACTTTGCCGTCTTTATCGATGACGAACGTGGCATCCGGCAGGAATTCAATCGTATCTTCCAGTCTCCGGCGGGATTCGAGCAGTTCTTCTTCCACCCGCTTGCGTTCGGTGATATTGCGGATATAGCCGCCTACGCCAGTTTTATCCTTCCCCAGTTTCACCGGAAATTTGAGCGTTTCATACACATCATCTCCTATAACCTCTTCCGAAGTGACAACAGACTTGCTGGTCAGAGCATCCATATCGGTGTGCCGGCATCTTTCCGCAGCAATTTGCGGCATCAGATCGAAGTCGCTTTTTCCGATTATTTCTCCTTCCGATTTGCCAAAAAATGCTGCCAATGGCCGGTTTACCACGATATTGCGCAGTTGTTCATCTTTTAAAAATACCATGTCCGAGGTGGCGTTAATGAATGTACGATAAAGCGCTTCACTCTTCTGCAGTTCCTGCTCCACCTGCTTGCGGGCCGTGATGTCCCGCATAATTCCCAGTGCATGCCAGCCGTCTTCCAGATGAAGAGCGGAAAGCGACAACTCGACAGGAAACTCCTCCCCGTTCTTCCGGCAGGCCTGCAATTCGATGATTTTGCCCGTCGCTGCGCCCTGGCCGGTTGCTTTAAACCCTTCAAATGCCGCATAAAAGGTTTCCTGGAAACGCCCGGGAGCAAGTAGTTGATGCAGGTTTCGCCCCATAGCCTCTTTGCCCGTAAAGCCGAAGATATTCTCCGCAGCTGGATTCCAGAAGGAAATACAACCTGCGGCATCCATCATCAATATGGCATCCTGCGCTGAATCCGTAATTGCACAGACCAATGATCTGCTCTTGTTCAGCGCCTCAATGGCTGCCTCCCGCTGGATTTCCGCCTCCTTGCGGGCCGTGATTTCCGTGACTATCATGCCTACACACTTGATTATGCCGTCATCGTTGCGCATCGGGAATTTAGTGGAGATAAAGAAGCGCTTTCCCTGCTCGTCTTCCAGGATTTCTTCTGTTTCCAGCACTTTTCCCGAGTTTATGACCTCCAAATCATTCTCCTGAAATTGTTTGCTTATCAACTCGGTAAATAATTCTTCACCCGTACGGCCAATAACGCTCTCGCGTTTCAATCCCGTCACTTCTTCCCACTTGCGGTTGACCAGTTCATAACGCCTTTTAATATCTTTGATGCAGATTATGTTGCCGCTATTTTCAACCAGGTCGGACAGGAAACGGCATTTCTTACGCAATTCCTCTTCCGCTTTAATATGATCGGCTATCGACTCCTGCATCTCCCGGATTTGTTGTTTTAAAGCTGATATTTCTTGTACTGATTTTTCACCTGTTTCGGATGGTTTTTTCATTCAGCCTTCCTTATCATTTATCCATTTGTGATATAGTTATCGCCACATAATAAAAAAATATCAAATTAACTTTCAATTTTACTTCGGGTATAAGTGAGCAGTAAATGCTGAGACTTGTAACAGTATAAAAGCGGCTTATTTTCAGATTTTATCTTTTTCGTTTATAAAATACTTTTTCCACTCGCCGGTATCCAGCAATGTCCACATTTTTTCCCGAACTACCTTCATCAGCAGATCATTCTGAATAATGAGCATTCCCTCACGAACCATTTCATTCAATACTTTCCTGATTACTGCCGGTTCCCTGTTCGTGATCGCCGCCAGCCGAGGCAAGTGCTCTTCAATTTTTGCTCCGGGATTATCAATAAAATAGATAACTATCAACATGCATATCCACAGGTTGGTCATTTCCTCCAAAGCCGCATTGGAGTTTTTTAAACGGCGGGAAAATTCCCTGAGCATATGCATGGCCACATCCCGGCTTTCTCTCATCATGTCATGAAAAGTGTTGTCGTCAATGACAGCGATCTGACTGTCTTCAACGACACGCGCCGTTGCCGAACGCGGTATGTCAATAAGAACAGCCATTTCGCCGAAATATTGGCCGGGATTTATTTCCGTTAATACTTTTTTTACCTGAGAGTCAACATTTTTTTCCAGGTGAATGCGACCGGACAGCACATAAAACATTTCATTTCCGCTGTCACCTTCTCGAAAAATGATGCTGCCTTTCTCATAGACGCGGCCAAATCTTTGGAAGAGTCTTTCATCAACTTTAATTTTGGCTTTATGAGATTTGAGTATCGCTCCTTCCAGTAGAAGAATATCCCGGCGCTGATACGACGACATTATTTCCGCGCAGAACAGAAGGATTAAAGCCATGTAAAAAACGCCGACGACCAGAATGACAACTGCTTCCAGAGAGCCGAAAATCACTTCATAGCGGGTATAATTGGCGACATACCAGGTGAAGAACTGCTTGGTTATTTCCAGAAGCAATGCGCAGGTTGCACTGCCAGCTATCACAACATTCAGCCGAACCCTGACCGTAGGGATTACCCTGTAGACAACGATCAAAAACAGGGTTGTGATTAGATATGGAACGATATAGCCAAGCCAAACAGTGGATGCCAAAGAGAGCGAAATTCCGAGATTCTCCATGAGCAGCATGGGCCGTGCTAGCAGAAGCGCAGACAAGTAACTGATTGCTATCGAGGCGCTACCCACCATCCAGGCCAGCGGGATCATGGCTATGGCCATAAGTTTTGCGGTCAAATAATTACGCTTTTTGTGAAAACGGAAAATGATGTTCAGGGCTGTGGCCATGGAATCAAAAATCGCGGCGGAAAGCCAGACAAGTCCCAGCACACCGGCCCACCCCAGAACATTTTTTTTCTGATCAATTTGGCCGAGTTGCGCCAGCAGTCTTTCCGAAAAAAAACCGTTAATAATGGCGTCGGTAATGTATGCCTGGAAGGCCGGATAAGAATCGAACATGTAACCGGCAACAACAAGGGACAGGATAAACAAGGGAATGGCGGAAAGAACGGCATAAAGGGCGATGGCTGCAGCCTGATTAGCATCGCCGTTGAGCCCGTAATTTTTAACTGCATCGACGAAAACTGCCCAACTGCTGGCGGCTTGCAGCCGCAGATTATTTTGTTTTCGTTGCCAACGGGTGGTTTTCATTATTGCCGCTCCGCTGTAATTTATACCTTGAAATATCGGGTTAAATTATCATTATACTTGAATTTATAATGTAATTATTCCTTTTCATTCTGCCTTAAATAAGGTACGTTTGCAACGAAATAAAAAAGGTGAAATTACCGATGCAAAAATCAAGTTTTATCGTATTATTTCTTATTGCAGCTCTTTTTGCCTCTGCCTGCAACAATGTACCGACAACAAACAACACGAATAACCGGGCGGCAAAAGAGAAGGCTTACGGGGATATTATCGTCCACGGCGGCATAGGCGACGCCAGCAACTTGATTCCTCTTCTGGCCACCGATAAACCTTCCCATGACATTGCCGGTCTTGTCTATAACGGCCTTGTTAAATATGACAAAAACATGAACATTGTCGGCGATCTGGCCGAGTCCTGGGATGTTTCCGAAAGTGGTTTAATGATCACCTTCCATTTACGCAAAGGTGTCCAATGGCATGACGGTCGGCCCTTCACTGCCGCCGATGTCCTTTTCACTTATCAGGTAACGACAGACCCGAAAACGCCCACCGCTTATGCCGGAGATTTTCTGAAAGTAAAAAAAGCGGAAGTCCTGGATGACTACACCTTCCGGGTAACGTACGATAAACCTTTTGCCCCGGCATTGATCAGCTGGGGGGCCGCAGTTCTGCCCAAACATCTTCTGGCCGGCGTTGATATTACCCGCAGTCCGCTGGCCCGCCGTCCCATAGGCACGGGGCCGTACAAGTTCAAGGAATGGGTGGCCGGTCAGAAAATTGTCCTGGTTTCCAATCACGATTACTTTGAAGGCAGGCCTTATATAGACGGCCACATCACCCGCATTATTCCGGATATGGCCACATTATTTCTGGAGCTGCGCAGCCAGGGAATCGACATTTCCGGATTGTCTCCCCTCCAATTCACCAGGCAGACGGAAAATAAATTATTCCAAAACAATTTCAACAAATACCGATACCTGGCTTTCACCTACACATACCTGGGATATAATTTGAAAAACCCGCTTTTTACCGACAGGAGAGTAAGGCAGGCTATATCGTACGCCATTAATAAAGAAGAGATCATCAGCGGCGTGCTTTTAGGACTGGGAAAACCGGCAACCGGGCCCTTCAAACCAGGTACCTGGGCCTATAACGGAAATGTAAAAATCTATAATTACAATCCACAAAAAGCCAGGGAGCTTCTCCGCGAAGCGGGCTGGCGGGATATCAACGGCGATGGGATACTGGACAAAGACGGCAGGCCGTTTGTTTTTGAACTCGTTTTGAGTCAGGGCAATGAAACGCGCCAGAAATGCGCAGAGATAATCCAGAGACAGCTGGCGGAAGTAGGCATATCAGTAAAAATCCGGGTACTGGAGTGGGCCGCTTTTATTAATGATTTTATTAACAAACGGCGTTTCGACACCGTGATCCTGGGCTGGACGATCCCGCCTGATCCTGATGCCTATGATGTCTGGCATTCCAGTAAGACGGCGCCGGAAGAATTGAATTTCATTTCTTACAAAAACGCTGAAGCGGATGAGATGCTGGAGCGGGGCCGCAGCACTTTTGACCAGAAGGAAAGAAAAAAATGCTATGACCGTTTCCAGGAAATCCTGGCGGAAGATCAACCCTATACATTTCTCTACGTACCGGACGAGTTGATTATTATCAACAAGCGTTTCCGCGGCATCGAACCGGCACCCATCGGCCTGGATTATAATTTCATCAAATGGTACGTCCCGCGCGATGAACAAAAGTTCGTCATGACGCAATGACAGTTCATCCTCACTCCTGATTCTTAAAAAAGGAGTGAATCGCTATAGGAATCATTTTTCCCAGGATATTCTTCTAGCGATCGGTTGAATGTTCATGTCGGGAGAAAGCTCCTGATAAGCTACGACTGGTAATTTCGGGAATTCGGGGGCAAGGATATTCCTCAATGAAGCCCGAACATCTATAGTGGTTAGTATTACGACCGATGGCTGCATCTCACGCAACTCTTGACGAACAGCTTTCAATATCCGGTTTCGCGTATCGTCATTCAGAGGCATGCTATCAGAATCGCATTTGGGCAACAGCCGCTCTATCTGTGGATCTAGTAAATAGACAACAAGTGTGTTTCCGCCACGCGTATATTTATGGCTGATATATCGTTTGAGCCCTGTTCGAACGAAGCTGGTTAGATTGGCCGGATGGATAATCTGGTGTGCGCTTGGTTTTTCATGGAGGGGCAATCGATTATCGAAAATGATGAACTGGGCGGAATCGCTGACAATATAGTCATAATCAAGTAGCCACTCCAAGATCAATCTCAGATTGCGGACGCTGATTTCCTCGGCTGCCAGATTTCTTATCATGCGGGTAATCGAATCCAATGAAAACCTCGACAAAACAGCCTTGACGAGAGCCGGAAATGCAAGTGCAACTTGGTCGAGTTCATACTGAACGCTACGGCGGCTGACAAAGCATATCCCATATTTTTTCAATTCAGCGGCCATACAAAGTGTCATATACTCTATGGAATTCCATGTAGTTAAGCCAATGGAAACCGCGTCAGCCTGATACTTTGAGTCAATGTGACTGCATTCATTCCAATAGACAGGGTTAATCGCGGGCTTGCCGCTAAAATTCTCCAGTCGATCCGGTGTGTCGTTAACCAGTAATCGGTCCTGGGGCAAGCCAGTTCGAGGCAGTGTCGTTATGTTATTGATCTTGAAGCTGAAAGTTTCAGCATTGAAATTCTCTACAGGAACAAAACAGAAATCCGGATATTTAATTCCCAACTCATAGAAAAGACCATCGCGCACCATAGAAAATTTATCCCGGCCGCTTACTGTGTCGTTTGTTGTAAGCTGCCGCAGGTAATCCTTCGAAACATGAATCTCAACAACCTCAGGATGGAAGGTGGCGATGAGGTCTTCCGCTACCTCATCCGACGAACGCCCCTTCATGAGGCTCTCGCACAGCACATTTGCGACTACCTGCCAGTCTGCGATCGAGAACTTCAAGTTTAGCACTTTGTGTATAATTGGCAACAACCAGTCTGGAGAAGATGGCCATACCCCTGACTGAGTGTTTGTCATGGAAAGAAGTTCCTGATAAGCTGCTGCCTGGTCAATTCCAAATAAAACCGCCGGCTGCTGTTTAATGATTTCAAGGCACGAAAGCGAAAGGAACTCAACGTGGTTAGCCTTGGCAGCCTTTATGACTTCAGAAATCGGAATCTGAGCCAATAGCGTGTTATTCATGAAGCTTTGAATTCTCCAGAGCAACTCGTTAGGATAGAGGCACTGTTCGCCATTAACAACCAGGCGCAATAATTTGTCATTATTTCTCATGGTAGCAAATTTCACAGCAGGCACGCCAGGGATACCGAGTACATGGAGAAGATCCGCCAATTGTCTGGAAACCTCTTCGCTTATGGCCTGGCACTGTGAAGTCTCGACGCCTAAATCAGGAGACACCTCAAGATCAACCGCTGTCCGGGGCATATTATCTTTTTGTTTCATCATTGCCTCCTTTTGCTACCGGTTCCACTTCTTCCTGTGACAGTACTAAAAGATCAGGCCATTCCAGTTCGACAAGCCTCCGGACAAAAGGCCTGACAACGGAGTCACGCACGACTAACGTTTGATTTCGGGCGACTGTCCCTACGAGCTCCCGAATTGCAGAAAGAACTTCTTGTGTTTCTTCGGGTAGCATAGCCAGGAAAATCTTGCCTTCTTGGATCTGGATCTCAGCACTTATCTTCGCCTCAATTTCGGGTGGCACTGATATGTGTTGAGCGAAAACATCGTTTCCGGGTAATTGCGGCTTCAATCGAAGCCGCAATGCTCGAATGGCTTCACGCACATCATCATTGGTTAATCCAATGTCGCAAATCACTTCGAGGATCCCATGCCAATTGGTAATCGGCACACGTTCCTTTGCCAATTCACGCAGTGCACGTGCAAACCTGCATCGTGATGCCGAATCCGGAAGCGCCTTCCGTACAAGTACGGCATCTTTTTCGTCTTCCTCCCAGATTTCAATAAGATTCTCTACTTCCTGTATGCCCAGAAAATCAGCAAGATTACGCCGAATGACGGCCTCAAGATGATAAACCATGAAAACCAACGGCTCATCCCATAACTCAAGGCCACTATTGATGATGGTATCCCAATGTTTCGACCCAGTCCAACACCCCGGCTTTCCCGTTAAGGGGTGATCTGCTTCTGAAATGTCTTGTTCCGGGATTCCCAATTTTCGTAAGTTCTCTGGGGCAGAGGGACTGAAACGCCGATTTTCCTGAACACTTCCGGATACGATAGGGATTTCGTCAAGCATGATAATGTAACTTTCGGGCGGGAGGTATCCTTCGTCACTACGAAATCGAACACCCGGGACTTTTATTCCCGTATCACGTTCGATATGATCGCGCATCTGAGGGATATATGTCTTGAGCAGAGACCATTCAGGACCGGTATCCTCTGGCAATAGCATTTGTGATATCTCCAGCGCTATTGGCGTCACGACTGGCAGTAAGGAAGGGCTTTGCCCGGATTGTGCCGAAAGGTGGTAATGCTCGTCTAAATAAAGCGCCAGAGATTTTCGTATTGCTGTCAGATGATTTTTGAGTTTCACCTCCGTACTACTCTTCATCTCTACTAACTTGAAAAAATCCTCCATGGTCCAGTACTGCTGTGGATCCTTAAGGAGCGATCGGCATGTCATACCTACGATTTCTTCTGGATTGGCTGCGCCATCTTCACTGTATAGTTGCAGGGCATCCGCAACGTTGGATAATAATGCAGTAAATTCTTTCTGATTAAAATCGCTCAGACCTGTTCGCACATGAATATCTGCCAGCCATTTATTATAATGAGGCAGCGAATCAGGAACAAGACTTAAAAGTTTTGTTAATAGTTCCCGGGCTTCATCGATCGGTCCTTCCTTGATAAGGGTGTCACTTTGACTTATCAGCTTCGCAAGTGCCCTTTCCAGGCCTAGACTAGCCTCCGGGAAATTATCAGATTGTCGCTGTAGTAGAAGTTTGTAAATCTGCGCCGCTTCAGCCCATCTTTCAGATTCTATGTAAAATCGTGCTATACCGGCAAGAGCGCCAATCCATGACCAGTTCGGGGTATTCTGGGTGTCTTCGATCACGCGCTGTAGCTCTGTGATAGAAAAACTGACCAGATCGGGACCTTTCAGTATCTCCGATTTATACATGAGCTGATCCCGTCGCTTCATTGCTTTGTCTCGTGCCCAGATAAGCACTTCTTTCTGTTCATTGACGTTGCCACTGTCTATAAGTTTTCGTTCAACAGTAGGTATGTCTCCCTGCAAAAACTCATCTATTTCCCGGATATTGCTCGCACCTTGAATCCCCTGATCAAGATAGCGTCTTGCCTCAGCTGAATTCCCCAGGGTCAATAAGCAAAACCCCATACCTCGAAGAGCTCCTGCAGGGTTCTGCCCATTCTTCCGACTCAGGATCTTTCGATAAGAATCCAATGCATCTTGAATCTTGTCGAGGTTGAAAGCTGCCCAAGCATAAGTGGAATTATCCGGGTTTGTTTTTTCCAATAGGAACTCGTACTCGGAACGAGCATCGTCCGGTCTGCCTTGTAACAAGGAGATGAATGCACGTATCTCTCTATACCAATTATCAGTTGGTTGGTCTTGAATCACAGTCTCAACAAGGCTCATTGCCTCATTTCTCCTTTGGGGTAAGTGCATGAGAACAAAAGCCTTGACAACATCCACCCAAGAATCGGGGCCAATCTCCCGTCGGCGGTCGATTACTTTTTCCGCTTCTTCAAATGCGCCGATATTGGCGAGTATGCTTGCTCGCTCCTCCAGCACAACAATATCACTGCTGTTGAGCTCCATTCCCACGGCTGTGGCATGCACTGCGGTTGATTCATTGTTCAAATTATTGTGGTAACGACCCAGGAAGCCCCAGCGTCGTGCTTCCGATTCATTTAAGAGTATCGCCCGCTCGATATACGCGACTGCTTCCCATATGTATTCCCGTGAATCCCGGCCGATTTCGTCCTGAAGATAAGACGAAGATGCCCGCAAGAGTGCTGCCAATACATATACCCAGGACCATGCGGAGTCAGGCGGCTGAATCGCAAATCCCGATTTCCACAGAATCCAAGCATCATCTAATAGTTTCTTCTTCGTTTCTTTTTCAGCAGTACCGCTAAGCATATACAGAGTGTTCGCAAGGTACCAATGTGTAGGAGCGTAATCCCGATCAAGGTCTAAACTTTTTCGCAGGAGTGTTTCGCTAGCGTTGTAATCACCTCGCCACTGATATTGTTGTCCGCTCTGTGAAAATGCCTTCGCTGCCTCCTGTTTATTGCCCAAATGATCAAGAAGAATCTCACCACGCAGAGCATAAGCCGGGGCATCAGGATATTGGGTCCCGTCGGAGAGGCCAAGCCTCAGTGCTGCGTCGACTGCGTCAAGGGCATTCTGGAATCGACCAATCGCTTGATTCAGCCGTGCAAGGATAAATTGCGTATTGCCGTCTGGACGCTCACGCCAGACCGGTGGTAAAGCATCTTCACCGACAATGAGATAACTAAGCTCAAGCGCTTGTCCGGGTGAGAGATTTGCTGCTTCGCGGCAGAGATCTACTGCTTGATCAAATCGATCAAGAAATAGGTTCAGACGGGCGAGAAAAAATTTTATCTGCACTTGGCCGGATGCATCAAGATTGATGGTTTTCAACGAATCGACCCAAGCCCGGTTGATCCATCCCCCTTGGGATAGTGCTGTGGCGGATGTCAGCAGCCGATGAGCATTGGCGAGCAATAATTCTACTTTTTCCGGTTTCTCAAGAACCGCTTCCAGAATAGTACGGAGTGCTTCCTCCTGTCTACCCTGAGATTCTTGTGCATAAACAAGGAGAAGAAGGATCTGGAATCGATCCGGAAGCGCTCCTTCTTCCCGTAATGCCCTTTTTAATAATTCACTGGCCTCCTGGAATTTACCATTACGAATGAGTGCTACGCCTAAGTCGGTTCGGAGTTGACGCAGTGAAGGTGTCTTACCGTACGCAATAATTTGCGTTTCATCTGGCAAATGTGGAACGATAAAAAATTGTGCATCTTTTGGTGTGGTTAGGGCTTTTTGTGTATCACTGGTCTCTCTTCCATAAAGATTCTCCGTCCGCTGGGCCGGTATTTTTTCGATAAAACTTGTAGTTGTCTCAGCATCAGTTGATGACCGCCAAGGTTGTTGATCAACAGGTGAACCACAATTCTGACAAAATCTGCCAAGTGGGTCCTCCAGTGCCTGGCTGCATTTCCTGCACTTCAGTGTTAAGCCGCAATATGCGCAAAAGGTTAGATTTGCCTGCGATAATTCTTTTTTGCACCGCGGGCAGATGCCATAATGTGAGCCGAATTGACCGAGTGATTGTTTCACAGTTCAACTCCTTAATCACAAAGTGTCAATGAGAAACCAAAGTCGCAGTAACTAAACGTTTCCAGAAGGCATTCATCGTTCATATGGTTTCCTTGGTGGTTCTGTAGTTCCTGTAGGTAATGGTTGATCTTTTGGCGGCCTTATCGATGGACTCATAGGTAATTCTTCCTGTAACCAAGGTTCCTGTATGATAACCTTTCCACATTTCTGACAAACCGTTCCCAGAGGATCATCGTATCGAACATTGCCTTTACATTCCTCTGTTCTACAATAGAAGCTAAGTCTACAGTATGTACAAAATTTAGTTTCGGATGACATAGCAAGTTCCTTTTTGCACCGCGGACATGTTATTTTATTACGGGTGTCAATTGTTTCTGTGGAACCAATTTTTGACGGTATTTTATTACGGGTGTCAATTGTTTCTGTGGAATCAATTATTGGGGGATTGCTACCCGGTACCTCCGTAAGCATACCGATCTGACTTTCCAGATAGAGCACGGGAACAGCGAAGGCTACCCATGAAGCATCGTTATGTTCTTTTATCTCTTTGCGTCCAGCCATTACGGCCTTGTCAATCGAGCGACTTTTCGCCAGTTCCTCGTAGAAAGCTTCGGCAAATTCGCCTGATACATCGTTCTCGATTTTGTCCTGCATGGCTATTATAGATGGAATCTGCTGCAAAGCGAGTCTTCTGGCCAACCCCGAAGCAATGGTAGAAGGATCTTGGGTGGCACTCTCGCAGGACTGCAGAAACACGAGCCGAAGATTATTATTTTTAACCTTGGTAGCAAAGTCATTTTCTTTTACCGGGTTCAGTGATCCCCCCTTTTGAATCATGTCAATGGTTGCTTGTTTCTGCTTAGCATCAAAATGACCGTGACCGATAAAATGAACAACATGGGGCTTATATTTCTTGACGACCTTCTCCAAATTTTCCTTCGTTGCCTTCCATTGATACTTCGAGTTCGATATACGCTTTTCCTCGGGTTGATCAATGAGTTTCGCGAGTTGAAAACGAATCTGGTAGCCCATTTTTTTCATCTTATCTGGGGTTGCTCGGCGTGTTTTTTTTCGCAATGTTGCTAGCTTACGAAATACAGCATTTGATATAATCGCGCCTCGTTCTTCAGGCATAGCGACCACTAACAGCACTCTTAATGGGGATTCGAATTTAAGGCTCTGAGCCCCTTGACTAACACGGCGGGTTAGCATCAGCTCTGACTCAACCGCGATAAAGTGGCCGCTGTAGGTCACGTCCCCACGCTGTGGGCTATGTAAGTATTCCCAGGGCCAACATGACAGCCGCTGCGCCGTTTCACCACCTCGGAATTCTAGTGAGATTCGCAGAAGATCAAATTCTTTTTTTGTCGGATCAGTTTGTTTAAGTTCACCAAGGGCTTCATGATACTGTTTGTCCAGTTCATCTTGAAACAAGTAATCATACAATTCATCGCCAAGCATTTCTGTCATTTGTTCCACGAGGAGTGTGGCTATTTGCGAGATCTCGTCGCTGGAAGTGGACTGTCGGAGCAAATCACGGAGGATCTTAATAAAATTAACTAAACTTTCAATTCGCTCGGCAATGTGCGGTTTCTCGGGAAACTTCACCTTGCCTGACGCATCCTTGCCTGATACATTTTTTATAAGTTCCAGTGCCTCGTTTTGTACTTTGTTGAGGCTCCATTCCGCCTCCGTGTCTTTTACGATGACTATGAATGCGCGGACCTTATTCTCATTTTCCATTCTTATCTCCATTCAAGCCGGTTCTCTGTGACCTACCTCCAGCACGATTATGAACCAAGATAAGGGCTGACATCCCAGGATATTTTGCTGCCGATGGGCAAGCCTCCCGTGAAGAAGTTTTTAACCGCTTCGGTGAAGTGTTTGACATTGCTCTGTAGATCCCCCCCTAAGAAGGAGAAGTAGCGGTAGGCTTGCATGCTCCCATCGATCTTAACGTTCTTCACATCTTTGGGTATCTGAGCAATGATAATGATCTCCGGCGAATCCTCCTGAAAGAACTCAGCACCGTCGAGACGCCAGAACACGGTCTCTGCTCCTGTCGCAGTATGTTGAATCTTCGCCTTCTTAATATGATAGGAGAACGGTCCTGCTACGAATCCGCCCGCCGCAGCGACCTTCGCATCCACTGCACCGCTAACATGCAAGCCGGACTCGGGAACCTGGGCCTTGAGCTCGAAGTTTTCGTCCAAACGCACTTCGAGCCGGGTGTTGACTTCTAAGAGAGGTTGAAATTGGCTGTTGGGCAAAATATGAAATGCCTTTGGCTGCAAGTGCGGCGGTTTCTCTGGAGCCTTCATGGCGATCTTCATCTCTATCATATTAAAAGCCCAGTCATGACGAGGAAAGAGCACCGTCGGAAAATAGACCCAAAAGAAACGATATTGCTGCGTAAGCTGGCTGAATGGCACGGGAACCTGTCGATTCTTAGCCAGGAAGTCCTTGTCAGTGATCTCATAGACAACGAGCGTTTGCGCGAAGCTTGCTTCGTCGTTAATGAAGTCTCTGGCCACGTCCCCCTCATTGCTCTTCACAGGAGCTTTTCCACTGCCCAAGTGCCCCTTGAGATTATCCAGGGTATGCGCTGCTTCGCCAAGTAGTTTGTTACGATCCAATCCTTCCATATTAAAACTGAAGTCCAAAATGTTCTCCGGCATAATGACCTCCTTCTTTATTATGTTTAGATTAATCAGATGTCTTTTTCATGGTGTGCATCTTTGCATAACTATATCAATAAAATGATTGGTTCTTCCGCCTTTGTTGCGCATAAATTCAGTTCACTTTTGATTTCTTTTACGAAAGAAATTATGATCTTTGGCATAAGATATTCCTGATATTTTATGCCTTAGGCTATATTTCCGGATTAGACGAATTTTGTTATCCATCCCTACCATGAAGCCAAAAGAAACCTTGTGATCCGGATGGCAATAATTAATGATTACTTCCCAGTGATTCTTAATAAGATCAGCAGACTTCTCAAAGAATATTATGCCTCTGTTTTCCCGAGGCTTCGACAATGTCATCGGGTCTGCATCAGAATAGAGTATGTAAAAAATTAGTACAATTTATGTAAAGTTACAATAAGGATTTAACAGGGCGTTAATGGATAAGGTTTTTATCCATTTTTCGAGGGAAGCATAGGTCGAACCGGACGTATGAGATATAAATGGCGCCGGAAGAATTGAATTTCATTTCTTACAAAAACCCTGAGGTGGATGAGATGCTGGAGCGGGGACGCAGCACTTTTAACCAGAAGGAAAGAAAAAAATGCTATGACCGTTTCCAGGAAATCCTGGCGGAAGATCAACCCTATACATTTCTCTATGTGCCGGACGAGTTGATTATTATCAATAAGCGTTTTCGCGGAATTGAACCTGCGCCCATCGGCCTGGATTATAATTTCATCAAATGGTACGTCCCTCGTGATGAGCAAAAATTCGTCATGACGCAATGAATCATCATAGAACTCGCCTGCATAAGTCAATAATTAATGGCAAGTCATCGTCAACCTTCAGATTTGGTGCACGTAGGTTCCCGGAGCGTCATCAAGGATGCGCACTCCCTTTTCCGGGGCTCCCATCTGCGGCGGAACGGTCTGGCCGGAAGAGTTGGCCTTCAGCCATTCCTGCCAGGGAAGCCACCAGGAACCGTTGAATCGCGGCGCTTCCTCCAGCCACCGGTCGGGATCAATGTATTTTTCCCCTTCCCGTTTGGTCAACATCTGGTACGTCCGCCTGGAATTCTGGGGTTCGCTCACGATTCCGGCGTTATGCCCACCACTGGTCAGAATAAAGGTAATCGTGGGGGCATCGGACATCAGATGAAACTTATAGACGGAGCGCCACGGCGCAACATGATCCTTGACTGTGCCGACCATAAAAACGGGGACGTGAATATCACTGATAACGATATTACGTTCGCCGACCTTGTAGCGGCCGTCAAACAGATCGTTATCCAGAAACAGACGACGCAGATATTTGCTGTGCATTCGGTAGGGCATTCTGGTTGCATCGGCATTCCAGGACATCAGATCATTCAACGGACGGCGCTCGCCCATCAGGTAGTCCTGAATGATTCGAGACCAGAAAAGCTCATTCGCCCTAAGGAGTTGGAAGGCTCCCGCCATTTCCTTCGTATCCAGAAAGCCCCGGTCAAACATTATATCCGTCAAGTAGTTGACCTGATTCTCGTTTATGAACAGGGTCAGTTCCCCGGCCTCCTTAAAGTCGGTCTGTGCTGCTAGGAGGGTCATACTCTTGAGCCTATTGTCGCCGTCCCGGGCCATGGTGGCTGCGACGATGGACAACATGGTACCGCCCAGGCAATATCCCACGGAGTGAATCTTCCGTTTCGGCAATATTTTGGAAATTACGTTGATCGCCGCCATGATGCCGTCAAAGTGGTAATCTGCCATGGAAAGGTTTCGATCTTCTTCCGTAGGGTTGCGCCAGGAGAGGATAAACACTGTATGCCCCTGGTCTACCAGATATTTAACGAGGGAATTGTGAGGGGAAAGGTCCAGAATATAATATTTCATTATCCAGGCCGGGACAATGAGAATCGGTTCCTTGTAAACCTCTTTCGTTGTTGGAGCGTACTGGATCAGTTCGGCGAGATGGTTGCGGAATACAATCTTGCCGGGCGTCAAGGCAACCTTTTCTCCGGGACGGAAATTTTCCGTTCCCGCGGGAAGATCCCTGTTGCGCAGGCGTCGCCAGTCCTCCAGCATGTTTTCCCAGCCCCGTACAAGATTTCGTCCACCCTGCTTACATGTCGTCTGGAGAAGAACCGGATTCGTCCAGAGGAAGTTCGTCGGCGAGAGTATATCCATGATCTGCCGGGCTGCAAAGCCGACAATATTCTGATGTTGACGGGAGACGCCTGGAACACCGCTCGTGTTGTTCTGCCACCATTGATCACAAAGGAGAAAAGCCTGGTACAGGAACAGGTAAGGTTTTTTCTGCCATTCCTCCGCCTGGAAACGGGAATCGGTGACAACAGGTTTTTCAGGTTCCCCGTCGGTGTTAAGCAAGCTCCGGAATGCGTAGTCCTGGTAAATGGTCATTTTTTCATTAAAATCTTCCGAGATGCGGTATTGTTTCCCCGGCGAATCGGCAAGATTGATGGCCCAGTCCAAGAAGGCCAATAACGGTGTGACAGGCGAGATGTTCATGGTGAATTTGGCCTGCTGGGCATGGATGAAACTGTCGATACTGGCGTGAGAGGTGTCCTTTAATGCTTCCATTAAAATATCCTCCTGTTATTCCATTTCCACAAATATAATACCGCGCAGCAGCCGGAAGGAGGCCTGAAGTATGACCTAAATTACCTAAAGGTCATGAGAGGTCGCGCGTTATACAAACGCTCCAGCAATCGACACGGCAACCCGGCAATGCACCGGGCATTACTGCCAACAAGGCAGCCCTTGATTTGGAGATGGGATTAAGCTTTCTTATTTTTATACTGCTTATGTATTTACTTTTGCAAATGATTTTTTCGCATGGCATAAAAAGACATGTCTGCCTTTAAACCTGGCTCGGCGTTCACGCCTCCGGGGAGATCAGTTTCCGGCAAAACTATCTTCCAAAGCGCCGGCGTCAATGCTGCCCATGTCCTGAACGTGAGATTTGAAGTTCTGAATGCCGACTGTTATATTTTTTGCATTGTCGGCGGAAGTGACGATGCAGGAAGTCATATTGGTGAGCTTCTCTACATCTTTGGACAAATAATCAAAAAATCCGGTTATCATGGTTTCCACGATGCCGGCAGTTGTCAGAGCATTGCGGTTCTCACCCGGCAAATCAAAGGCAAAACCGGTAAGCTGCATACCATCCACCGCTTCAATAACACTATAAGCAGAAGTATAAATCCGATCGTAATTACAGTCGGCAAGCGGTCCCAGACCAAAAAGAAACAGGATTTCCGTATTGATTCTTCCGGGAAAGGGAATGAGGACTTTTTCTCTGAATGCACCGCTGATGCGGCCCTGTTTTATTTCCCGGGAAATAAAACCATTAAGGCGCCAATCAAGAAATCCGCAAATACCCCGCGGCGGTTTTTCATCGGAAAAGATACCCAACGCAAGGCATTTATGTTCGGGCACATCCGGCGGTTCAGTCGACAGAATTACCTGCATTCTTCTTTTCCAATTTTAAATTAATGGCATCTAAGATGCCGTTAATGAAAGAACCGGAATTTTCGGAACCGAAAGTTTTCCCCAGATCAATTGCTTCATTCAACGTAACTTTGGGAGGAATATCCGGACAATAAAGAAATTCAAACACCGCCATACGCAGGATGCTGATGTCTACCTTGGGCATCCGGCCGAGCGACCAGTTATCCGAACTTGCGGCAATCAACTTATCCAATTCTTCTTTGTGGCTCCAGGTGCCTTCCACTAAAGATTCGGCAAAGTCTTTCGCTTCTTTGGGGGCGACAAAATTACCCCAGAAAAGTTCCAGAGCTTTCTGAACATCAAGATGATTTACATAATTAAGACTGTAAAGAACCTGCAAGGCAACTTCGCGTGCCTTTCTCCGTGCGTGCATTAAAACCTCAAACTTCAACAGCAAACTGCCGCCAATAAACGAGAACAAGGGGACTTGCCACCCGCATGGGTGGTTGCAGCCCCTTATTCATTCTTGTTTAGAGTTACCTGGAACAGACAGGTATTATTATATTTTCTTAAACAGATCCACCATCTCTATTGCTGACATGGCGGCATCCGCACCTTTGTTGCCTGACTTCGTCCCGGCGCGTTCAATCGCCTGTTCAATATTGTCCGTTGTCAGGACACCAAAAACCACCGGAATTTCCGTTTCGAGTCCCACACTGGCAATGCCTTTGGATACTTCGGCGCTGATGTATTCAAAATGAGGGGTTGCCCCGCGAATTACGGCTCCCAGACAGATAATGGCATCAAAACGGTTGCTTTTAGCCATCTTCTTCGCCGTCAGGGGCAGTTCAAAAGCGCCGGGTACTTTACAGATTACAATGTCTTTTTCGTCCGCCCCGGCTCTGGTTAATGCATCGATGGCCCCTTCAATCAGCCGGCCGCAGATAAAATCGTTAAATCGGCTGGCGACAATGCCAAATTTCATTCCTTTGGCAACAATCTTTCCCTCTATTAATTTCGGCATGAATACTTACCATCCTTGTCTATAATTTTAAGAGATGCCCCATCTTATCCTGCTTGGTCTTCATGTATCTGATATTGTTTTCATTGGGATCGATTTCAATAGGAACCCGTTTGACAATCTCAATTCCGTATCCTTCCAGTCCGACAATTTTCTTGGGATTATTGGTCATCAGCTTCATCTTGCGCACTCCCAGGTCGACTAGAATCTGCGCCCCGATGCCATAGTCTCTCAGGTCGGGCTTAAATCCCAGGGCAAGATTGGCTTCCACCGTATCCTGTCCCTGCTCCTGCAGGGCATAGGCTTTAATTTTATTCACAAGGCCGATCCCGCGGCCTTCCTGGCGCATATAAACGATTATACCTTTGCCTTCCCTTTCCACCATCGCCATCGCCCGGTGCAGCTGATCGCCGCAGTCGCAGCGCTCCGAGCCGAATAAATCGCCGGTCAGGCATTCGGAATGAACGCGAACGAGCACTTCGTCATCAGCCGTAATGTCACCTTTGACCAACGCTATGTGCTGCCAGTCATCCGCATCATTTTCATAAACGATAATTTTAAAATCACCGCCGAATACAGTAGGAATTTTCGCTTCGGCCATTCTGCGAATGAGAGATTCGTTCTGCATCCGGTAATCGATGAGATCGGCGATGGTAACAATCTTCATATTATGCGTTTCAGCAAATATTTCCAAATCGGCCATCCGCGCCATCGTTCCATCATCTTTCATGACTTCACAGATTACTCCGGCCGGAGTCAAACCGGCCAGCCTGCATAAATCTACCGAACCTTCCGTCTGCCCGGTACGCACCAAAACGCCGCCCTTGCGGGCGATGATCGGGAAAACATGACCGGGACTGACCAGATCTTCCGCTTTCGCTGCGGGATTCACCGCCGCCTGAATAGTTGTAGCCCGATCCGCCGCCGATATTCCGGTGCTTACACCATTGCGCGCTTCAATCGAAACTGTGAAGGCTGTCTGAAAACGCGCCTTATTTTCCTGCACCATTGGCCGCAGATTAAGCTTGGCCGCCAGTTCTTCATTTATTGTTAAGCAAATCAAACCACGGCCGTAACGCGCCATGAAATTGATTGCTTCCGGCGTTACAAACTGCGCCGCCATGCAAAGATCGCCTTCATTTTCACGATCTTCATCATCAACGAGAATGACCATCTTCCCGTTGCGAATGTCTTCAATTGCTTCCTGAATACTGCTTATTGCCATTTTATTTATCCTTAACTTATCTACAAATTGGTTAGCGATGAACTTTTTACGAAGCTTTCACAGAAAACCATGTTCCTCTAAAAATCCCTTATCTATTCCCCGCGGAGTTTGCAACAGTTTTTCCACATATTTACCCAGAATATCCGTTTCGATATTGACCCATTCCCCTTCTTTTTTCACCTCTAATGTAGTGACGGCAGCGGTATGGGGAATCATATTAACATAAAACCGGCCTTTTTCAAGCTTGTTCACCGTCAAACTCACTCCGTCTATCGCTACCGATCCTTTTTCCACGATATAGCGCGAAAGCTTTTCATCCATCTCCACGGCCAGAATAAGCGAACCGGACTTTTGCGTCCGGGAAAGGATGCGGGCCGTGCCGTCCACATGCCCCAGCACAAAATGACCGCCGACAAAACCTCCAACCCGCAGGGACTTTTCCAGATTGACTTTTTCTCCGGCTTTCAAATGCCGGAGGGTTGTCTTGCTCAGTGATTCCGCTGAAACATCGGCGATGAAAGTCTTTTCCGTTTTGGCCGTAACGGTGAGACAGGCGCCATTCACGGCAATGCTGTCACCGATAGTCACATCGGACAAGCTGATGCCGCTTTCAATCTCCAGAACAGCATCGGCGCCTTTCATCGTCAGGCGCTTGATTTTACCCAGCCCTTCCACAATTCCGGTAAACATAAATTCAGTTTTTATCCTTGCTCAACAAATCATTCAGCTCTGCCATAAATTCACCAACATCACGGAACTGACGGTAGACCGACGCAAACCGGACATAGGCGACTCCGTCGAGCGTCTTGAGTTCATTCATTACTTTTTCGCCGATAACGGTGGAAGGAATCTCATCGCCCTGATATTCCTGACAGTCCTGTTCGACGTTTTCCACCAGTTTTTCTATTTCCTCCATGCTTATCGGACGCTTTTCACAGGCTTTCATCACCCCGTTGCGGATTTTCATGCGATCAAATACTTCGCGGCGACCGTCCTTTTTCACTACCATCGGCAGGATATCTTCGACAAATTCATAGGTGGTAAAGCGTTTGCCGCAGCCCATGCATTCCCGGCGACGGCGGATGGCCTTGCCGTCTTTACTGATCCTTGAATCGATAACCTTGTTTTCGGCATGTGCACAAAACGGGCACTTCATGGTTTTTCCCTGTATGAGATTTAAATCTGCTTGACTGTAATACCTGCTTCCTTGAGCATCTGTGCAGCCAGTTTGTCGGAATAGCCATCGCGAATAACGATGCGGGCAATTCCCGCATTGATGATCATTTTAGCACAGATCACACAAGGGTGATTGGTGCAGTAGAGAGTGGAACCCTTTGTGCTGACGCCGTGCAAAGCCGCCTGGATAATAACATTTTGCTCTGCATGCAGACCGCGGCATAGTTCGTGGCGTTCGCCGGATGGAACTTGAAGCTGCTCCCGCAGGCAGCCGATGTCCAGGCAATGCGCCAGTTTCGAGGGAGCCCCGTTATATCCGGTAGCGAGAATGCGGCGGTCACAGACCAGAGCGGCGCCCACTGCCCGCCTCCGGCAGGTGCTGCGGCGGGCAACAAGTTCCACTATATCCAGAAAATACGTATCCCAATCGGGTCGATGATTAACTCTTTCCTGCATATTTCTTAGAGGTGTTTCTGTTTCCGTCATATTTTCCCGCATTTCCCATGCCCGGCTTTTCAGCTTAAAGCCGGCTTATCCTTTTTTTATCCTCTGCTCGTATAGCGGAAACCGGTCACAAAGCTTTTTGACCTCTTTGGCTATGGCCTGAATCTTGTTTTCGTCGTTGATGTTCGCAACAACATCGGCAATGTAGGAAGCGATCAGCCGCATTTCGTTTTCTTTCATACCGCGGGTGGTCACTGCCGGTGTACCGATGCGGATTCCGCTGGTAATCATCGGCCCCTTGGTATCAAAGGGAATGCCGTTCTTGTTTACCGTAATGGCTGCCCGGTCGAGTGCTTCCTGAGCTTCTTTACCGGTCACACCTTTGGGAGTCAAATCAACCAGCATCAGATGATTATCCGTTCCACCGGAGACGAGACGGAAACCCTGGTTTTTCAGCTCATCAGCCATCGCCTGCGCATTTTTCAGAATCTGCTGTTGATACTCCTTAAATTCCGGTAACAGCGCTTCTTTAAAGGCTACGGCTTTAGCCGCAATTATGTGCATAAGAGGGCCGCCCTGCGAACCCGGGAAAACGCGGCTGTTTAAAATCTTGGCTTGAGGCTCCTTGCACATAATCAATCCGCCGCGCGGGCCGCGCAAAGTTTTATGCGTGGTAGAAGTGACGTATTCGCACATAGGCACGGGGGAAGGATGCAATCCTACAGCCACCAGTCCCGCTATATGGGCGATGTCGGACATAATAACGGCGCCGACTTCATCGGCAATCGTGCGGAAGCGTGCAAAATCGAGGGTCCGGGGATAGGCGCTGGCGCCGACAACAATCATCTTCGGCTTATGCTCCTTGGCCAGTTTTTCCACTTCCGCAAAATCGATTGTTTCCGTATCCTTATCCACGCCGTAGGCAATAACCTTATAATATTTACCGGAAAAGTTGGCGGGACTGCCGTGGGATAAATGGCCGCCGTGGGATAAATTCATGCCGAGGATAGTATCGCCCGGCTGCAGGGCGGCAAAATAAACAGCCATATTCGCCTGGGTTCCGGAATGCGGCTGAACATTAACATTATCCGCGCCGAAAAGCTGCTTGCAACGCTCAATGGCAAGATTTTCCACGATATCAACAAATTCACACCCGCCGTAGTAGCGTTTCCCGGGATAACCTTCGGCATATTTATTGGTCATAATGCAGCCCTGGGCTTCCAGGACGGCTTCGCTGACAAAATTCTCGGAAGCTATCAACTCAATTTTCCCGGCCTGCCTCATTGTTTCCAGTTCGATGGCGCGACTTACTTCCGGATCAACTTTTTCTAAAAAAGACATGAAAATAAAATTCCTCCTCCATCATTTATCGTGAAATTTTTTAAATATTAAGACCGCATTGACACCGCCGAAACCAAAAGTGCTGGACATGGCCGTGTTAATTTCCTGCTCGCGGGCCGTATTGGCAACATAATCAAGGTCGCATTCGGGGCCGGGGTTATCCAGATTGATGGTGGGGGGAATAACGCCTTCGGCTAATGCCTTAACGGCAAACATGGCCTCCACGCCGCCTGTTGCCCCCAGCATATGGCCGGTCATGGATTTGGTGGAACTGATCAGCAGCTTGTAAGCATGCTCTTTGAAAAGAGTTTTCACGGCCTGTGTTTCATACAGATCATTGAGCGGCGTTGATGTTCCGTGGGCGTTGATATAATCAATATCCGTTGCGCTTAAACCCGCGTCATTCAGAGCGGCAAGCATGCTGCGGGCAGCTCCTTCGTGCCCGGGCGGGGGCGCCGCCAGATGAAATGCATCAGAGGTGCACCCATAACCGACCAACTCCGCATAAATACGGGCTCCTCTTTCGAGGGCAACCGATAATTCTTCCAAAATAATAATGCCGCTTCCTTCGCCGATAACAAATCCGTCGCGATCCTTGTCAAACGGTCTACTGGCTTTCTGCGGTTCGCTGTTGCGCTGGGATAAAGCCCGCATGGAATTGAAAGCGCCGACGCCCAGAGAAGTTATCGCTGCTTCCGTGCCCCCCGTGATTATAATATCGGCGTCGCCATGGGCAATTGTTTTATAAGCATCCCCGATAGCCGAAGTGCCGGCGGCACAAGCGGTAACGGCGCAGTTAATGGGGCCTTTCGCACCAAAGCGGATAGATACAAGGCCGGACGCTAAATTGGGCAGAATGGCGGGAATGGCAAAAGGAGAAATTTTGCGGGGACCGGATTTCAGTAGAACTTCTTTTTCATGCTCCATTGTCGCCAGGCCGCCGATGGCCGAACCGATAATGACGCCGGTTCGCGTTGATATTTCCGGGCTGACAGTCAGGGCGGCGTCGGCCATGGCCATTTCAGCCGCCGCCAACGCATAAAGGATAAAATCATCATAGCGTCGCACTTCTTTTTTATCTACAAACTGCAACGGATCAAAATTCTTTATTTCAGCAGCAATCTTTGTATTAAAGGAAGTGCAGTCGAATTTTGTAATCGGGCCCACACCGGATTTGCCCGCAATTGCACTTTCCCAGGATTCCTGAGCGGAATTACCCAAAGGGGTCAATGCCCCGAGACCGGTTACTACGACACGCCTTTTCATTCGCTAAAACCTTTATAAACTCGTAAAGAACTAAAACAGCAATAATTATCGGCTATCCTGCCGATCTTACCGGACAAATTATTTCACACCTTTGAATTTGAGAAAATCAACGACATCTTTAATAGTACGAATCTTTTCCAGTTCATCGTCCTCTATTTCCAGGTTGAATACTTCCTCCATTTCCATGATCAGCTCAACCAGATCCAGCGAATCCGCCCCCAAATCATCAATGAAAGAAGCTTCCAGAACGCATTCGTCGCGAGTTACATCCAGTTGCTCCATAACGAGTTTAATGACTTTTTCCTCTAACGTCATACCAAAACCTCCTCAAATCGGTTATTGCACTCGGCAATTGAATTACGTGGTGTTCTTTTACCTTTTTTGTAAAAATAATTCCTTACTTTTTTCCATGTGGTTGAAGTTTTCACAGCATCAGGATCAATGGCGCAGACGGCATGATAAGCCTCAATAATCATTAAGGCCATGCGCGGCCATAACTGGCGGGGTGATTGCGGTTTTTCTTTCAAAACACTATAAATTGCCATTTTTACCATTAAAACAGCAACTCGTGTACTAACAGTTAAGTCGAAGTCTTCCTGCCGACCGTCACTGCGAAGTCGGCTTTTCTCTACCCTGTACGGAATCGGCTTCTTGAAACACATTCATCATGAATATTGCTGTCTAAGCTGCACTTATCAGATACCAGCACGGCAAGGAAGAAGTTGCATAACCTGCGGGGCGGTCATTCATCACACCGCCCCGGCAGATTGACAACATCGATCAATTGAATCAACAAAAGTCGCGATATTAAAAGGGGAACTTTTTATCAGGATATTTCTTCAATCGGTGTAATTTCCCGGCCTTTATAGGTGCCGCATACGGGACAAACACGATGGGGCATTTTTACCGCCTTGCATTGCGGGCATAAAGACGTTGCCGGTTGCTGTAAAAAATCATGCGATCTTCTCTTGTTCCGCCTCGTTTTAGAATGTCGTTTTACTGGATTTGGCATAACTTATCCTCATTTAATTAATGTTTAATTTTAAAATTTTTCAGTACGGCCAGCCTGTCATCAATAAAATCCAAGTTGCAATTGCAGGAAGCCACATTCAGATTCGTGCCGCAATGCGGGCACAATCCTTTACAATCTTCAGAACAAAGCGGTTTAATTGGAATTTGTAAAATAATCTGTTCATAAATAATCGGCGCAAGATCAATAAAATCGCCCTGATAAGAACTTACTTCCAAATCCTCAGCCTGAAGTTCCAAATCTTCTCTCGTCTCCGGTGTCAGCGGCACAAGCGTGTAAGCAAAATCACCGCCAACAGAAAGGTTGACATCTTCCAGGCAGCGGCTGCAGGCGATACCAAGAATTGCGGAAAGAGAGCCCTTAATAAAAACCGTGCTGGAAGTTTTGGTTATTTGGCAGGTTACATCTACTTTTCGTAAGCTGAAATCAACATCACCGCTATCCGGAAAGTTTTCCTGAAACCACTTACCGTCACCGGAAAAGACGAAGTCCCGGCCTTCTTCAGGAATTGTAACCACATTAATTTTCAAAGAATTAGACATGTAAACTCAACTGCCCCAATAAATTACGCCTGCTGCGTTAAGCGCATAAGCTAATTATAAATCTTCTTCCTTGTCAAGCACATTTTGGCAGCGGGAAGCATTTAAATTATAATTTAAATATCGGGGAAATGCGGCTTGACAAAAGACCGCCGTCAATCCTATAAAGCTGGCAAAAAACAGGGTAAATAAGATGATCGAAAAAATACGAACACGTTTTGCACCTTCACCAACCGGCTTTCTGCATATCGGCGGCGCGCGAACCGCCCTTTTTAACTGGCTTTTCGCCCGCCATAACGGCGGCGAATTCGTGCTGCGCATCGAAGATACCGATCAGATCCGCTCCACCGACGAATCGACAAAAGCAATCCTCGATGCCATGAGCTGGCTGGGCCTGACCTGGGATGAAGGGCCGCACTTCCAGGCGCAACGTGTTGATCTACATCGTGAAATGGTTCAAAAACTGCTGCAGGAAGGCAAAGCCTATTACTGCACCTGTACGCCCGAAGAGTTGGAGGCCAAAAGAAAAGAGGCCCTAGCCACCGGGAAAAAACCCAAATACGACGGTACCTGCCGCGATAAGAATTTGAAAAAAACACCGGGCAGCGTTGTGCGTTTTCGCGGCGCGCAAACCGGCATAACTGTTGTCGAAGACCTCATTAAAGGCAATATCACATTTAATAATGATGAGTTAGACGATTTAATCATCGAACGCGGCGATGGCTATCCTACCTACAATTTTGCTGTGGTCATCGACGACGCCCTGATGAATATCACGCACGTAATCCGCGGCGACGATCATGTCAACAACACCCCGCGCCAGATTTTGCTGTATGAGGCTCTTGGCTTTCACGTCCCCAAATTCGCCCATGTTCCCATGATTCTTGGTTCCGACAAGACGCGCTTAAGCAAGCGCCACGGAGCCACCTCCGTTATGGCCTATAAAGAGATGGGCTATCTGCCCGAAGCACTCGTCAATTATCTGGTGCGTTTGAGCTGGGCGCACGGCGATCAGGAAATTTTTTCGCAGCAGGAGCTCATTGATTTATTTACCCTCGAAGCTGTCGGCAAATCACCGGCGGTTTTTAACCCGGATAAATTGCTCTGGCTGAATGCGCACTATATAAAGGAAGCAGCGCCTGAACGGTTGAGCGAAGAAATGAAAACCATTTGGCCGGCGCATATCCGGACGGGCGACGCCGCATTTACACAAAAAGTAATTGCCGATTTGCAGCCGCGCGCCAAAACGCTGGTGGAGATGGCCAAAATGGCGGATTTCTACTTTGCCGATCAGGTTCAGTATGAAGAGCAGGCAGCACAGAAGTTCTTGGTGTCTGACATCACTGCCTATTTTCAGGCAATGGCTGCGGCGATTCCCGCAGTACAGAACTTCAGCAAAAAGGGCATTGAAGAGTTCCTCATGGCTTTTACCCAGGAACACGATATCAAGTTTAAGGTAATTGCCCAGCCGCTGCGGGTTGCCCTCACCGGAAAAACCGTGAGCCCCGGCATTGATGAAGTAATGGCTACGCTGGGCAAGGATCGCGTAGAGAAAAGAATTAAAGACGCTGTAAACTATATCGAAGCCCGCAATAAGTCATAATTTCGGGATGCTTTAACTATGCTTACGCCGAATATATAATTAATCTTGACTTTTCCATGCGGATTGAATAGATACTCTGCTCTCGTTTTAATGCTTTCCGGGGGTGTTTAAGCGGTTGGATTCAGCGCTCTGAACGCTACCAGCAGGTTTAAATTTCCGCTCCCCCGTTTATAATTGCACGGTCCCATCGTCTAGTGGTTAGGACGCTGGCCTCTCACGCCGGAAACTCGGGTTCAAGTCCCGGTGGGACTACCAAGAAATACAAGGGGTTACAAGTGATAACCCCGACAAGATATTGCCGGACACTCGCCCGGACACAAACCGCCCTCAGAGCCATGGTCTCTGAGGGCGGTTTTTATTTGCAATTTGCCTTCTTAAACTCGAAGACCTGAGCAGGCCCCTTCAGACCTTCCTCAAGGGCTTCCCTTGTTTCCTCCAAACCAAGGCTGTGGATATACCTTGCCGTCGTGTTCGGGTTAGTATGCCGGAGTATCGCCTGGATGACTGCCAAAGGGTAACCTTTCTTATAGAGTATCGAGGCTGTCAGATGCCTGATACCATGGAATCCAAAAGGTTTTACTTTTGCCCTGTTACATAGACGTTCCATCAGATGTTGACGATGGATGAACGGCTTCCCGAAATACTGCTCACAGAATGGAGTTGCATCGAGGCAAACAAATACATGTTCCTTATCCTCGGTTTGTTGTTTCAGTCTCTCCTGCCACCACTGCAGTAAGGCTTGACGAAGTTCCGTTGTCATTGGCAGCCAGTCGTATTCCTTGTGGCCACCTTCCCGTTTCTTCGTCCAGAGGCAGATTCTGTTATTGATAAAATCTACGTCCGACCATTTAAGATGGAAGACCTCGGATCTACGTGCAGCCAGATGCAGGAACGTTAGAAGCATTACTTTGTCTTGACCTTCTACCTGATCATATACCTTCCAAAAATCTTCTTCGGAAGGAACGTATCGCGGTTGGCGTACTTCGGGAAACTTCTTTACGGCAAGAAATGGATTAGCACTTCCCGGCCATCCGTCCATATTCTCATACCCCCACTTCCATGCAGTCCCCAGATTCTTCCTGTCCTTGTTAGCCGCATAACCCGACCTTTCGTGCGCCTGCTTTCGTAGGAAATTTCTGCATATGGTGGATTTTAATTCTTGAATCGAAGAATCACTCTTTATTTCAGTGTCCTTGAAGAATCGGGCGAACGCAGCCGTCTTCTCCTGGAACGTGTCGGCAACGAACCGGCTTTCCGCTTCGGTCAGATACTCGTTAGCCCACTGCCCTACCGCCAAAGATACCGAATTTGTCTGGGATAGCTTCTTCTCCAGTTCTTTTCTCGCTTCTTTTTCCCATACTAGGGCTTCTCGATGTGACTTTTTGCTTACGTCCGGGAACAATTTCTGCGCCGTATGTCCCTGAACCGTCACGTTTGCCCTGTATCGCAATGTTCCCCTTTTCAAAAGCTTGCTCGGCATTCATTCCCTCCTTTATTCTGTTTTCAAAGAACCGCCATGTTCCGGGGGCGACTTCCACACCACCCCAGCGTGCGGCATACTTGATGACTGTGCGCCGGTCGATCTTCAGCAATTTGCCAAGTTCTTGAGGTGTAACAGCACGTCCGTATGCCTTTTCAAGTTCTGAAACCATGATTCTTCCTTCGTTAAGGACCATTCCTCGTGTCCCTGAAGCTTTGAGATTGACCGCTGACCCTGGTCGCCGGATGCCCGATATCCAATCCTCCAAACGACAAAAGCCCGCCGAGCGCTTGAAGCGCTGGCGGGCCATCCAATGTCTAGGCCTTAGCTCCTAATGGTTTGTTCTTTGAAAAGTAGCGGCCGATGTGAAAGAGTGCATGTCCGGCATAGCTTCTTCTCTCTCACGGAACAGTGGGGTGTGGTGGGGTCATGGGGTAACTCTATGATCAGAAATACTTTTCTGCTTTCCCGCCGCTCCCGGTGCGGGAATGACGGGGTGGGGAAACCGGAAGTCGGCGCAATAGAGCTGCCGCAGACGCCGAGGGATAGGCGCAGATCACCTTATCGCTCGCCCCGGTAATGATAGAGACGGTCATGACCTATACGGTAGGAGGCGGGCGTTTATCTTTATCCGTCTCTGCTCCAAGTACCGTTTTTTCCTTTATCCAGTACCTCAGAAGGTCACGTATAGTGCTGTTCCGCCGCAATGACTCCAGCCTGATCAGGCTGTGGTGGCGGTGCGACACTAATACCGTCAGCCCTTTTAGTCGAATTCCTGGTTCCGTTTTCAGCCGAACAGGTGTGTGCTTCATAAGGGTGGCAAGGTTGATCGAGACGTCCTGGGTGGAAACATACTTGTCGGCCCATTCCTCAATTATGGTGCCGATGGGTTTCTTGCTTTGGGCAGATCCCTGTTTTAACTTATCATAGAGGTCGACGGGCAACTTCAGGGTCATGCTGATCATTTCCGTTTTTCCCTTATCCTTCTTCACCTTTGTATTATCTGTAACTGCTAATTTCACGATTCTTCTCCTTTCAAGATGATAATTGTTTTAATATCCATGGCTTCTTACGTTTGCCCCCATGTCCGATCAGCAGGGACTTTGTATTTCCCCGTTACGTTGAGTTCAGCATCCCGGTGGGATCACAAGGTAGTGGCTTGTCCACCCGCTTCTTCATAGCAACCCCCGCTCGGCGAACGATATGAACCGGCCCTCGCCGACGATGATGTGGTCGAGTACCTTGATCTCGAACAGTTTACCTGCCTCAGTCAAACGTTTGAACCTCTTTTTGCTCGCACCCATGAATTCGATCTTTGCTGTCATGTCTGGTCCTTCTCCTTTTCCGGTTCGTTGTTCGTCTTATCCTCATGATTCGCCTCGCGAATCTCCTCCAAGATCTTTTTGCCGGTGGCAACAGCTACATCCACCAGCACTACTTTAAGAATCTCTATCACTTCTCCTCCTTTGTCAGCGCTAAGTGCAGAATATAAGATGAATATTGTATATTTCCCCTATGCTCCTGTATTGATGTCATAGGCATCCAGTGATTTGACGTTTAGAGAATCACCGGAATGGGGCGACGGTGATTTGACGATAGACACCCATTTCGTAATAGCTGAGGAAGTTTATCTCCCATAGGGTATACATGTCCTGACCTTCCTGGATGGGATACTCTTCAGAAAGGTATTGGAAAAGCTTGAGGCCGAAGTCGAAATCTATTTCTTTGCCCAGCTCCACATACGGGGGCGTCCCATACAGGGCGAAGTCCGTGATGTATTTAATGCTGCCGTCGGCTTCTATGGCGATCTCGACGGGATGGAATCCGCCGTTAATATGGTCATATTTTGGATCGCGGAAGTTGAGTATCGCTCCCCGATTCTCCTCTATGCCGGGTTTGGCTATCTCGTGTTGCAGCAGGTTTCGCAGCCTCTCGTCAATCGGCCAAGGCAGATTGTCAGTACGGATAATCATTTTCATTTCCTCCTTGAATCTAAAAAGCCCATACCCTGAGCGGGTATGGCCTCTCCGTTTTTGTCACTTTTACTCTTGTATCGTTATCATGAACTTCCGGCGACTCGGCGCTATGGGGTCATCTCAATACGGTGACGGTAACCAGACGATAGACGCTCATCTCGTAATGGCGGAGGAAGTCTTGTTCCCACAGCTTATACAAGTCTTGGCCTTCCTCGATGTGATACCCCTCAGAAAAGTGATGAAACTCCTTGAGGCCGAAGTCAAAATCGATGGATTCGCCACGCACCTCAGACGGGGGCGTCCCATACAGGGCGAAGTCCGAGATGCATTTAATGCTGCCGTCAGCATCCAAGGCAATCTCCACGGGATGGAAGTCGCGGTTGTCATGGTCACAGTCGGGATCGCGGTAGTTGAGTAGCACCCCCCGATTTCCTTCTATGTTGAAGCTGTCGACCTCTCTTTGCAGCAGGATTCGCAGCCTCTCGTCAATCGCCCACGGAAGACTGTCAGTGCGGATAATCATTTTCATTTCCTCCTTGAAACTAAAGAAGCCCATACCCCCGAACGGGTATGGGCTCTTCGTTTTTCATCTTTTGTTGACGAACGCGTTGCGGGTTATTCTTCTCCTTCCGCATCCATCTGCCTGTGGATTCGCTGCCGAATGTCCTGGTCTAGCCCCTCAGCGTCAGAAATTATCAACGAAATGGCGCACTGGTTGTTCTGCAGATAGATGACATGCCATGTGCGAGTGTCGGAATCGTAGCTGATCCCTTCGAACATACTGTCCTGGTAGCGCTTGCCGAGGCGCTCTGACAGGTAGGCATCCGTGTCGGTGGGAGTTAGCACATAGATGAAGCCGTCATCTTGCGGTTTGTACGCTCCACCGTAAGCCTCCAGGACGTCGGCAAGCACCCTGGACACGGCACGATGGAGATTCTCGGGAAGCCGACTACGTTTCAGGTCGGCGGGGGACCGTATGGCGATCATGAAGCCTCCTTTCGATTTGACTAATTTAATCGAAAGGATAATATTGTCATGATCTTACGACTGTTACGGGAATAGTGATGCATTCGGCTTCAAGGAAGTCCTAGTCCTTGACTTTATGATGCATTTTTACTTTCCATTCCCTCTGAAATAAAGTAGGGTGACGCGGAAGTTCGTACAATATTGGTATGGCATGTTCGGTGTGAACTGTAGGAAGTGATGGAGGTTACTGACAGTGGACCAAGCTACCCACAACAAGATCGTCTCGTTCATCTGGGGCATCGCTGACGATGTCCTCCGGGACCTGTTCAAACGCGGCAAGTACCCGGACGTGATTCTGCCGATGTTCGTCATCCGGCGCATGGACGCCGTGCTGGAGCCGACCAAGCAGGCCGTGCTCGATACCAAGAAGATGCTGGACGAGGCGTGCATCACCGAGCAGCGGGCCGCTCTCTGCGAGGCGGCGGGACAAGCCTTCTACAACACCTCGAAGTTCACCCTTCGCGACCTCAAGTCTCGCGGCAATCAGCAGCAGCTCCTCGCTGACTTCGAGGACTATCTCAACGGCTTCTCGCCCAACGTCCAGGACATCATCGAAAACTTTAAGTTCCGCAACCAGCTGCAAACGCTATCCAAGGCCGACGCCATCGGTACACTGATCAACAAGTTCCTCGACCCCGACATAGACCTTTCGCCTGCGGGTATCGACAACCACTCGATGGGCACGGTCTTCGAGGAACTGGTCCGCAAGTTCAACGAAGAGAACAACGAGGAGGCGGGTGAGCATTGGACGCCCCGCGACGCCGTGCGGCTGATGGCGAATCTCGTGTTCCTGCCCATCGAGAAAGATATCAAGTCCGGTCTCTACCTACTCTATGACTGCGCTTGCGGTACGGGCGGCATGGTCACCGTGGGAGAGGAGACACTCACAGCAATCGGGGCAAAGCGTGGCCAGGAAATCACCTGTCAGCTCTACGGCCAGGAGATCAACCCGGAGACCTACGCCATCTGCAAGGCCGACATGCTGCTCAAGGGCGAAGGCGAGAGCGCCGACCACATCATCGGCGGCGCGGAATGGTCCACGTTATCGCACGACGCCTTTCCCGCCCAGGAGTTCGACTTCATGCTCGCCAATCCCCCCTACGGGAAGAGCTGGAAGAAGGACTTGGAGGCGATGGGGGGCAAGGACGGCATGCGCGACCCGCGCTTCAAGGTGATGCACCAGGGCGAAGAATTCTCGCTCGTTACTCGCTCCAGCGACGGCCAGATGCTCTTCCTCGCCAACATGGCCTCGAAGATGAACGCGAAGTCGGCACTCGGCAGCCGCATCGCCGAGGTGCACAACGGCTCGTCGCTCTTCACCGGAGATGCGGGCCAGGGTGAGAGCAACATTCGCCGCTGGCTCATCGAGAACGACTGGCTCGAAGCCATCGTCGCCCTGCCGCTCAACCTATTCTATAACACTGGCATCGCCACCTACATCTGGGTGCTGTCCAATAGAAAGCCCGCGCATCGCAAGGGCAAGGTGCAGCTCATTGACGCCACGCAGTGGTTCAAGCCGCTACGGAAGAACCTCGGCAAGAAGAACTGCGAGCTCTCGCCCGAGGACATCGAGCGCATCAGCCGCACCTTTCTCGACTTTGAAGAAACGCCGGAGTCGAAGATCTTCCCCAACGCCGCCTTCGGCTACTGGAAGGTGACAGTCGAGCGCCCGCTCCGCCTGCACAGCCAGCTTTCACTCAAAGCCATTGAGGCGCTGCGCTTCGCATCGGGAGACGAAGACCTGCGTTCCTCTCTCTACGAGGAGTTCGGCGACGATCTCTTCACCCACTTCGCCAAGGTTTCTGCCGCGCTGGAGAAGCGGCTCACAAACTGGGGAGGTGACGAGGAGGAAGGCGATGAAGAAGAAGGTAGCAGCACGAAGAAGGGTCTGTCCGAGAAGAAGAAAAAGAAGCTGCTTGACGCCAAGACCTGGGAGCGTGACGGGAATCTGGTCGAAGTCGCCACGAAGCTGCGCGCGACACTGGGCGACGGGCTTTTCGAGAACTACAACATCTTCCGCGACAGCGTAGACACCGCACTAAAGAAAGCCGCCATTAAGCTCTCTGCTGCCGACCACAAGCAGATCCTCAAGGCAGTCAGCTGGCGGGTCGAGACAGCGCCGCCGGTCATCGCGAAGGTGCACAAGGCCAGCAAGGCGAAGGTGGACCCGCTACGTGGATTATACGAGGCAAGGGTGGATGGCAAGATAGCCGTCGTCGAGTACGAACCGGACTCCGAACTGCGCGACACCGAGCAGGTGCCGCTCCTGGAAGAAGGAGGCATCGAAGCCTTCATCCGCCGCGAGGTGCTTCCCTATACGCCCGATGTCTGGATTAAAGAGGAAGCCACCAAGATCGGCTACGAGATTAGCTTCACTCGGCACTTCTACAAGCCGCAGCCGCTACGCACGTTGGAGGAAATCAGCGCCGACATTCTGGCTATCGAGAAGGAAGCCGAGGGACTTTTGGACGGAATGCTTGTCAAAGGTGAACAACAATGAGTACAGCACTTATTAATCCATCTATCATGCGCTGGGCTCGTGAGCGCTTGCACCTTTCTGCGGATACTCTTGCTTCCAAGATTCACGTCAAGGAAGAAAAACTTCTGCTGTGGGAAGAAGGCACTGCTAAGCCGACTTTCAAGCAGGCGCAAGATCTCGCTAGCAGTCTGTCGGATTTGGGATCTTGATTATCCGGTATTTCGGGCAGAAAAATTTAAAAAGAGCATTCTTCGACAACTACTCTCATCATGATTCCATATTCGGCATAATTTTCCGCTAAATCTTT
>JBDKUX010000096.1:0-3044 GCA_039679455.1 Smithella sp. | reverse complement strand
GGCGGTAATTGCGTTGGCTGTAAGAGTTGGAACAACAAGGCTTATAGATAATCACGTTTTTGGCGATAAGCTAAATATTTAAAAGGTTGTCATAAGGAGTAGAAAGCTATGAAAAGAATACTATTAAAATCAAAAATCCACCGTGCCACAGTAACGGATGCAGATCTGCATTATGAAGGCAGCATTTCCATCGATGAAAAACTGATGGAAGAAGCTAACATGCTTCCTTATGAAAAAGTGGACATATACAATATTAATAACGGTGAAAGGTTTTCTACTTACATAATTACCGGCAAACGCAATTCAGGGACAATTTGTCTCAACGGTGCGGCAGCCCGCAGAGTGGCCAAAGGTGATTTAATTATAATTGCCACCTTTGTTGTCGTAGAAGATGAGGAAGCCAAAGAGTGGAAGCCCAAATGTGTTTTTGTTGACGCTAAAAATAAAATAAAAAAAGTAAGTTAGATTAATAGCCTGCTGCTCGATAGTCTGTTTGTTTTTGTCTCTGTTTTAGTATTCAAGCTAAATCAGAGACATATCTGCTACGCAAGGTATTTCGTCTCTGTTAAGTTCATTTAAGTTCTTTATTTGATTCGCTTTATTCTATTGAATAAATCAACTTCATATGGGAAAAAAGGTTGAATTAAAGCACTTATATGTGTTAAGTGCTTTAATGTATTTTTGTGCTTTCGTATTAATGGAACGCCCCTGTTACCGGAAGCAGGATTAAATCCGGTATCAGCAATAATTTGATTAAGGAGACTGAAACATGCAGATTACATCTGAAGGTGTAAAAATAGGCCATCCGGACATGGTTGCTGATTCAATTGCTGCCAACATAATTGCAGCAATAATAAATGAAGAGCATAAAATATGCATGGACATACATTGCATGCCTCATTGTGGAATTGAAGTCTTTTTAGGCAAAGGGCTCTGTGTTGTTGGTGGGGAAGTATCAACGCGTGTTTACATTGATATAGAAAAAAATGTACGAGAAACGGTCTTGAAAATCGGTTATCGCGATTCGGCACTGGGGCTTAACGGCAGTTCCATGGGAATTCTCAATACCATCATTCCACAATCTCCCGACATCAATATAGGCACCAGAGCGGATTTAGGCAAATACAAGGAAATAGGGGCAGGTGATCAGGGGATCATCTACGGTTTTGCCTGTGATGAAACGCCCGAACTATTGCCGTTACCGTATGTCTTAGTCAGCCGAATGATGCGGGCTTTTGAAAATTGCGGCAACCCTGTTTTTGCTCCGGACGGAAAAGGGCAAATTACCGTGGATTATGATGATAATATGCGTCCTCTTCGGGTGGCCACGGTTTTGATGTCCAACGCCATCGATTATCGCCAGGTTCCGGAAAAATTCCGCTCGGCAGTGGAAGATCAGGCAAGGCAAATTGCAATGGATTGTCTTGCCGATTGGGTGGATAATAAAACGGTCTTTTTATTCAATCCCACAGGTGAATGGAATGCAATTAATTCCTGCTCCGCTGCGGACTCGGGCGTTACCGGACGTAAATTAGTTGTACAGCTTTATGGCGGATATCCGGGAGCACAGCTGGGCGGCGGTTCTATCGTTAATAAGTCACCGGAAAAAGTGGATTGCTCTGCTGTCTTCGGCGCCCGTTATGTGGCTAAAAATATAGTTGCTGCCGGACTGGCGTCAAAATGCTCTGTGCAGCTGGCCTATGCAATCGGTATGGCTCAGCCGATTTCAATTTATGTCAATACATTCGGTACGGGAACAGTATCGGACGAAAAGATTGCCGCCGTCGTTAACACCGTTTTCGATTTAACACCGGCAGGTATGATTGATAAATTTAATCTACTCAATGGCGATATTTACAAAAAATTGCCGAAAACATTATTTATGGACGAAAGTTATTTCTGGGAAAAAACAGATCAGGTGGACAAATTAAAAGCGGTTATACAATAGTTGCTATCAAATAAAATCGATGCGGAAAAATATGGAGGGGTAAATGGCTTTTGCGGAAATTGATAAATCATTAAAATATAAGGTAGCCGATATCTCACTGGCGGATTGGGGACGCAAGGAAATGCAGCTGGCAGAAAACGAAATGCCCGGTCTAATGTCAGTGCGAAAAAAATACGGCAAGAAAAAACCTCTCCGGGGCTTCAAAATAATGGGCAGCCTCCATATGACCATTCAAACGGCCATGTTAATTGAAACGCTTAAAGAATTGGGTGCTGATATACGGTGGGCGTCGTGCAATATTTTTTCTACTCAGGATCATGCAGCGGCGGCCATTGCCAAATCCGGCTCGGCTGCCGTTTTTGCCTGGAAAGGCGAAACACTGGAAGAATACTGGTGGTGTACCGAGCAGGCGTTAACCTGGCCCGATGGTTCCGGTCCGGATTTAATAGTTGACGACGGTGGCGATGCGACGTTATTCATCCATCAGGGAGTAAAAATCGAACGCAATCCTGAAATCCTCAAAGACAAAATTGACAATAAAGAATTTAAAATTGTAGTTTCCCGATTGGAGCAATCATTTAAAAATAATCCACAGCGCTGGCAAAAAGTTGTCGTGGGCATTCGCGGCGTGTCCGAAGAAACCACAACCGGCGTGCATCGCCTTTACCAGATGCAGGCCGCAGGAGAACTGCTGTTTCCGGCGATCAATGTTAACGATTCCGTGACGAAATCAAAATTTGATAATCTCTACGGCTGCCGCGAATCTCTAGTTGACGGCATTAAAAGAGCAACGGATATAATGGTTGCCGGTAAGATCGCGGTTGTTTGCGGTTACGGTGATGTCGGCAAGGGCTGTGCCCAATCCATGCAGGGACTTGGCGCCCGTGTTATCATTACCGAAATTGATCCGATTTGTGCGCTGCAGGCGGCGATGGAAGGATATGAAGTCCGAACACTGGAAGAAGTGGCTTCTGTTGGGGATATTTTTATTACCACGACGGGTTGTTGCGATGTCATCACCGGCAAACATATGGAGATGATGAAAGATGAAACCATTGTCTGCAACATCGGTCATTTTGACAGTGAAGTAGATATG
>JBDKUX010000095.1:0-15969 GCA_039679455.1 Smithella sp. | reverse complement strand
AGGGAAATATGTATCAAAATCCGTAATGAAACAAGCCTAGCTGATATTGTCAACGATACCGGCGTCTGGAAATATCAGCACCCCGGCTCAGGAACTTCTTATGCAATTACTTAACCGGACATTGCTGAGTATAGTTCAGTAAATTATACCATTATACAGATAAGTTGCTTTCTATTTTCAACTGTTTTATCAAAAAACTGTCTAATCCATTGGCAAATGCCTGGCGATCTTTTTTATTGAATGTTGCCGGGCCGCCTGTGATTATGCCGCTGTCGCGCAATTCATTCATCAGACCACGCATGGCCAGACTATCTTTGATATTTTCGTCAGTATAAAGTTTGCCTCTGGGGTTTAATGCAAAAGCTTTCTTGGTAACTATACGGTTGGCAAGTGGAATATCGGCGGTAATCACTAAATCGCCGGGTTGAGCCAACTCCGCGATGCGATCGTCAGCCACGTCGGGGCCGGCTGGAACAAGAATGACTGAAATAAGGGCGGCATCTTCAACCCTGATAGGTTTATTAGCTACAAAAACAAGCGGCACATTAAGGCGTGCCGACGCCCGCATTAAAATATCTTTGATTACATTCGGAAATGCATCGGCATCAATAAATATCCGCATTTCGATCCTTCTACGTAACTACCCTGCTATCTCTTTAACCCTGCCGACAATACCGCTTTGCAGTCTCACCTTGATACCATGGGGATGTGTGTCGGATTTTGTCAAAATATCGGAGACGATGCCGTCTGTAAGTTTTCCCGAGCGCTGATCCTGCTTCTGGACAACCTTGACTTGTATTCCCACTTTAATGTCAGTTCGATTAGTTCCATTCATATTTTACCTTTGTGTTATTTTTCCAGCAGGATAGCAAGCTTTCTTTCTTTGGGCTGTTTTTTGATTTTAATTTCCAGGCGGAGTGCATCTGCTTTAGGCATACACCTGCTTGCAGCCATAAGCTTTACCGGCAACCTTGCCCTGGTGTACCGGGAAGCAGTTCCTTTATTATGCATGATCAATCGCCTTGCAATATTATTTGTTATGCCGGTGTACAATGTATTGTCACGGCAATGCAGGATATAGACAATCCAGTTTTTATTTGCTGGTTCAGATGGCGATTTCATTACGATTTACTCACGGTAACCCACAGAAACGTTTCGCCTCCGATTCCGCGGTAATCCTGCGACACAATCCGGAATCCGGTATTTTCCAGATCAGACCAAAGCGCCTCAGGAGTTTTGTGGCTGTAATATAATTGTTGTCCCAGAAAATCCTTGTAGCCGTCAAACTCATCGCTGCCAGTATATTCTTTTGTGGCATAGGTAAACAGCATTTTCCCTTGAGGACAAAGCCACCGGTAAAATTTCGCCAGCAATGAGGCATGGTCGCGGCTGGGAATGTGAAACAGACTGTATATTGCCGTAATAGCCTCAAAACTATCCGGTGCAAAATCAACCTCGCGCATATCGGCATGGATGATTTTCATCTCGGGAACATATTTTGACGCCAGGGCAAGCATCTTGCCGGAAAAATCCACACCGGTAACCGCCCAGTCGTGATCAATAAAAAATCGGGCGAAGGGTTCACCGGCGCCGCAGCCCAGATCCAATAATCTACCCTTTTTTACATTCAAGCGGCTGTAAAAAGAATTCAGGACTTCGGACATATCAAAAAGACCACGGTTCTTTTCATAGATCCGGGCAAACTTATCATAAATTTCCTGAAGACTGTTTTCCATGCTTTTACCTTCCCTGCTGAAGTCTTAACGGCGGCGCAGTGCGTCAATGAAAGGATTATTGAATGGCTTGGGTGGTTCCTTCCCGCGCTGTTTTTCCCTGCGCCCCTGTCGCTCACTTCCGGCTGCCGTTTTGCGTCCGCCTGTGGCCGTCGCTGCTTGTTCAACATTATCGCGATGGGCAGGCTTTTCTCCCGGCGATTTTTTCATAGATAGAGAAATACGCTTTCTTTCCGCATCCACCGCCAGGACAGTTACCTCCACTTTCTGATTTACTTTCACAACATCGGCAGGAGATTTGACAAATCTGTCTGCCATTTCACTTAAATGTACCAGACCATCCTGATGAACGCCGATATCCACGAAGACGCCGAATGCCGTTATATTCGTGACCACGCCGGTAAGCTTCATTCCGGCAACCAGATCGGATATCTTCTCTATTCCTTCGGCAAAGATGACATTTTCAAATTGCTCACGGGGATCGCGTCCCGGCTTGGCCAGTTCCGCCATAATATCCTTCAAAGTCGGCAGTCCCACTTTATCCGTCACATAATCTGTCAAATTGATTTTTTTCCTTCTGGCTTCATCGGCCATCAAGTCGGCGACCGAACAGCCTTGATCCTGCGCCATCTTTTCGACAATAGAGTAACTTTCCGGGTGGACGGCGCTGGCATCCAGGGGATTGGCGCTGCCGCGAATCCGAAGAAATCCCGCCGCCTGCTCAAAAGCCTTGGCCCCCAGACGCTTTACCTTTTTGAGATCATCGCGTACCGCAAAGGGGCCGTTGTCATCGCGGTATTTAACAATGTTTTCCGCCAGTGCCGGTCCCAGTCCCGACACATAAGAGAGAAGCTGGGCGCTGGCGGTATTGACTTCCACTCCGACCGCGTTGACGCAGCTTATCACTGTATCGTCCAGGCTGCGCTGCAACTCATCCTGATCAACGTCATGCTGATACTGTCCTACGCCGATGGCCTTGGGTTCGATCTTGACCAGCTCTGCGAGCGGGTCCATCAAACGCCGGCCGATGGATACAGCCCCGCGGACGGTGATATCTTCATCGGGAAATTCATCGCGGGCCACCTGTGAGGCGGAATAAATCGATGCCCCGCTTTCGTTGACCATGACCACCGCTATGTCTTTAGATAAATCAAGACTCTTCAAAAATGCCTCTGTCTCCCGGCTTGCCGTGCCGTTGCCTACGGCGATTGCTTCAATGTTATATTTGTTGCAAAGATCTCTGACAGTTCGGGCTGCATCTTCGCGTGCCCTTTCGGACATAAGCGGAAAAATGGCTTCATGCGCCAGCAGTTTCCCCTGACGATCCAGGCAGACGGTTTTGCAGCCCGTCCGAAAACCGGGATCAATAGCCAGCACCGCCTTTTGCCCCAACGGTGACGCCAGAAGAAGCTGGCGCAGGTTGTCGGCAAATATTTTAATGGCTGTTTCATCAGCTCGTTTCTTTGTCGCCAGCCGAACTTCCGTTTCCATGGACAGCGAAAGAAGGCGTTTGTAACTATCGTGAACGGCAAGCCTGACCTGCTCTGCCGCTTCGTTCGAACCTTTGACAAACATATCTTCCAGAATGCTTAATGCTTCTTCTTCCGGCGGCGTCATGCGCAGAGTCAGAAATTCCTCGCGTTCACCGCGGCGTATCGCCAAAACACGGTGCGACGGAGCTGTTGCCACATTTTCTTCCCATTCGTAATAATCCTTGTATTTAATTCCGGAGTCCACCTTGTCCGGCAACACCTTACAGGAAATGACTCCTTTCTCCAGAAACAGTGTCCGCATTCCGGCCCGTGCATCCTGATCTTCATTAACCCATTCGGCAATAATGTCACGTGCGCCGGCAAGCGCCTCGTCTATTGTCGCCACCCCTTTTTCTTCACTGATAAATGCGGCGGCTTCCGCAACAACATCGAAATCCTGCTGGGCAAAGATACGGACGGCCAGCGGTTCCAGATCTTTTTCGCGGGCAATAGTCGCCCTGGTGCGGCGTTTGGGGCGAAAAGGCAGATAAATATCTTCCAGAACAGACATCGTCTCCGCTGCTGCTATCTTTTCTTCCAGTTCCGGCGTCAGCAAATTGCGTTCCGTCAGCGATTTTATAATGGCTGCCCGGCGATTATCCAATTCTTCCAGTTGCTCCAGCCGGTCGCGAATGGCGGTGATCGCCACTTCATCGAGCGATCCGGTTACTTCCTTGCGGTAACGAGCGATAAAGGGAACCGTCGCCCCCTCAGCAATCATTTGAGCTGTATCACTAACCTGCTTGGCGGAAATGGCCAGTTCCCCGGCTATCTTTTCGTAGCGTAATTGGTTCATGTTCTTCCTTATGATGTACACTTTGGTATTATGACGTGTTGGGTAAGGAGCGTCATATCACAAAGCCTATCCTCGTCAATATTTTTATCGCCATGCCTGATGATAATTGGTATTTCAAAGATGATGGATTCGTAAAAAGTCGCAAAAATAACAATTTTCAGACGGTCTCGTAAAATACCCTAAAGGGCACGCGAAGCCGCAGGCAAGGCGCGCGAATCATGAGGAATGAGGCGTACTAAGCGTATGCCGCAGTGACGAAGGATAAAGCGCAACGCAGCATCCGGCCTTTTTACGAGATCGTCAAAGATAAAGCTTGCTATTTACTGTATATACTTGTAGAAGGTTCTCAGTGATAGCGATAGTTATTTACCTTCCCTCCTTTCTTCTTCAGAAATATCGGCAGGAAAATCCAGCTAATCGTAATAGAATCCAGCTACAAGGCGGTGTTTGTCTGTTACTCAGGCAGTGTACCGGCACATGAAGCGGTATATCAAAAATTGCCGCGATGATTAGAAACGGGTTCAAATGTCACAAATACTGAAAAATGAAGGAAAAAGAAAAAATGAGTTTTGAGAAGTTTGAGTTAAATGAAAAAATTTTTGCAGGAGTACGGGCGCAAGGGTACGTAAAGCCGACGCCAATCCAGTTGCAATCAATTCCGCCGATTATGGAAGGCCGTGACGTTATGGGTCTTGCCCAGACCGGAACGGGAAAAACGGCTGCTTTTGTATTGCCGATTTTGCAGCGCCTCATGCAGGGCAACCGCGGTCATGTCCGCGCCCTGATTGTCGCGCCGACGCGCGAATTGGCCGAGCAAACGCATATTGCCGTCGAAGAATTAGGCCGCAGGACGCAACTGAAGAGTGCATCCATCTATGGCGGAGTAAATATCAATGGACAGATTAACAAGCTGCGCAGCAAAGTGGAAATTATTTCGGCTTGTCCCGGCCGCCTGCTCGATCACATAAATCGCGGCACTATTGATTTGTCCCGCGTGGAAGTACTAGTCCTCGACGAAGCCGATCACATGTTTGACATGGGCTTCCTGCCTGATGTTCGAAGAATTGTGAAGAACCTGCCTGCCGAACGGCAGACTTTATTGTTTTCCGCTACAATGCCGGACGACGTAAGAGCCCTGGCTAATGATCTTCTCCGTAATCCGGTAAATATTAAAATCGGCGGCACTCTACCGGTAGAGACAGTTTCCCACCATTTTTATCCGGTACAAATGGATGGCAAAACCGCCCTGTTGAAAGATATTCTTGATAAGACTGAAATGGAATCTGTTCTTATTTTTACCCGGACGAAATCGCGTGCCAAGAGTGTTGCCTTGCAGCTTGACAGATCGGGATATAAAGTTACTTCTCTGCATGGAAATTTAACCCAGCAGAAACGTCAGGTAGCGCTGGACGGATTCCGTGACGGCCGCTACGAGATCATGGTTGCAACCGACATTGCCGCCCGCGGTATTGACGTGACGAGAATTTCCCATGTTATTAATTATGACATGCCCGACACCACTGACGCTTATACCCATCGTATCGGCAGAACGGGGCGTGCCACCAAAACAGGTGATGCTTTTACTTTTGTTACAGGTCAGGACGTTGATTTGGCGCATTCCTTAAAAAGAGTGCTGGGCGTAAAACTGGAATATTCAAGTGTTGATGGATTAACTATCAACATGCCGACAATTCAAGTCAATGACAGAACTTCCCGTAGCGGCAATGGACGGAGCCAGGGTAACAACGGGAGTCATTTTTCTCCAAAAGTAAGAAACAGCAACCGACCGGCGCAGCGTTCTTTTACGCAGGCAAACCGCCATTTATGGGCGAACTGATTCCCCATAAATATTTGACAACAAATTGTCTGAACCGGCGCAAGCCCAAAAATGGTTTGCGCCCGGTTCAGTACTTATCCAGTGCTAACCCATCTCTACTAAAATCTTATTCAGCTCTTTGATTTCATCGCGCAGGGCGGCGGCTTTCTCGAATTCCAGGTTTTTCGCGGCCTGCTTCATTTCCGCCGTCAGATTCTTAATGAGCGCCGGCAGGTCTTCTTCTTTCACAGAAACGGCCCTGCCTCTGGCATCCACAGAAACGGTCATATAATCAGCTTCATAGATGGAACCCAACACATTGCTGATCGACTTTTTAATTGTCTCGGGAGTGATATTATTGTCCTTGTTAAACTTGGCCTGAATGGCGCGGCGGCGCTTTGTTTCATTAAGACATGCCTGAATGGATCTGGTTATTTTATCGGCATACATGATAACCTTGCCGTCAACATTGCGCGCGGCGCGGCCGGATGTTTGAATCAACGAACGTTCGGAACGCAGAAAGCCCTCTTTATCCGCATCCAATATCGCCACCAGTGACACTTCAGGAATGTCCAGACCTTCCCGCAAAAGATTAACACCGATCAAGACGTCATATTCACCCAGACGCAAATCACGGATAAGGCTGACGCGCTCCAGTGTATGAATGTCGGAATGCAGGTAACGCACGCGAATATTGAGCCCGGCGTAGTAGTCAGTCAGATTCTCGGCCATTCTCTTAGTCAACGTGGTAACCAGAACCCTTTCCTTCTTTTTAACACGCTGCCGTATTTCTTCCAGCAGATCATCAACCTGATGCTGAGCCGGTTTGATTTCTATTTCGGGATCCATCAGGCCTGTCGGACGGATGATTTGCTCCACCCGCACGCCTCCCGCCTTTTCCATTTCGTAGACGGCCGGTGTTGCCGAAATATATATTCTTTGATTGGGCAGCGCTTCGTATTCCTCAAATTTCAGCGGTCGGTTGTCCAGCGCCGAAGGCAAGCGAAAACCGTATTGCACCAGCGTTTCTTTGCGCGACCTGTCGCCGCGGTACATGCCGCCCAGTTGCGGCAATGTGGCATGACTCTCATCAATAACAATCAGGGCGTCTTTCGGCAGATATTCCATGAGCGTCGGCGGCGGTTCGCCGGGTTGTCGTCCGGTCAGATGGCGGGAATAATTTTCAATGCCCTGGCAGTAACCCATCTCCTCCATCATCTCCAGATCAAAGTTGGTGCGCTGTTCCAGGCGCTGCGCTTCCAGCAGTTTGTTTAGTTCCTTATATTCAGCGAGCGTCCGGGCCAGTTCCACACGGATATCGGCTGTTGCTCTTTTGAGATTATCGCGCGAGGTCACATAGTGACTGCCGGGATAAACAGCGGTCTTATTCACTGATCCCAGTTTCTTGCCGCGTAGCGGATCAATGAGCGTCATCGATTCGATGGTGTCGCCGAAAAATTCCACCCTAAGCGCCTGTTCATCTTCGTAAGGCGGAAATATTTCCACCACGTCGCCGCGCACACGAAACGTCCCGCGATGAAAATCAATATCGTTTCGCTCATATTGTATTTCCACCAGGCGCTTTAAAATATCCTCGCGGGGGATATCCATGCCTACTTCCAATTGCACAATCATACCCAGATAGGCTTCCGGTGAGCCCAGACCATAAATGCAGGAGACGCTGGCAACGATAATAACATCGCGGCGGGTCAGAAGAGCATGGGTAGCCGCGTGACGCAGCTTGTCGATTTCTTCATTAATTGCGGAATCCTTTTCAATAAAGGTATCGGTGCTGGGCAGATAAGCCTCCGGCTGGTAGTAATCATAATAGCTGACAAAGTATTCGACGGCATTATCGGGAAAGAGGCCTTTGAATTCCTCATACAACTGCGCGGCCAGCGTTTTATTATGAGCGATAACCAAAGCAGGACGCTGCGCGCGTTCAATGACATTGGCAATCGTAAAGGTTTTCCCTGATCCGGTAACACCCAGCAGCACCTGATGCCCTTTACCTTCCTGTAAACCGCGCGACAATTCATCTATCGCCTGCGGCTGATCGCCCGACGGAACAAAATCAGTGATAATTTTTAATTTTTCCATAATGTTATAATTTTTTGTCATTGCGAGGGAGACAAAACGACCGAAGCAATCTCTGAAATATCCAGCTTACCACAGACTTTGCCCTTGTAATGACTAAGTCAGATTGCCACGATGCCTGAGAGGCGTCTCGCAATGACAGAAAAATATTATGACCGCCTGCTGGAAAGCGGCGCGGCAATCTAATGGCAGAACTATATTTGAGTTTATAGACAATGTACAAGAAATTTTTATATCAACGACGACGCAAGCAATGGTAACACTTGATTGAGGGAAATAATAACAACTACCCTGATAAATAATCAGTCCATGTTATTGAGGTGAAAAAAGAGCTGAAAGGCCGCTATCCTAAGCACCCCTGCCCCGCCCCCTGGAACGCCATACCGACAAGAAAGACAAAAAGACGGAGCTGATAATCGGACAAAGGTTTTATCCTTGACTTGGAGGGTGCTTTTTCTTATATATCATTAACATAATTTAGATTATGTTGTCCATTGTTCGAAAGAAAAAGGTGAAGTATGGCTCGGCCCAGGATTGAAATTCCCATGGAAAAAATCAGGGCTTTTTGCGAGAAATGGAAGGTCGTGGAGTTTTCGTTGTTTGGTTCAGTGCTTCGCGATGATTTCCGGTCTGACAGCGATATAGACGTTTTGCTGAGTTTTGAAGAAAATTCCACATGGGGCCTGGATGATCTTGTCGATATGAAAGACGAACTTCAGGCTATATTTGGCCGTAAGGTTGACCTTGTGGAAAAAGAGGCGATACGCAATCCCTATAGGCGACGTTCTGTGCTTGCAGAGCAAGAGGTTCTCTATGCCGCGTAACGAAAGCCGCGACCCGACGATCCATGGAATGCCGTCCAGACAAAAAAGACAAAAGGGCGGCGCTTATGGGCGGAACAGTTAGCATTCAGCAATCTGGCGCAGGCCGGAATCCAGATTATAGTGCGGTGGCATCTGCTGTGGATTATTCATATACATAGACGGTCGTAAAAACGAAAATGCTAAAGCAAGCAATTGTCAATAATAAAGATGCGACCCCATTGCTGGCCATTGCCGGTGGACGGGTAAAATTGCTTCTGCATCTTCTCTCGCCCGCAGGCCCGTTCAGATCACACGGGATCTGAAACAATTCTGGAACACCTGTTACCCGCAGGTGAAAAAAGAGCTGAAAGGCCGCTATCCAAAGCATCCCTGGCCCGACGCCCCCTGGATCGCCGTCCCGACGAGAAAGACAAAAGGGCGGGAGCTGATGACCGGGAACAGTTAGCATTCAGCATTCTGACATAGGCCGGAATTCATATTATAAAATTATTATCCGCTGTCATTACAAATCCCGACGTACCGGAACGTGGCAAGCTCCTTTTCTAATCAGCAACCCCATGTTTTTTCTTGCTTTGTTTTCAAGAAGTTGTATCATTCGCCGCGCATCGTTAAGATGTTATTAAATGCTACCGTGGTTAAAAACTGATATTTAAAAACTCTTTATATTTGGATAAATGACATGTTCGCATTACATAACCTTGGCTGGCACGACTTTCAGCAGCTATGCCTCACAATTACGAGAGAGATCTTAGGACAGACAGTAGAGTCATTCCTCGATTCGGCGGATGGTGGTAGGGATGGTGCATTCACAGGTACATGGAAAAGTAAGGGACTAGATAACCTTAGTGGCACTTTTGTAATCCAATGTAAGTTCACAAGCAGGATCAACCATGTCCTGAGAACGTCCGATTTGTTGGATGAACTAGAAAAGGCCAAGAAGCTTGTCGGGCAGGGCCTTTGCGACACTTACGTGCTTATGACAAACGCGGGGTTATCTGGTGCTGGGGCTGCCAAAATTAGTGCCCTTTTCAAAGGAGCCGGTGTGAAATACGTTGTAATGTTCGGTTCCACCTGGATAAGCCAACAAATTCATGAAAACAAACGCCTTCGCATGCTTGTCCCGCGCATGTATGGGCTTGGCGACTTAAGCCAGATTCTCGACGAGCGCGCCTACACCCAGGCTCGAACCATCCTTGAATCGATGCGTGAGGATCTCGCCAAGGTAGTTGTCACCGATGCTTACCGGAAAGCCGTCGACGCAATCAACAAACACGGTTTTGTTCTGCTCATCGGCGAGCCTGCTGCTGGTAAGACGACTATTGCATCTTTGCTGGCAATGGCGGCACTCGACCAGTGGAACACCTCAACTCTCAAACTCGACGATCCTGGCAAGGTAGCCGAACACTGGAATCCAGATGAGCCGTCGCAATTCTTTTGGCTGGACGATGCCTTCGGCGTTACCCAATACGAAGATTTCCTTGTTCATCGCTGGAATCACATCTTGCCGCAAATCCGGCCTATGCTCCGCAAAGGGGCAAAAATCGTCATGACCTCGCGCGACTACATTTACAATCGCGCGCGTAAGGACCTGAAGGAAAGTGCATTTCCACTGTTGAAGGAGAGCCAAGTAGTGATTGATGTTCAGGACCTAACCGCCGGAGAGAAACGTCAGATCCTTTACAACCATATCAAGCTTGGAAAACAGCCACACACCTTCCGAACCGAGATCAAATCATACCTTGAGGACGTTGCAAGCCATCCGCGCTTCATTCCAGAAACGGCGCGACGTCTGGGCGATCCGCTTTTCACAAAGGATCTGTTCATCGATGAGTATTACATAGGCCAGTTTGTCGAGAAGCGCGAGCAACTTCTCCAAGAGGTGCTCCAAGGCCTCGACGCTGACAGTAAAGCGGCACTCGCGCTGATCTATATGCGAAACGGCCATCTGGAGAGTCCGATCCAACTTCGGCTCTCAGAGACACAAGCCCTTGAGCGTCTAAACAGCAGTTTGGGTGGATGTATAGGAGCGCTCGAAGCTCTGAAGGGCAGTCTTGCACTGCTCTCGCACGCAAGTGGCGAGTATGTCTGGCAGTTTAAGCATCCAACCATCGGTGACGCTTATGCAGAAATTCTGGTCCAAAGTCCAGAGCACATTAGCATATATATAGAAGGTAGCGCGCCTGAACGATTGGTCGATCAAGTGACTTGTGGCGACGTAGGAATAGAAAAAGCAGTTGTCGTGCCCAAGTCATTGTTTCCACGGATGCTAGCAAAACTTAAGGACATGTCGCAAAGCAAGGCTTATAAGTCCGCCTTGTTATCATCGTTCGGCGCGAAATGGGACATGCAAGGTTTTCTCGCTCGCCGTTGCTCTAAAGAGTTCCTATCTCTTTACCTGCAGCACAATCCCAGCCTGCTTGACCAGGTTGCCGAACCTGGACTTTACCTCGACTCTGTTCCAGAAGTTCGCCTAGCAAAGCGCCTCCATGAAGTTGGGCTCCTACCTGAAGAAAAGAGGAAGAAATTTGTTGAGACTGTAAGCAATTATGCTCTCGATGGTCAGGATGCGGATGCCCTAGATAATGACAGAATCCGAAGCTTTTTCACTGATAGTGAATTTGAGGACTTAATGCAAAGGGTGCGCACAGAGCTTCTGCCGCGACTCGACGATGTTCGGTTTGAGTGGGAATCCAACTACCCTTCAGATGAACCACCTGAAGAGTATATGCAGCAGCTTTTCGAATTATTCGACTCCTTAAAGAAGCAGTTTAGCAATGATGCGAGCGCGCTCAAACTCATTGATCGTGAAATACGCCTTACGAACGAATGGATTGGAGAAAACACACCGGAGGAGCCCGAAAGAACCAAACGAAAACTGGGTGAACTCGAATCGCAAGAAAAACCAGAAAGTACGCGCAGTATTTTTGATGATATTGACGCAAATGATGAGACCGCATGACACGAGACAACAAGGTGAACATGTAAATGGGGTCGGTTCATTTATTTCGCTATTTATTTTGCAGGGGAACGCAGGGGCTCTGTTAACTTTTAACTTTCTTCACAAAACGCTTTAAAATAGGCATCAACGTACGTGTAATTCAAAATATGGTGGTTTTTCCGGCTTTAATGAAGAAAGAAAAGCGGTACTTGCCGTACCGCCTTTCTTTCTTCAAGGACTACTTAGAGATGGGGCAACTCAAAGATAATCGCCACGGTTGAATTTGATGGTTTCGACGGTAGAGGTAACGAGAAGCCGGTTGAGGAGATCCTTGATCCCGTCTCTTTCGGGAAGAGCTTCCAGAAGGGGAAGCAGTTCCTGCGTCTGCTGCTCCAGTTGACTTACGATGGTCGATGTTTCCTTCAGGCTGATCCGCGGATCTTCCATCTGTTTCTGATAATTTTCCAGAAGAGTCAAAAAGCCGTCCATCCGGGACAGAATCTGTTTCTTGTCCGGCTGATTTGCCGTTTCAAAGTGGATGCTCGCCAAATTATTCAAAGGCGGCAAAGTGGCGGATGGCTTGGCGTTCACCGGGGAATTACCCATCTTTTCGTTGAGGATGTCCTGAAAGCCTTCTTTCGAAACCTTTTCTGTATTCCTTCCACTCGTGGGTTGAAGGGCTGAAATCTCGTTCGTTGTTATTTTCATATGCTCCCCACCTTTTCCTTATTGACGTAAACCGTCTGATACCAAGTCGCATTCTTTGCCTAACTTTGTTGGCACAGTCTGCCCCGGCGCAGGCCGGGGTCGTCGGTTTCCTCAACGTATCAGTAATACGCCTCCGGAGCCTTCTCCTTGACGCGGCGTTATGGTTTGAATGCAACTCGGTATGAGAATTATATCGGTATAAATATTGTCGTCATTAAACGGATTTTTATCCCCACGGAAACAGTGTTGATGCGAAAGGTAACAAGTTAAGAACTTACCTCCGTTTCTTCTTTAATTTAAGGACGTTATTAGCCTTTTTTAGCATTACTTTCTCCTGAATCACCCGTATCAAGTACGGGACAGGCTCTTTGTTTCATTGTCATTCGCGAGCGAATGACAGAAGTAGCGTTATTTCAAAATGCATCGTCTTGTGTCATTGGCCAAGTCACGCCAGTCAGGATTTTCTTTCTCGATGAGTTCTATTTTCCATTTTCGCGTCCATCTTTTAAATTGTTTTTCTCTTTGTATTGCAGCATGGATATCGCCTACATCCTCGTAATAGACAAGATTATGGACACTATAGTTTTTTGTAAAACCATCAATAAGATTGTTTTTGTGTTCATAAACACGTCTTATCAAATCATTAGTAATTCCGACATATAAAGTGCCATTTCGTTTGCTGGCTAATATGTATACATAGTAAGTATTTGTCATGGACAACTTCTCTGGATTGCCCGGTCAGGCCGGGCAATGACAAAATTTAGTTATGTACCGCTATTTTTTCAGGACTATTCAAAGGTGTCCAGATGCAAGGCCCCCGAGCCCTGAGGAGTGAGACGTACCATCTCTCGGGGCTGTTCAAAACGGCTCAGATACGCGACGCACAAGGTCTTCGGAGTGAGGCGTATTTTGACATACGCCGCAGCGACGAAAGGCCTTGCACAACAAAGTAGATGAGTCGTTTTCAACAGCCCTATCACAGGAAGAGGACAGGCTCGCGCAGTATCGCCTCCCTCGCCCGATAAGCGCAGGCGGCGATATCCGGATATGTATCTTTTAAAGCGGCAATTTGCCGCAAGCTGTCGGCAGTCCGTAAGACCAGCATCGCCATATCGCCTTCGGCAAATCCGGTTGCTTTGATTACGCTTTCCCAGCTGCGGCCCTGCGCCCAGAAATACATGGCAGCTCCCACCGCAGGGTAAATTTTTGCCGTCACGAATCCCTCCGCATCGAGACGATGCACCAGCGGCCTGACGGCAAGCAATACCTTCTTTAACGCCAGGGCAAGTTTCGGCGGCAGGTCTTTTGCGGAGACACTAATTTCACTATCACGGTCATAAGCAAAAAGTGAAACGACTGCCGCCATAATTCTTTCATTTTGTTCCGGAAAAGCCTGCTGCCGCAAACATTCTGCGATAAGCAGGGGAGAATCAAGCCGCAACCTGGCCGCCCAGTAACCGTCGGCAGTAAGCCTGCCGTTTTCCATCACAAAACCTTCCGCCTTCAGAAAATCCAAATGGCGGCAAAAATCAGCCCAAAGTGTTTTTGCGGCTTTGTTTGTTAAATTATGGCGGCGCTCAGTTTGCTGATAAGCGGCAAGCGATCTTTCAAATATATCCCGGATATCGGACGGAGTCTGCGACATCAGCAAATTCAGGATCATGCCAAAGTCATTTTTCAACTGGCTTAGAATATCCTCCGGAGCCTTAAACAACAGCCGCCGGATGTGAGTAATATCCATAAATTTTCCGGGAATCGCCAGCATAAAGCCGATTTTATCCTGACCGCGCCTTCCCGCCCGGCCGGTCATTTGCCGGAATTCGGTAGCCGACATCGGCAGGAAATCATGACCGTTAAACAAATCCGAATTAAAAAGCACTATTGTTCGCGCCGGGAAATTCACTCCGGCGGCAATTGTCGATGTGGCAAAGATGGCCCGCAAGTGTCCTCTGTTCATCATTTCTTCCACCAGTAATTTCCAGGCCGGCAACTGACCGCCGTGATGTGCGGCGATGCCGAATGATTTCAGCGCTTTCAACTGTCGATGGTTTTGCAAAGCAGGAAACCTCGTCAATAATTCCTGTAAGGAATCGTCAAATTCCGCTGAAAACGGCAAAGGTGAAATAAATTCTTTCGCCGTCAGAGCGGCATCACATTCCGCCCGCGACTTTAAGAAGAATATTGCCGGCAGAAGTCTAAACTGTTCCAGAATTCTGATTATACCGCCGTATTCGGGCATGCGCCTGCGGGTGTAATATTTTTCGGAATACTTTCTTAAAAAATCGGCGACGGGAGAGGAAAGGCCTTTTCCTTCCAGGAAAGGCAGCAGTCTGCCGGAAGGATGCAGAAAAAGAGGATACAGCGGCACCGGACGCTTTTCTTCTTTGATAACGGCACAGTGCTTTTTACGTATTGCTTCCAGCCAGCGGGCAATCTCCTCGCCGTTACCGATGGTTGCGGAAAGAAGAAGTAAATTAATCCGCACCGGCAGGTAAGTCATGACTTCCTCCCAGACAACGCCACGGTCCACATCTCCGAGAAAGTGAACTTCATCGAGAATGACCAGATCGAAATCCAGGTTGCGTCCCTCATGCATGGCGTCGTAAAGCTGATTGCGCAATATTTCCGTTGTACCAACAATTATCGGAGCTTCCGTATTTTCCTTGGTATCGCCGGTGATGATGCCCACGTTTTCCGCATCAAAATGAAGGCCGAATTCAATCCATTTGGAATTGGAAAGCGCTTTCAGCGGAGAGGCATACCATGATCTGCCGCCTTTTTTCAGCACTGATAATATGGCTTCGCGGGCAATCCAGGTTTTACCGGAGCCGGTGGGGGCGATGACCAGACAATCGGTTTTTTTGATCGCCTGCAGGGCGTCTTTCTGAAAATCATCGGGAACAAAAGGAGTCTCGCGAGGTTTGCCAATCCGCGCCAAAACACTTTTCAGCGCTGGATCAATCTCCGGCTTCATTGCCGGAGGATGAGGTTTCGTCCGGCGTTTTTTTGCGGCAAATATTTTTTTGGAAGAAGGATAATATTTATCGTTTTTAATAGCGCTACCTCTTCTTTGTCGGTATTTTTCTTTATGTTTATCATAAAGCTGTTCGGATGAAAATCACAATAAAAAGCCCCTTGTCCGTTGGAACAAGGGGCTTTAATAATCTAACCTTTAGCCTAGCGCCACCTTCAGGTGGTCGGCCTTCAGTCTTAATCCTTTTACATTCCCATTCCCATACCACCCATACCAGGAGGCATTGGGGGCATTCCACCACCGGCGCCCTTCTCTTCGGGCTTATCGGCAATCATGCACTGCGTGGTAAGCAACAACGACGACACGGACGCTGCATTCTGCAGGGCAAAGCGTGTAACCTTGGTTGGATCAATAACACCGGCTACGATCATATCTTCATAAACGTCGGTGCGGGCATTGAAACCAAAGGAGCCCTTCTTCTCTTTTACTTTTTCTACAACGATAGTGCCTTCCAGACCGGCGTTGGCGGCAATCATTTTCATCGGTTCTTC
>JBDKUX010000094.1:0-21244 GCA_039679455.1 Smithella sp. | reverse complement strand
AGGGAAATATGTATCAAAATCCGTAATGAAACAAGCCTAGCTGATATTGTCAACGATACCGGCGTCTGGAAATATCAGCACCCCGGCTCAGGAACTTCTTATGCAATTACTTAACCGGACATTGCTGCGACAGTTTGATTTTTTAGTAAGAAAATATCGAGTTATTAACGATAATTAGAACACTATTTTAATAATGTTTATAACTTATGCATTTTCAGACATAAGTTATAGTGATTAAAGAATAAATTATAAGTATATAATAATACTAAGAATAGCAGTTGTATAAACCTTGGGCAAATTGGTCTAAAGGCGGAATAATTACACACTTGCAAAGATTATCAACATGGTTATCCACAATATTATCCACAATATTGTGGAATGCAAATTTAAGTGCCTGTTTTGCTGAATAATACGACAGCATTAAACTATAGAGATAACCATTTGGACAACAAGCCGTGTTATTGTTTGCAGCATTATTATTAATGATGTAAAAAAAATGTTGTTAACGAATAAAGAATATTATCAGCGAGGGGCAAAATGAACATATGTTTTTTCGGAGTTGGAGGAGTAGGTGGCTACTATGGAACTCTGGTGACAAAGCATGTGAATGAAACAGGTCTGGGAAAGACATATTTTATTGCCAGAGGTAAACATAAAGACGCCATTCTAGAGAATGGCCTGCTTTTGAAAAAAGACGGAGGGAAAGAAGATATTCTGGTCAGGCCTTATTTCTGTTCAGATAACGTCAATAATTTGCCTGTTTTCGATATTGTTGTCGTATCGGTTAAGGGCTATGACCTGGATAATACAACTAAAGAACTGACCAAAATTACAGATAAAAACTCCGTAATCCTACCGCTGTTAAACGGTGCCGATATTTATGAGCGAATACGACGGAATGTCAGGGATGGATTTGTTCTGCCGTCCTGTTTGTATGTGGGGACCCACATAGAATCCCCCGGCATAATTTTTCAGAATGGCGGAAGCGGTCAGATATTCATTGGAAAAGATCCGCAATATCCAGAGTATTATCCGGAAAACCTGATGAATCTGTTTAAAATCTCAGGCATCCCGATTACTTTTTTTGAAGACGTAAATGTTGAAATATGGACAAAATATATTTTCATTGCCTCTTTTGCGTTGGTGACGGCAACTTACGGTAAAACAATTGGCGAGGCAGCCAGCGACGAGAACCTCGGCGTTCTCGTCAAAGACATCATGCAGGAAATCGTATCGATCGCCAGGACTCTTAAAATAAATCTTCCGTCCGATATTGTTGATAAAACGTTCTCGAAAGCCGGCCAGTTTCCTTTCGAAACGAAAACATCATTTCAAAGAGATGTTGAGTTGAAGGGAAGACAAAGCGAATGGGATTTATTCGGCGGCACCGTTATCAGGTATGCCGAACAGTTTGACATTCCCGTCAAGAACACGAAAGACACCCTCAGCATGTTGTTACGGAATTTGCAATGACTAATCGGTATGATTCATGTTTTACAGGCAGAAGGAGATTTTCATGACAATCTTTCATAGCATGTATCGAGAGCCGGGAAACGTGACGATTGATGAAAAGACCTGTTCGCAGTGCGGCTCGTGTGCGAAGATTTGCCCGGCGGAAGTATTAATAATGGATGACGGTAAATTACAGGTTTCGGATAAGAGCCTGTTTGGCTGCATGGCCTGCGGTCATTGTATGATGGTTTGCTCCACGGGAGCAATTTCCGTGAGGGGGCGTGGCGTATCACCACAGGACTTGTTGCCGCTTCCTGGACCGGGTGAGCGCGCCAGTGCTGACCAACTGGAAGCGCTTATGCGGGCACGTCGCAGCGTCCGCCGTTTTCGCGAAATCCCGGTCGATTCCAGGCTGGTCGAGCGTGTGGTCGAAATTGCGTCAACTGCACCGATGGGTGTTCCACCGTGGGATATCGGTTGCGTAAGCGTGATCGGGAATGAGGAAGTCCGACGGATTGCAGATGAAATAATCAAGGGGTATGAAGGATTTCTCAAAATATTTAAGCCGTGGCTTCTGGCTGTTATGCGTCCGTTTATTGGAAAAGTGAAATATGAGATGTTTGCCGGTTTCGTGCTACCGCTCGCGCAGGTCTATGTCAATGCTCACCGCGAGGGACGCGACAAACTCTTCTACGACGCACCTGTCCTGCTGATCTTCCACCACTCTCCTTACACTGACGTGCTGGATGCGCGTATTGCCTGCACATATGCGATGCTTGCTGCGGAATCATTAGGACTCGGCAGCACGATCATTGGCGGGGCTCCTCCCATTTTAGAGCGAAACAAACCGTTGTGTCGGCAACTTGGTATCCCGGATTCCAATAAGCCGTCGGTCGCCTTAATTCTTGGTCATCCGGCCGTCAGTTTTCGCAAGACGATTCGCCGTCGATTTGCCCATTTAAGTACAATCGATGCCGGGCAACTTAAGTCATCATGACAAAAAGATGCAGATTATGGCGACGAGATTGAGAGACCGATGAATATCTTAAAATTATTAAGTCTTACCAAGCGACCAAAGGTTTACGAAACAGGTTCGTCCACGATGTGGACCGACCCGTACATATCAAGGCAACTCCTGAAATACCATTTGGCTTCAGATAATGACATGGCAAGCAGAAGCAGTGAAAAAATTGATCTAATAGTTGATTGGATCGATCAAATGCTTGGGAAAAGTAATATTGATATTCTTGATCTGGGTTGTGGGCCGGGGCTGTATGCAGAAAGATTTGCCAAAAAAGGACACAAATTGACGGGAATTGATTTTTCAGAAAATTCGATCAAATATGCAAAAAAGAGTGCTGCAGAGAAAAATCTGAATATAGAGTACATACAAATGGATTATCGGGAACTAAAGATAAAAGAGAAATATGATTTAGCGGTTTTAATATACTTGGATTTTTGCGTATTTAATCCGGATGATGCAAATATTGTTTTGCAAAACATATATCGAAGCCTGAAAACAAAAGGAATGCTGCTACTTGACGTGATAAATGAAAGAAATATTGACTCGAAAATTATGCCGCAATCATGGGAGGTTGAAGAATCGGGTTTTTGGAAAGAAAGTCCATACATAGCCTTGTCAAGGGGTTATCATTATCCGCAAGAAAAATTGCTGTTGAATCAGCATATTGTGATTGATTCAGAGAAAAAGATTGATACATACAATTTCTGGAGCAGGTACTACGAAAAGGAAGAAATGAAAACGTTTTGGAAATGATTGGATACAGGGAAATAAAAAACCACGAAAAGATCTTACCACCTGGTGATTGCTGGAATGGAGAGAACGTGACTTTCTATACGGCGAAAAAGTAAAGAATAAAAAATAAATAAGCGACCTTAATCTTTAATTTCTTTGACTCTTGCCGGAAACGTTTTTAATGAATACCAAAGGCTCACGAAAGGTGCATTCAAACTAGTCTTCGACATGACTTTTTTATTGCCATGTTAAGAAAATAGACCTGACCCTGCGCTCTCTTGGCAGCTCAAAAACAATTTTATTGACAAACGAAATTGGTAATTGCTAAAAAAACGATAAATGTTCTCATAATTAAAAATAATCATATTAAATATTTGAATAGAAATATTCATTAAGGAGAATTTGTTTAAGTATTTTAAATCTGAGCATATAATATTAGTAATTTTAGGGCTTTTAGGGCCTTTGGTAGGTTTGCAACTAAAAGCCATTTTCGATTTATTTGGGATGGGGGATTGGTATGAAGAAAATACTCTTTTAGCTTTGCTTCTTTTTATATTATCGATAACAATATTCATCATCTTAACGATATATCTATCACATAAAAAGAAAAATGATAAAAGTGAAGAATTTCCTTTTGAATTAATAGATCTGGATAAGTTTGCCGACAAACTCGTTGTCTCAAAGACGCTGACCGAGGTAAGTAATCCATATATCAACCGCGACAGAAATTTACTGAATGATCCTAAAGTTGATACAGGAAATCGCCGCATCCTTATTGTCGGCAGGGCGGAAACGGGAAAAACGCGCGAAGCTTTTAAAATCATTAAAGAAGAGATATTTAAAGGTAATGATCCACGTATAATTTTATATCCTAAAAGCGGCCACATCCCGTATAATTTTTCCGAACAGAAAATACCACATGAGCTTACAAACATGGCGACGGTGCTTTTCTATGATGAGCTCTCGAATATATACCCTTCCCAAAATGAGAAAAATCCGGACTCTATCGGGCCACAGGATCAGCTCAAGAAGGTAATAGAAGTCTTACAGGAAAAAACCAACCAATTTCACTTTGTGGCAACATGTAGGCACGAAAATTTCGATAAGATGGGTAAAGTTAATTATAAAACCGATTCATTCTGGAAATCATTTGAAATATATGAATTGGGAAATATGGAAGAAGCTTTCGAGAGGCAAATGATAGAAAATTTGATATCCATATACAGTATCACCATGAATAATCAGGCAATAGACAGAATACTTGAAATCAATAAGGGATATTCCTGTGAGAGCATAGTCACTTATATGAAGTTAAGAAGTGGCAAGGAAATAACTGAAAATGAAATAAAATGGGATTTCAAACAAAAAGCATATGAATCATGGAAAGTGAGTACCTTTGACATATTGAAAAAGAAGAATCCTCATATTGAAGAAATATACAAGATATTTGCATTTTTGTCTATGACTCTCCATATTCCGATATCATACAAGTTATTGTATCTTCTTGGAAAAAATCGATTAAGAAATTCCGGAAAGTGGTTTTTTGCGGGAAGGGCGGTTTCGAATACTCTGGAATTTCTCGAACAAAAGAAGGCTATTGATGTTCATGATGGAATTATTGAGCTCCCTGATTATCAGCTTGATGGGATTGAAGAGATTGATTTTGATGAACAGATTAATGTAATGAAGAATATTAGAGGCATAGTAAATAGTTATGGTGTTCAAATATCAGCGGCTATACTGGATAAAGCTTATATGTTGCAAGTTGATAATTTGCTCAATGATTCTATAGAAAGGTATACACAGGCCTTATTTTTTAATCCAAAAAATGCCGCCGCTTATATCAATCGCGGGAGTGCTTATGGTGAAAAAGGAGACTATGACCTAGCGATAAAGGATTATAAAAAAGTAGTGGAAGAGATTGATCCGCAAAATGCCTTAGCTTATATCAATCGCGGGAATGCTTATGGTAAAAAAGGAGACTATGACCTAGCGATGAAGGATTTTACAAAAGTAGTGGAAGAGATTGATCCGCAAAATATCAGGGCTTATATCAATCGCGGAACTGCTCATGGTGAAAAAGGAGACTATAACCTGGCGATAGATGATTTTACAAAAGTAGTGGAAGAGATTGATCCGCAAAATGCCTTAGCTTATTTCAATCGCGGAACTGCTTATGCAATGAAAGGAATAACCTACATGGTTATAGCGATAAAAGATTTTACAAAAGTAGTGGAAGAGCTAGATCCGCAAAATGTCAGTGCTTATATCAATCGCGGGAATGCTTATGGTAAAAAAGGAGACTATGACCTAGCGATAAAGGATTTTACAAAAGTAGTGGAAGAGATTGATCCGCAAAATACCTTAGCTTATTTCAATCGCGGATGTATCTATTCTAACATAAAAAAATATGATCTGGCGATAGATGATTATACAAAAGTAGTGGAAGAGATTGATCCGCAAAATATCAGGGCTTATATCAATCGCGGAACTGCTCATGGTGAAAAAGGAGACTATAACCTGGCGATGAAGGATTTTACAAAAGTAGTGGAAGAGATTGATCCGCAAAATGTCGATGCTTATTACAATCGCGGATGTATCTATTCTAACATAAAAAAATATGATCTGGCGATAGATGATTATACAAAAGCAATAAAGTTTGATCCCCAAAATACAAGTGCTTATGTCAATCTCGGAAATGCTTATTCAACGAAAGGAATAACCTATAATACAATAGCGATATATACTTATAAAAAGGCGATAGAGCTTGATCCCCAAAATGTCTTGGCTTATTTAAATCTCGGAATTGCTTATGTGAAAAAAGAAAACCATGACCTGGCGATAGATAATTTTACAAAAGCAATAGAACTTGATCCCCAAAATGTCGGGGCTTATGTCAATCGAGGAAATGCTTATAAAGCAAAAGGAGAAATTAAAATGGCCAATCAAGATTACACAAAAGCGAAAGAGCTTAATACGTAAATGTCGAATGATATTTAAAAGACATTTCCAAATCTATAAACTTTGCCAGAAAAGTCTCATATAAGTTAATAAGAAATTTGAAAAACGAATCATAACATTAAGTCAATTTATAAATTGAATGAAGTTAAAAAGTTATTCCCTTTGTCAATATAGCATTAATAAAACGCTTTTTAATCGAGAAAGAAAAGGCGTTACTCTTCATCAATACCGGCATGTGGCTATATACAACGGACGGTTTTGACGGAGCTTGGTAGTGAAAGAAAGCCTTCACCTCCTGTTATTTATAAGGTACAAATGAAACTCCTCCACACCTCCGACTGGCACATTGGCCGTGCGCTTTATAACCGCAAACGATACGATGAGTTTGAGGTGTTTTTGAACTGGCTGGCGGAAATCATCGAACGCGAAAATATTGATGTGCTGCTGGTGGCGGGTGACGTTTTCGATAACACGACGCCCAGCAACCACGCCCAGGAGCTCTATTACCGCTTTTTATGTCGTGTTGCCGCCTCTGCCAACAGGCATGTGGTTATTATTGCCGGCAATCATGATTCGCCTTCCTTTCTCGATGCCCCCCGGCAACTGCTGAAATTTCTGAATGTTCATGTGGTGGGATGCATCTCATCTGATCCCGCTGATGAACTTGTCGTGATAGCAGGTCCTGACGGCGAGGCCCGTCTGATCGTTTGCGCAATTCCGTATCTTCGGGACCGCGATATACGTACGGCTGAAGAAGGGGAAAGTGTTGAAGACAAGGAACGCAAAATCATCGAAGGGATCAGGGTGCATTACCGTCAGGTGTGTAACGCCGCCGAGCGCAAACGCGCCGAGCTGAAAAAGCCGGTGCCGATTGTTGCTATGGGACATCTCTTTGCCGCCGGTGGCCAAACGGTTGATGGCGACGGTGTGCGGGAACTTTATATCGGAACGCTTGCCCAGGTTAAGACCGACATATTTCCCGAAAGTATCGATTATCTGGCGCTGGGCCATCTTCATTTTCCGCAAACGGTTGGCGGTTCGGAAGTGATCCGCTACTGTGGCTCGCCCCTGCCCATAGGTTTTAACGAAGCTGAAAAGCAAAAGAGCGTCGTTGTTGTGGAATTCGGGGAAAATGATCCTTATATAAAGAGCATACCCGTTCCCTGTTTTCAGGAATTGAAGACTCTGCGGGGAGACTGGCCAGCCATTTCTGCAGGTATTCACGAGCTAAAGACTGAGAGAAGCAATGCCTGGCTCGAAATCATTTATGAGGGCGATGAAATAACGGGAAACCTGCAGGAACGGCTTGATGAAAGCATCGCCGGAAGCTCGCTGGAAATCCTCCGCACGAAGAACAATCGCGTTATAGAACGCGCGCTCGCAGGCATGAATCCGGAGGAAACTCTCGACGATCTGGATGTGACCGAGGTGTTCAAGCGTTGCCTGAAAGCCCATGAAGTTCCTGAAGATCAGCAGGCGACGCTACTGAGCGCTTATCAGGAGATCATCGTCTCTATCCATGAACAGGACGCAAGGCAGGAATAGAGACTTTGCAGAGTTCCTTCTTCAAGGAAATGACAAATGCTTTTGTACGGTTATTTAAATTAAGGGGAGTGTCCCCCGCTGGCGGGGGCAGGGGGTGGTCATCTTTAATGCAGTTATAATATTCACAAGTTCCACATTGGCACTCCATAATCCACCTCCGTCACTGCGTCACACCTCCGCCAGCGGAGGACATTAAGCGGCAATTTCTGCTATTGCGATGCAGTTTCTGGGGTAGGGGGTGGTATGGAAGATAACTTATACGGATTATTGAGGAAATAACCTCCCCTGCACCCCCTCCAGAGGGGGACAACAACCCTTACGCAAGCAGGGGAAAAGAAAATCGAACAATGATGCAAATGGTAATTACAGCGCAGTTTCTTAGTAAAGATTAAAGGAAAATATGAGGATACTCGGAGTTCGATTCAAAAATCTCAATTCGCTTGCCGGCGAATGGCAAATCGATTTCACCCATCCGGCTTATGCATCAGACGGTATTTTTGCTATTACCGGCCCCACAGGTTCGGGAAAGACGACCATCCTGGATGCTATCTGTCTGGGGCTTTACGGCCGAACTCCCCGCCTGGACAAGGTGACGAAAAGCAGCAATGAAATCATGTCGCGCCAGACCGGGCAGTGTTTTGCCGAGGTTACTTTCGAAACGCAAAAGGGGCGCTATCGCTGTCACTGGAGTCAGCACCGCTCCCGAAAAAAATCCACCGGCGATTTGCAGCCGGCCAGGCATGAAGTGATTGATGCCGATACGGATGCCGTTCTGGAGTCCCGCATTACCCAGGTTGCGGAGTTCATAGAAAAAGTCAGCGGGATGGATTTTGACCGCTTTACCCGATCCATGCTGCTCGCGCAGGGTGGTTTCGCCGCCTTTCTGCAGGCCACTCCTGACAACCGTGCTCCTATCCTGGAGCAGATCACCGGTACTGAAATCTATAGCATCATTTCTATGAAAGTCCATGAACGCCGCAGGGAGGAACAGGAAAAGCTCGATCTTCTGCAGGCGGAATTTAAAGGAATTCAAATCCTGAGCAGCGAGGAAGAAGAAATACTTCAAGCGGAACTTAAAGAAAAGCAAGCGCGGGAGGCGGAATTTTCCGGGAAGGTCGATGGTCTTCGTCTGGCTTTGCTTTGGTTAAATAATCTGGCTAATCTGGAAAAAGATATCGCCGAACTAAACCGGCAGGAACAGGAATTCACCGGGCGCATAAATGCTTTCGCGCCGGAAGCCCAAAAGCTGGAACGCGCCCGCAAGGCGCTCAGCCTGGAAGGCGATTACCGAAGTGTTGTGAACTTGCGAAGCCAGCAGGAAGCGGAAACTCGCGAGCTGTCAGACGCGGTCGCCACGCTGCCGGATTTGGAAAAACTAAAATCGGAAGCACTACTGCTAAAGCAGGCTGCAGAAACCAGTTTGATCGAAGCCCGGAACACACAGAGCGCATCATTAGATACTATAAAAAAAGTACGGGAATATGATGCCCGGATAAGCGAACAAAAAAAGCAGCTTCAAGAGAAGGATAGGGCGGTGGCTGTCGTAGAACGACAGGGTGACGAATATAAATCCCGTCTGGAAAAAAGCTCATGGGCTTTGAAGACGGCGAAGACCGAATTGGAAACAATCCATGCATACGAAAGCACACATACTGCCGATGCAGATCTGGTGACTCAACTTTCTGTCATAGTTCGCGGATTGACATCGATTAAGGAATTGGAGGCACGATATTTACTTGCCCGTGAAGCCTTGGTGGAAGCGGAAAAGAAAAAGAAAACCGCTGAGACAGCATGTCAAGGGGCTGAAGCAAAGCATGAAGAATTCCGCCAACAATTAGAGAAAGTCCAGGGAGATCAAAGGGTGCTTTTCGATGAACTGGCCGCAATTCTCCAGGGCCGGGAAATAAGCCAATGGCGCGAACAGTGTGACAACCAGAAGGACCGCGAACATCTTTTGATCCAGGCAGTAACAACAATGGAGCGGATTGATCAAACCCGCAAAGAGCTGGCAAATTTAAATACCTTTACGGAAAACTTAAAGTCCACGCAAGAGATACTTTTAGAAGAAATAAAATCCGGTAGTTATAAGAACGAGCTTTTAGAAAAAGAAATTTTTTCCCTGGAGACCCAGGTATTGCTTTTGTCCCGCATCCGGGATCTGGAAGCAGAACGCAAACTTTTAGAAGACGGTAAAGCCTGTCCTTTATGCGGCGCTCTCGACCACCCCTATGCCAAGGGAAATATTCCGCAGTTGAGCAACGCGGAATCGGCATTGAAAAAGACCAAAGCCGACTTTAAAAAAGCTGCCGAAATGCAAAATAAATTGGAAACAAAATTAGCCGAGTCGAGAGCTGAAATCCGCCATAAAGAAAATGAGATTGCTCAAAAGACGACAGCTATTTCTGATAATGAAAAGGCCTTCAACGACATACTGGTGAAGTTGAATATTGAAATTGCGCCTCGAATGAACGCCGATTTCTTGCGTAAAGAATTAGCCGATGTACAGGTAAAACTTGCTGAGACGAACCACGTCATTACCAGGGTAGACGGCCTAGCTAAAAAAGAAAAGACTGCCCAGAAACTACTGGAGAGAGTGAGGATGCAATTCGATGCCGCCGCTTCGGCTTTCCAGGAAAGCAGGATCAAGGTGGAGAAAGCAAATCTGGAATATTCCCAGTTAAGTAAAAATATCGATGAAATGTCCACCGAAATGGAAAAAGCCCGCAAAGCATCGCTGCAGGATTTAGAACCTTATGGAATAAAACAGCTTTTGTCGCAGAATATTGATGCTATTCTAAAGGAACTTACTGTACGCCACAATACCTGGCAAAAAAAGAAAAATGAAAAAAACACCGGGGAGAAAAAGATTGCCGATCTACAGGCGGAGATCTCTCAGGTGCAATCGCTGCTAAATAATATGGTAAAAGACCTGGCCACGAGACGTGAAGAACTTGACGCTTTAAAAAGCATCTGTGAAAACCAGGAAAATGCACGTCGCTTGCTGTTTGGAGAAAAGGATCCCGACGAGGAAGAAAAGTGCCTTGCGGCTGCCGTAAATCAGGCACTAAAGTATTTACAGAAAAGCGGCGATGACCATCAGAAAAAAGAGCAGGAATTTGTAGTGCTCCAGGGAAAAATAGAAACACTAAACGCGAAGACGGCGAAGCGTATACAGGAATTGGAAGAGACGATGAAGCGCTTGACCGAGCGATTTACTCAAAACGGATTTGCGAATGAAGCGGAGTATGTCAGCGCCTGTTTGAGCGAAGATGAAAGAGAGAAAATCGCGAACCGGGAAAAAGAACTCATCCAGGAAAAGACACAGATGGAAACACGCCGCAAGGATAAATTGTCCGCTTACGCCGCCGAGAAGGAAAAACAGCTGACGGATCAACCTCTTGATGCGATAAAGGAAAGTATTACATTAAGTGAGACTGAACTGAAACAGATAAGATTGAATATCGGCGGCATTAACCAGCGCTTAAATGAAAACGAAAAACAAAAAGTAAACAGACAGGAGCGTTTACGAGCTATAGAAATACGTAAAAAGGAATGTGCCCGCTGGAATGATCTACACGATCTTATCGGTTCCGCCGATGGCAAGAAATTTCGCAATTTCGCCCAGGGACTGACTTTCGAGATGATGACAGCCCAGGCCAACCGGCAGCTTCGGAAAATGACTGATCGCTATCTGCTGATTCACGACGTTGCGCAACCATTGGAATTGAATGTCATTGACAATTATCAGGCGGGTGAAATCCGCTCCACCAAGAATCTGTCCGGCGGTGAAAGTTTTATTGTCAGCCTTGCTTTGGCTCTCGGTCTTTCGCAGATGACCAGCCGGAATGTACGCGTGGATTCCCTCTTTCTGGACGAGGGCTTTGGGACACTCGACGATGAAGCGCTGGAAACTGCCCTGGAGACTCTGGCGGGTCTGCAGCAGGACGGCAAACTTATCGGCGTAATTTCCCATGTTCCGGCGTTGAAGGAACGCATCAGCACTCAGATTACGGTAACACCTGAAACCCGCGGTTGCAGCACTATGACCGGTCCAGGGTGCCGGAGAAAATAAATGGAACCAATCTTTATCATGTTACCAGTAGTTATTTTTCCGGTGTTTTTTATAGCCATATGGATATTTGTCTGCTTCATTCTCTCCCGTGTCGGTGGGTGGGGAAAATTGGCCCAGGTTTACCGCTATGGCGGGAAATTCAACGGCAAACGCTGGCGTTTCCGCAGCTGTAGAATGAATGGATTTGTAAATTACAATAACTGCCTGACCTTCGGGGGCAATCCGGAAGGACTTTATATTAATATTTTGGCTATTTTCCGTTTCCAGCATTCGCCGCTTTTGATTCCCTGGTCCGAGATAAAAGAGGAAAAGACTAAAGGGATTATTTTTGAATATCGGGAGTTATCTTTTGCCAGGGTACCCAACGTTAAGATGCGTATAAATGCATCACTCGCGGAAGAAATCCGGCATGGGCAAAGTCAGCCGGAAGGCAATGATGTTTATAGGGCCTATAAAAAAATTGAACCGCATTAAGCATAATTGTACATTTCTTTTTTATTATTAATATAATTTTATTGACATTCAAGGTGGTTATCCCTATACCTCCCTAAAAGAAGCAAGTATTGATTGCAAGTCCATATTTATATTTTTTTATTTAATCTTTTGTATGCCCATGAAATTCCGTACCATCATTTGCGCATTATGGGTTCATGCATTTCAGGAAAGGAAGAAACAGCATGGCAGCGGAGCAAAAAGAGGGAATATTGCTAAAAAGTGGTACGAATGAATTGGAGATTATTGAAATTTATATTGACGAAGAAGACGGTTATCGCGGCTACTATGGAGTAAATGTGGCAAAAGTACTGGAAATCATCAACATGCCGGATAATGTGACTAAGCCGCCAACCTCGGCACCATTTGTAACCGGTGTCTTCAACCACCGCGGTAAAGTGATAATGCTGCTGGATTTGGCTCACTGGCTGGGAAGAAAACAACTGGAGAGTGAAAAACGCATCGTTATCATCACGGAGTTTAACAACATAACTTCCGCTTTTGTCGTATCCGGGGTTACAAGGATTCATCGTACAAGCTGGTCAAATATAAAATCGGTGGACAATTACATGCAGAACTTCTGTGATGCGATAACGGGTATGGTATTGCTGGAAGACAGAACCGTTCTCATGCTGGATCTGGAAAGAATAATGGGGGATCTTGATCCCCGTCTGGCCGTGCCCGATCGTGAGCCAGGTGAAAAAAAAGAGATTTTATCCGCAGTAAATGTTTTAGAAATAACATTCCCTATAAAAGTTCTCCATGCCGACGATTCAAAGATCATTCGTAATTCAGTGAAAGAAATGCTGGAAATGGAAAAAGAATTTGTTGTTACATCCATGATGGATGGAAAAGCAGCATGGAACCATCTTGCCGACCTGAAAAAAAATGCTTTAGATCAAGGCACAAGTATAACCGATTTTATCGACATCGTTCTCTCGGACATAGAAATGCCGGAAATGGACGGTTACAGCCTTTGCCAGAAAATTAAAAATGATCCGGTGCTGAAAATTCTGCCGGTCGTTCTTTTTTCATCCCTTATTACTGACAAGTTGCGTCATAAAGGAGAATCCGTCGGTGCCGACGCTCAGTTTGCCAAGCCCAACCCGGTGGAACTGGTTCATGATCTGAAGCAATTGTTATCGCAACGTTTGAAGATTTAGAGGAATTCTTTTCATAGAAATTGCTTGAAGATAGTCAATTTTGTTGCTAGCATACACACATTATTAAGTGAGACCATCAATGCGGGCAGTAATTCAGAGAGTCGACAGGGCCGGCGTCAGCATCAACAACGAAGAAATCTCCTCCATAAACAAAGGGATACTAGTCTTGTTAGGTGTAGAAAAAGGAGACACAAAATCTGACGCTGATTATATCCTCGATAAGGCAATCAACTTACGCATCTTTAAAGACGATCAGGATAAGATGAATTTGTCTTTATTAGATATCGGTGGTGAAATGATGGTGGTTTCCCAGTTTACTTTACTGGGAGATTGTACAAAAGGCCGAAGACCTTCATTCTTTCAGGCGGAAGAACCTGCACTCGCCAACGAACTTTATGAGTATTTTCTCAAACAGGGATCCGTAAAAGTAAAGAAGCTTGCTTGTGGAAAATTTCAGGAAATGATGCAAGTTGAACTGGTCAATAACGGGCCGATAACTATGCTGCTGGACAGTAAAAAGAGATTTTAAAAATGAAAATGGAAAACTCGGATATCAAAATAGATAAAGAAGGAATCTGGTACTATCGCGGGGCGCATATGTTCCGTAAGGATATATTGAGTATATTTTTTGAACATCTCAGGATTGACGAGCAGGGCAAATACTTTATAGAATTAGGAAGAGAAGTCTGCTACCTTGATGTTGAAGATACAGCTTTTGTCGTGAAATCAACTTACAAGCAAAAACTTGATGGAGACGAGGCAGATCATATTTATATTAAACTGACCGATGATTCCTGGGAAAAACTGGATTTACATTCGTTATACATGGGTAAGGAAAATATTCCCTACTGTATGGTGAAAAACGGAAAATTTGCGGCGAGGTTTTCCCGCAAAGGTTACTATCAATTGGCGGAATATATTGAACATGAGGAAAAAGATAATAGTTTTTACATAAACCACAATAACGAAAAATTTTATATTAATCATTACGTATTGTAATTACGGAGGATATAATGCTTGACGATGTAGTGAAAGATGCTTTGACTTTCGATGATCTGCTTCTCCTGCCGGCCGAATCGGATGTTTTACCGCGGGATGTAAATACATCCACTTTACTAACAAAAAATATTTCTTTGAATATTCCGATTGTTTCGGCGGCAATGGATACTGTTACAGAATCACGCACGGCCATCTGCCTGGCCCAAGAGGGTGGTATTGGAATAATTCATCGGAACATGAGCATCAAACGTCAGGTAATAGAAGTTGATCGTGTTAAAAAATCGGAAAGCGGCATGATTGTTGACCCCATTACTATCGAACCCGAACGCATGGTAAGCGACGCCATGGCGCTGATGAGCAAATATTCGATTTCCGGAGTGCCTGTCGTCAAGAATGGAAAGCTGGTTGGCATTCTTACTAATCGTGACTTGCGATTTGAAGAGAATATAGATCAACCGGTTTCCAATGTTATGACCAAGGAAAATCTCGTTACTGTTTCCGCCAGTATTACCCTGGAAGAATCCAAGAAGCTGCTGCACAAGCATCGCATCGAAAAATTGCTGGTTGTCGATGAAGAATACAGATTGAAAGGCCTTATCACTATCAAAGATATTGAAAAGATTCGTAAGTTTCCCAATGCCTGTAAAGATTCCCTGGGAAGGCTGCGCGTCGGGGCTGCTGTCGGCATTATTGACAGGGAACCGAGAGTCGAAGCATTACTGGCTGCCGGAGCTGATGTAATTTGTATTGATACGTCCCACGGCCATTCCGCGGGAGTTATTAATGCCATCAAGGCAACAAAGGCAGCTTTCCCAAAATGTGAATTAATCGCCGGAAACGTGGCAACGGGGGAGGGCACCCAAGCTTTGATTGATGCCGGTGTTGACGCCGTCAAAGTCGGGGTCGGTCCCGGTTCCATCTGTACAACTCGAATTGTCGCCGGAGTTGGCGTGCCGCAAATGTCTGCTATTCGCGACGTCTGCAAGGTGGCTGCGAAACATGGAGTTCCGGTAATTGCGGACGGCGGCGTCAAATATTCCGGTGATATTGTCAAGGCCATCGGCTGCGGGGCATGCAGTGTTATGATCGGCGGCCTGTTTGCCGGTACGGAAGAAAGCCCCGGTGAAACAATATTATTTCAAGGCAGAAGTTATAAAGTTTACCGCGGGATGGGATCGCTCGAAGCCATGAAAATGGGCAGCCGCGACCGTTATTATCAGGATGATATCGAAGCAGCGCACAAACTTGTTCCCGAGGGAATCGAAGGAAGGGTGCCTTTCCGCGGAACTCTTTCCGCCAGTATTTTACAGCTAATGGGCGGCTTAAAGGCAGGTATGGGCTATGCGGGTTGTCGAACAATTCCGGAGCTGATAGAAAAAGCGCGTTTTGTCCGTATAACCACCGCCGGCCTGAGGGAGAGTCACGTGCATGACGTCATCATTACCAAAGAAGCGCCCAATTACTGGATCGATTGATCAATCAACATATATTTTATCATGAAACAGTCAGATTTTGTTCATCTTCATGTCCATACGCAATACAGTTTACTCGACGGAATGATTCGCCTGAACGAACTTTTTAAAAAGGCGAAGGAATTCGCGATGCCGGCGATTGCCATCACGGATCACGGCAATATGTTCGGTGCAATCGATTTTTATAAACAGGCCGAGGCAAACGGTATAAAGCCCATCATCGGCTGCGAACTCTATGTCGCCCCGCGCAGCCGTTTTGACCGGACCGCATCTTCGATTGGCGAAGCCACGCGTCATTTAGTCGTACTAGTCAAAAACATGCAGGGATACAAGAATTTGATGAAACTGACCTCCGCCGCGCATATCGAAGGTTTCTATTACCGGCCGCGAGTGGATAAAGAATTGCTTAAGCAATACTCTGAAGGCCTTATTGCCTCCAGCGCCTGCCTCCATGGTGAAATCGCCGCCCATATCGTCCGGGGCAATATGGATGAAGCCAGGAAATCCGCGCGTGAATATCTGGAAATTTTCGGTGAAGATAATTTCTTTCTGGAACTCATGGAAAACGGCATCCCGGAGCAGAAGATCGCTAATGCAGGACTGATCGAATTGAGCAAGGAACTCTCCATCGGGCTCATTGCCACCAACGACTGTCATTACCTCAATATTGAGCATGCCGAGGCGCACAATGTTCTTTTATGCATCCAGACAGGTAAAACCGTTGAAGACAGCGACCGGATGTCCCTGTCTTCCAATCAGTTTTATGTCCGCTCTCCGGAAGAAATGCATGAACTCTTTGCCGCAACGCCGGAAGCTATTTCCAACACAGTGGATATTGCTGAAAGATGCAATTTGACATTTGAATTCGGCAAGTTTTATCTGCCGAAGTTTGAAGTGAAAAAGCCCGAGGAGACTCTGGAAAGTTATCTGGAACGCAAGGCGGTAAACGGGCTCGAAAAGCGTTTCCCGGCCATCATGAAATATCAGAGGGAAGACGAGGCCGCAGTTCGGGAAAAGTACAATAAGCGTCTGCGTATAGAACTCGAAATTATTAAAAAAATGGGGTTTGCCGGCTACTTTCTCATCGTCTCTGATTTTATCAAGCATGCCAAGCACAATGATGTTCCGGTCGGGCCGGGACGTGGTTCGGCTGCGGGGTCTCTTGTCGCCTTTGCCATCCGGATCACTGATGTTGATCCCCTGCGTTACGGTCTCTTTTTCGAGCGATTTTTGAACCCGGACCGCATCAGCATGCCGGATATCGATATTGACTTCTGTCAGGAGCGGCGCGGTGAAATCATCAAATACGTGACGGATAAGTACGGTAAGGATAAAGTCACACAAATTTGCACATTTGGAAAAATGATGGCCAAAGGTGTGATTCGGGATGTCGGACGCGCCTTGAATATTCCCTATAGCGAAGCGGATCGTATCGCCAAGCTGGTGCCGAATGTCTTGAATATTACTCTTGCTCAGGCTTTTGAAATGGAGCCGAGGTTTGCAGAAGAACGCAAGAAAAATCCACAAATTGATAAACTGCTTTCACTTTCAGTGATTTTGGAAGGCCTCAATCGCCACTCTTCTGTGCATGCCGCCGGAGTCGTCATTTCGGACGTGCCGCTGGTCGATAGAGTTCCCCTGTTTGCGCCTAAAGACGATATTGTTTCACAATACTCCATGAAAGATATTGAAACGGTCGGCTTAACCAAGTTCGACTTTCTGGGGCTCAAGACGCTGACAGTAATTAGAAATGCGATCAATTTCATCAAGGAATCTAACAATATAGAAATTAACATCAACGATTTGCCGCTTGATGATCAGGAAACTTACAAGTTATTGATTAAAGGCGAAACAGACGGGGTTTTTCAACTGGAAAGCGCCGGCATGAAGGACCTTCTGGTTAATTTTAAACCGGATCATATTGAAGACGTCATTGCTTTAATTGCCGCCTATCGTCCCGGACCCATGAAAATGATTCCCGACTTTATTGCCCGCAAGCATGGAAAACAGCAGATTACCTATGAACTTCCGCAGCTTGAGCCAATCCTGAAGGAGACTTACGGCATCATCCTTTATCAGGAGCAGGTAATGCAAATTGCCAACGTGATCGGCGGCTACACTATGGCCCAGGCCGATACCCTGCGCAAAATGATGGGGAAAAAGCAGGTTGCGGCGATGGAAAAGGAGAAACCCAAATTTCTCGAAGGCGCAAGAAATCAAAATATCAATGAAAACAAGGCAAAAACCATATGGGAGCAGATGGAGACATTTGCTGAATACGGCTTTAATAAGTCTCACAGCGCGGCTTACGCCCTTATCACTTATCAGACCGCCTATCTGAAAGCGCATTATCCTGTGGCTTTCATGGCCGCGTTGCTTACTTCAGAAAAAGACAACCGAGACAAGATCATCAAGTACATGAACAATTGCAAGGAAATGGGTATTAATATCCTGCCGCCTGATATTAATGAATCACAAAAAGATTTCAGTATTTCCGGGGAAAATATCCGTTTTGGTCTGGCGGCCGTGAAAAATGTCGGCGAGGCGGCTATCGAATCCGTTATTGCCATGCGTCAGAAAGAAAGATTCTCCTCGTTCATGGATTTTTTAAGCCGCGTCGATCTCCGCAAGGTTAATAAACGCGTCATTGAAAGTCTGATTAAATGTGGTTCTTTTGATTCCATGGGTTATAAACGCCGTCAGCTTATGGAATGCTGTGAAGCGGCAATGGAAGAAGCGCAACGCAAACAGAAGCAGAAAGTCAGTAATCAGGCCAGCTTTTTTGACGATCTGGATGATTCCGGAGAATCTCAGGGAAACGGTGCCCTGGCTTATATAATTCCAGATTTTCCGGAATGGGATCGCAAAGAACTTTTATCCATCGAAAAGGATACCCTTGGCTTCTACATTTCCGGACATCCTTTGTATGGTTTTACCGACAAATTAAAGTTCGTTACCAACACGGATTCAGCTTCTTTAAGTACAAAACGCGATAAAGATACAATCAGCATTGCCGGTGTTGTCAGCAGCCTGTCCGAAAGGACTACTAAGCGCAAAGATATTATGTGCAACGTCGTACTGGAAGATTTACAGGGTTCGGTAAGTATCATTTTCTGGGCCGATACGTATAAAAAATATTACGATCTGCTTCACGCGGACGAACCGGTGGTAATCCAGGGAACTATTGACATAGGTGATGAATCGCTCAAAGTAATTGCCCAGGATGTGGTTTCTCTTGCCGTAGCGATGGAAAATCCCTATAAACAGATCCGTTTTATTATTGATGCGGATAAAATTTCACCGGACAATATTATTTCCTTCAGCAACGCTATCAAAAAATATCGCGGAAAATACGACAGTTATATTCACATTATTAATAAAAAAAGCGAAACAATTGTATACCTTGGTGATGAGTTACGCCTCGATATTAACGATAAATTAAAAAAAGAAGCAGACAGCATATTGGGGGAGGGTGCGACAACTTATAGTTAAAATGTTATATGAAGAAAGAACATATAGGTCTTTAATAAATAAAGATAACTTCATTTCATATAACGTGAAAATCGCTGAAAGCGATCTTTTCATAAGTTCGGATACCAATCTGGCTGATCAGGCTTACAAGTCACTATTAAAACACAGGAATTTCTTAGAATCATACATTAAAACACATCCCGAATTCCGCACATCTCTTTTGCCGCTTACAGAAAATGATTTTGCGCCGCCGATTGTTCGTGAAATGATCGGTAAATCGAAAATCTGCGGGGTGGGGCCAATGGCCTCGGTTGCCGGTGCAGTTTCCGAATTTGTGGGGTATGATCTATGTGATCTAACAGAAAATCTGATTATCGAAAACGGCGGAGACATTTTTCTTAAAACGAAAAAGAAAATATCCGTAGCTATTTTTGCGGGAGAATCTGCTTTAAGTTATAAACTCAATCTACTTGTAAAACCTGAAGATATGCCATTGGGAATTTGTACGTCATCTGCTACTGTCGGACCATCGTTAAGCTTCGGGAAAGCTGATGCTGTTTGCGTGATCTCCAAATCTGCAACTCTTGCCGATGCGGCTGCGTCTGCCATTGGCAATCGTGTAAAGAGTAAAAAAGACATAAAAAAAGCTCTCGATTATGGAATAAAAATTCCGGGTATGAAAGGAATAGTCATAATCTACGGCAATGATATAGGGGCGACAGGGGAGGTGGAATTTTTTTAAAAATTAAATATTTCTTTCATTTTAGAAAAACTTTTTGTATAAAGATTCTAAAATATTGCGTCGCTTAAAGATCAAAAGTAAGTACTGAAGTACCCTCTTAATAAAAATGCCGTTAAAATTTTAATATGCATTAATTTACCTGCAGGAGGTTGCCAATGGAAAAGATAAAGATCGATCTGAAAAAAGAGCAGCAGGCCTCATTAGCCAGGCCACACTATAACTATTCAGCGATAGCACGGTTCTTTTTTTTCTCCATGGATCTACTTGTCGGAAAAAAAACAACACTACCCAAAACAAAACTTCTCGAGATTCTTGCATGTATACCCTATCGTACCTGGGAGGGTTATCAATACAAACGTTTGACATTTAACTATAGCGACCCTAAAATAGTGCAACTGGCCGGCAGAATTATGTCTTGGGGCAGAGAGGCTCAGGATAGCGAATATTGGCATTTGCTGGCTGTACATGAAAAAATGAAAGAGGACGGCTTCAGCGACCCCTGGTTTTTGTCTACCCCTGTAATTTTTTTAATGGTCATGAGCTACGTTCTCTTAACATGGATTGTGGCGAGAATTAACATAAACAGGGCTTTTCTTTTCAACGCGGAATTTGAGGATCACGCTGAACATATTTATGCGGAATTTGTCGCTGATCATCCTGAATGGGAGAATCAACCCATCAAGAGCAATCTTGTTAAAAATTACAGAGACTTTCAGAACTGGGCAGAAGTATTTCAAAGTATCGCATTGGATGAACGCGACCACATGAACAACAGCTTCATTTTCTGCGGCAAACCTGAATGTGTTGTGAAATATGAGGGCATGCCGCAAACCCTATAAAATAGTGCTAATATTTTAATGTAAAAATTTAAAGGATGGATTCAGCTCATTGAGAAGAATCCATCCTTTTTTTAGATCATGTCGTAATTTGATAATGTTTAAATTTGCGAATGTAGTCTTCAAAGAAGAGACGAACAATTTTGGATCATCCTGGCTAGCAGTCTGTCGGATTTAAGACCGACACACGAAGCAAAAAATCAGTCGAAATTCAAATCAACATGCTGAATTTACAATATAATAGTCGATATTTATTGAGTTTTATGGTATTTAATCCATGTAG
>JBDKUX010000093.1:0-69371 GCA_039679455.1 Smithella sp. | reverse complement strand
CTTCAGCGATCCAGGAAAGCGCGGCCTCGCTTATTTGGATTTCTTCGGCCTCAGCCACTTTTTGTAAATTCGCGGCAATCTCCTTGAGAGAAATCCGGCGGAAATCATAGCACTGGCAACGGGAAAGAATTGTCGCGGGAACTTTATGGTTTTCCGTTGTGGCAAAAATAAACTTTACATGAGAGGGTGGCTCCTCGAGTGTTTTTAAAAGAGCATTGAAGGCCTCGCGCGTAAGCATGTGGACTTCATCAATTATGTAAATCTTATAGCGGGCAGCAGCGGGAGCAAACTTGATATTTTCCCGCAGTTCCCGAATTTCATCAATGCCGCGATTGGAGGCTCCGTCTATTTCGCGGACATCCAGTGACGTGCCGTCGGTAATTTCTTTGCAGTTGGAGCATTCATTGCATGGAGTTGGCGTCGGTCCTTTTTCACAATTGAGAGATTTGGCCAGAATTCTGGCGATTGTTGTTTTGCCTACGCCGCGCGGCCCACTGAAAAGAAATGCATGGGCGACATGCCCCTGGCTGATGGCGTTGCGCAAGGTTTTGACAACATGTTCCTGACCGGCGACATCTTCAAAAGACTGGGGCCGGAACTTGCGGGCTAAGACTAGATATTCCAATCGGACTCCTTGTGCCAATTCAGGCTCGAAGGCTGTCTTTGCTGGATTAGCCCTGGCATCCTGAATTTATAAACTTATAAATAACCTGATAATCCGGAAGTCACACTTTGAAAGCAGAATGGCACGTAAATAAGTAAATAAACTGGTGGCCGGGTTTACCGCAACACACATCGGACATTGTTACCGCTGCTTCCTTCCGGACCTGACGGGGTTCACAAGCCTCCGTTGCACGGGACCCGGCCACATGTTAAATAAATTTCACCATGGCTTTTAATTGATAAATGAACAGGAATCAACTCAAATTTTTCATATTGACGTTTATAAACTGTTTTAAAAATGCATAAGCAACGAATTTTCCATCGTGGCTTAAACTGATGTCGCAAGAAGCTTTCCTGTTTTCATAATATAATTGAGGCGGTTGAAGTTCTCCGCCCTCTTTTTCTCTCCTTATTTCCAGCTTCCGGGAATTTAATTGATAAAGCTCTGCCAGCTTCCGAACCAAACACTCGCGCACAAATAACGAAGGTTCAATACTTTCACCTGCGGTGAATTCCTGCAAGGTCTCCATGCCCCAGATTATATTATCCAAATCAGCCCAATTATCCGCACCGACACAGTGTACGCAACCTTCCGGCAGATAGAAGAGTCGAACAAAAACAGTGTTTAAGCCGGGAATGACGACTTCACCCTCCGTAAGCATTTTATCGTACCCATTCAATTGTACCGACCACTGTCGCGGCAAAAAAGATAATCCGGCGTAAGACTTTCTGATCGCCTTGTATGCTGTTTCCTTGCATGCCCAAAGCGACCAGAGCACCTTATCCGGATTTTCAGAATCGTTAACAAATTCAATCTCAACATTGGTGAGGATTTTCTTCTGATACCGGAAATCCCTGCTTCTGTTCAAGTTTGCCGGATGTTCCCAATCCACAACATCGTTCCCGATGCAAGACAAAATACTTATCCTCCATTTGCGCCAACTTTTCAATTATCTGTGCCGCATATTCACGCTGGGCGCGCAGTCCGCCGGCGGCGGCGCGTACAGGTGTAAACACCTCCATCCGGGCATAAAATTTTTCTCCCCACGCCGGTATGAAACCATAAGTAGCCTGTTTGTCGCCCCGCATATAAACGCACATAATCTTACAGTCTTCCACATCCTGAACAAAACGTCCAACACCGTACGAGAAGCCTTCTTTATCAATCCGCCCGGTGCGGGAACGCCCGCCTTCCGGAAAAATCATGATATTTTGACCGCTGTGCATCAGATACATGCATTTCTCCAGCATTTTTTTTGTCTTTTCCCGGGGACCGCCGCGGTCGACCGGGATGCATTTGGAAAGATAACATAACACGGCCAGAACAATATTTTTCTGGAAATTGCTTCTTTCCGGCAGGTTCCACGGTATTTTCTTGTAATCCTTCAGATATGCGCCAAAGCTGAAGATCGCATAAGTCAAAAGAAAGGAATCAATCATCGTGAGATGATTGGCGCAAACAATCCAGGGGCCTTTGTGCCGGGACAACTCCACGGCACATTGACGGCGTATTTCTTTCAAATTATGAACCCGGTAAAACAACAGCCGGGCAATAAAAAAATACAGGGGCGCAATAAAGAAAACGGCAATTCGCCCCACATAGTATTGCACCTGAAGAAACAATTCGGATTTTCTATCCATTATTTTACCCAAGTTTTTGTTTGATTACCGTAACGGCGTCGCCGATTGTCCGAATTTTATCCGCTTCGTCATCATCGATGCTGATTCCGTAAACATCTTCACACTTGATGATAACATCAACCAGGCGGGCGGAATTGACTTTTAAATCATTTAAAATGTGCGTTTTCATATCCGCTTTTTCCAAAAGCGTAACATCCTTTGTATACGCCTTTAAAATATTAACCATTTCCTCAAATATTTTTTTCTCGTCCATTTACTATTCTCCTTTTGATATAATTATTTTTCTTCCCATTTTTTAAATATTAGACAACTGTTGACATCGCCGAAACCAAAACCGGCTTTGGCAAAAATCCGCAGCTGCGGATACTCCATGCATTTTTGCGGAATCTTTGCGGCAAATTGCTCAATTTCAGGATGGACATCTTCACTGTTAATTGACGGATGTAAAAATCCTTTATTAAGTTGCAGTATTGTGGCCACACATTCGATTGACCCGGCTGCCCCCAGACAATGTCCGACCATCGACTTCGTGGCATTGATAAACGGGAAATTATCCGGCGTGCGCTCTAATGCTGCAGCCCAATTTTTAACCTCGTAAGGATCGGCAAATGTCGCCGTCAGATGGCCGTTGATCGCATCAATTTGAGCAGCATCAATACCGGCATCGGCAACCGCAGTCCGGATACATCGTCTCACTCCTTCGGGATTGGGAGCAGTCATGGAACCACCCATTCGCTGCCCACCGCTATTTACGCAACCGCCGATTACTTCCGCATAAATTCTGGCGCCCCGCAAGAGCGCTGTTTCCAGATCCTCTAAAACAAGCATTGCTCCGCCCGAACCCGGAACAAAACCGCAGGCGGAGGCACTCATCGGCCGGGAACCAGCCGCCGGGTTATCATTGAATTTACGGCAGATGACCTTCATCGCGTCAAATCCGCCCCAGATATAAGGAGAAGCGGCTTCCGAACCGCCGACCACCATACGTTTGGCCAATCCCATTCTTATTCGCCAAAGTCCTTCGATGATCGCTTCATTGCCGGTGCTGCAGGCTGAAGAGTTCGAGGTAACCTGGTTGCCGGCGCCGATCAAACCACCGATACTCCCGCTGGTTGCGCTGTTCATGACCTGTTCAACAATCCTGCTGCCCATACGCCGCACTTTGCCTTCATTGACCATCGGCACAAGCGTGTTGGCAATTGTATCCATTCCTCCTATTCCTGACCCGGATATGACACCTGTATCCCAATCCACCGTATCATTGTCGCTTTCTGGAACTTTAAAACCGGCATCAACCCAGGCATCAACCGCTGAAACTGAAGCGTAACCGATATTTTCATTCATGGATTGCAGTCTGTCATGATCAAAATATTTTTCACGAATCTCATCAAAATTTTCCGGCACTCCGCCAATCTGGCAGCTGAATTTCAATTGCTCCAACAGGGGAATAAAACGTATGCCGGAGCGGCCTTCCCGCAGTGCCTGTTCAAAGTTATTCAAACCATGCGCATTGGGGGCAACGACACCCATTCCTGTTACCACCACTCTCGTTCTCATTTTTCTACTCCCATTCCGGCTAATTTTCCCAAACAGATAACTTCACCGTTTTCTCTCTCCATAACTATGTCCACCTTCATAGCCCCTTTACGAAAATAAATTTTTTTGCCTTTTACAATCACCCTTTCTCCGGGTACTACAATTCCCTTAAATTCCACATTGTCCATAAAAGAAAAGAGACTTAAGGGACTTTTCATCTGGCTCGGTCTGACATTTTTTTGACAAGCCAGAAGATACATGCCGAAAGCAACCACGCCTATCTGCGCCATCGTTTCCACCAGAATTACTCCCGGCGTAATAGGCCTGCCGGGGAAATGACCATGGTAGAAAAATTCATTTTCACGGAAACGGTAAGTCCCGACTATCTCGTCTTCATCAAGAGCGATGATTTCGTCAATAAAGCGAAAAGGCTCCTGCTGCGGCACAAGCTCTAAAACCTCCCGGACTATGTCGGCATCAGCCACCATAAAGCCCCCCGTTAACATGGATCACACTGCCAGTTATGTAGCTTCCCTTTTTCGCCAGGAAAGCGACTACTTCCGCAACTTCCTCCGGAAGGCCGATGCGGTTCAAGATAATCCCCGCCAGAATTTTACTCTTTATCTCCTCCGGCAATTCCTGGGTCATCTCCGTCTCAATAAAACCGGGGGCAACGGAATTCACCAGGATGTTGCGCCCGCGCAGTTCCTGGGCCAGAGATTTAGTAAAGGCATCCAGGGCCGCTTTTTCCATTGTGTACGGAATTTGCCCGGCGTTACCCAAATGACCGACAACACTGGAAATATTTATAATGCGGCCGGCCGGACTGCGCAGCATGAATTGCCGCAGGATTCTTTTGGTCATATACCAGACGCCACGCGTCAGCGCCCTTTGTTCGTCAAACTGCTCGATCTTCATGGAAAATATATCAGCGTTAATCGATTGACCGGCATTGTTAACCAGAACATCAACACGCTTCGTATGTTCTTTTAAGTTGACAACCATGGCCTCTACGTCTTCTATATTGGCGAGATCAGCTTGAATTAGAAAACCATCTTTTATTTCAGCAAGAACTTTTTGCGCCTGCTCACCACTCTTGCGATAATGGATGCCGACACGAAAACCTTCGGCCGATAAGGCACGGCAACACGCAGCACCAATACCTATGGCACCTCCCGTAACAAGTGCAACCGGTTTTTCCATCATTTATCCTCCTTCACTTGCAACAGCATGTATGCCCAGGTAAGCCCCGCACCAACGATGACGACGGCAAGATTATCTCCCGGTTTCAGATCATCCCACCGCATACTTAAAACCGTGGGGGCGCCGCAACTGGCCTTATTGCCAAATTGATCAACGTTATACCAATGGTTTTCCGCGGCAATTTTCACGCGCTCACATACTGTTTTCAGCATCATTAAATTAGCCTGATGACCGATAAAAATAAACCGTCCGGCTTCGGAGCCGGCAACATTCTTAAGATGTTTAAGATATTCCGTCGTCGTCCGAATGGCGAAGCCCTGAACGGCGCTGCCGTCCTGGTGAAAATTCCAATCCCAGTCAATACCGACTTTTCTCCAATCGGACGGCCGGGAATCGAAGCCGCAATTCGAAATAACGGTGCGCCCCGGAATAGTTGAAGAAATTATCGTAGCGGAGGCTCCATCACCGAAAAGCACAGCATTATTACGATCAGTGTAATCGATCGACTTTGTCATCGTTTCCGGATTAACAACTAACACATAGGGTGGCATTGCTTCCGGTTGCATCCGAAAAAGAAAATTCATCTGCATCCCAAAAGTAGAGCAGGCGGAATTTAAATCGAAACAGGGCACTTCAATACCCAATTCTGCAGCAATCGCCGAGGCTTCCGCCGGAGCAAGATTATCAGGGGTGGAAGTACCGGAAACAAGAAGGCCGATATCTTCAAGCTTTATGCCGGCGCGCTGTATCGCCATGCGGGCGGCACTGGCCCCCATTTGAGCATTGGTATATTGCCTGACGGCAAAAGATTCCAATTTATTGGCATTCTTTGTTTGTCGGATATAATCCAAAGGCAGAACGGTACGGCGGTTCTCAATCCCCACCCTTTCCATAATCCATTCACTGGTAGTCCCTATATCCAAATCTTCTAAAAATTTATTAGAGATAATATTTTCCGGATGAAAATGTCCCATGGAGTGAATATAAAGCATCCTTATACAATCTCCCGGCCAATAATCATATTCTGCACTTCTCTGACGCCCTCGTAAATATCAACAATATGGGCATCTCTGGCCAGCTTGGATATTTCGTATTCTGTCGTAAAACCGTAGCCGCCATGCAGATGCAACCCTTCCGCCGAGCAGAAAATAGCCGCCTCCGCTGCGGTATTCTTCGCCAATGATGCATAAATTCCGGCATCAGCAGCCTTCTCCTGGATCTTACAGGCTGCTTTTAAAAGAGCCAGTTCCGCCAGTTCCACTTTTTTCCACATAGCCGTGATGGTTTCTCTGGCTACGGGCAGATCACAAATCCGCTGACCGAACTGCTTGCGCTCCCGGGTATAATCAAGAGTGACCGCCAGCGCTCTTTTGGCCAATCCCAAACCGATCGCCGCCACCATCGGCCGGGCATAATCCAGAACATCAACTATGTATTTAAAGCCGAATCTTCTGTCTCCGATAATCTGATCCGTCCCGATGACAACATCCTCAAACGTCACACTGGCCGTATTGGACAGACGTTGCCCCAGTTTGTCTTCAGGTTTGCCGATAATAATCTTACCGCCTGTTGGTAAATCTATTTCCCGTGTATTGTTGGCGATATCCGGTATCACTTCCGCTGTAACCTCATCCACCGGAATAACAACACAGGCCATAAAGTTGCCGGTCGGTTTTCCAACCTTGCACAGAACGGTGTATTGTGAAGCATAGGAAGCATTGGTAATAAAACACTTGGAGCCGTTTAACACATAAGAGCCGTCATCCCTCTTCGCAATGAAAGACGTCATCATGGAATTATCCGAACCCGCCCCCGGTTCCGTCAGACAAAACGCAGCCAAAAGAGGCTTTTCGACAAAAGGCCGCAGAAATCTTTCCTGCTGTTCTTTCGTACCATGCCGGGAAATAACGACATTGGCCAGATCATTGCACATCGCCGAAGTGGAAATTCCCGTATCACCATAGGAAAGTTCTGCGATAATCATCGCCGATGAAATAACGTCGATATCAAAACCTTTCACCGATTCCGGGATGCACAGATTAATGATACCCATTTCCCACGCTTTACAAATTACCGGCCAGGGAAACCTGTGGGCCTTTTCCATCTCCAGAATGTGAGGTGTGATCTCATTTTTTACCAGTTTTCGTACCGATTCCACATACATCAACTGATTATCATTTAAGTTAAAATCCATTTTATAAAAACCTTTCCTCTTGTGGCTGACTCTCTAAATTGTTTAAAATCACTTATATTATTGTAGTTTTGGCCCTTCACTCGCCAAGTCGTTATTTCTAAATATTACTTGGCGCCGCCAAAAACTTTTTCCGCCGCTGCCAATCCCGTAATCGACTGACAGGCAACATCAATTGTTTTGAAAAACTCCCGCAAGGGTCGACCTGGACCGATTTCATAAACTTCGGTGGCCCGGGAGGCCAATGCCTGCATATTGTCGCGCCACCTCACGGCATTGCTGAGCTGGTTAACCAGATTGCTGATTATTTCGGCGGCCGAATCCTTATGGAATCCACCGGTAAAATTTGAAGTCACTTTGGAAGCATTCTCCGGAGTCAATCCCGTACCAACCTCCTTTAAAGTCTGCAAAAAAGGCTCCGCGATCGGTTTCATAAAGCGGCTATGGAAGGGTGCGCTGACATTCAACTTAACGTATCTGAATGGTTTTTCTCCTGCCAGAGCTTCCGACAATATTTTTTCCGCATCCGGTATTGCCGAGGCCTGACCACTGATGACGATCTGGTTGGCCGAATTTATGTTGGCAAGATCAAGGGGCAAATCTTTCAATGATTCCTTCAGGCGCTCAGCATCAAGACCTTCCGATATGACGGCCGCCATGCCCCCGACTCCTACAGGAACGGCCTGCTGCATTAACTTGCCGCGGGTTTGAACTATCTGAAGCAACTGGGCCAGCGGCATGACTCCAGCGGCTTCGAGCGCGGTGAACTCACCCAGGGAATGACCTCCGAAGCACTGGGCCGAAAAACCATAACGATCAACCAAAGCACGATACATAGCTATTTCTGTCGTTAAAATACATGGTTGAGTATATTGGGTAAGATTGAGTCTTTCATCCTCGCCAAAACACATGGCGGCAACATCCCAACCTAATGTGTCAGAAGCCTCCTGAAATGTTTCGCGGCTGACGGGAATTTGATCATAAAAATCTTTCCCCATCCCCGGCCGTTGCGAACCCTGTCCCGGAAAGACAACTGCTACACATTTACTTTCGCTCATTGAAAACCTCCCTGCAATATCTACTAAATTTCGAATAAAAAATTTTTTATGAATAATAACAAATAACTTCCGCAATCCATGCAGTTATTATGCCATGGACACAATTATCTTATAAAGCAGTAAATGATAGAAGTTATTGAATATATATCATGACAGGGTAGAACAAAAAAGCTTTCCGGGGAAAATAGCTGCGTAGTTAAATTTGCAGCTGCGTAGAGTACTTCACACACGGGAAATTATTTTCAGCCATAGGGAATCATCAGCAACAGACTGATGAACAAATTCCTGATATTTTTATCGCCTTCATTTCAAAAAAATTGCTTCGCCTTCAACAAACAACTTTCCTCTTTTGAGTTCATTAACAATAATATTAAGGGTAGTAATTTCATCATCGAAGGTGATGACCAACAAGCCGTGCCCTTTATTTATATGTTTCTTGACACCCCTGGTTTTCTTCAAAATTTTTTCGATCCGGACAGTTGCATTACAATCAGCACAACCGGACAAATTTAATTGGACAATCCTCTCCTCTGCAAAGGCCGCAGAGGGAATAGCCAGGCAAATAACAAGTAATAATGTGATGTTAATAATATTTGCCATTCCATTTTTTACTTTTAACAGGTATTGCATCATGATGTAATCAATCCCAATATTAATTTTAATTAGCTTTTTTAACGTTTTGGACTATATTAACAAAATTATGGATACATTTACTCTTGCCGCCACAAGTTTTATCATTGCCGTTTCTCTCATTATAACCGGCAGGAAAGACAAGTTGCAAGCATCTTTTATCTGCCTTTGCTTTGCTGTTTTTGTTTCCCAGATCGGCGCTTTTTCCAGTGATGTTTTTCTGTCTCCTTTCTGGAGGAAAGTTCAATATCTGGGTATACTGACAACCGCCCCCTGTGCTTTCTGGTTTTTCCACCAGCTGACTCACAACAAATCTATTTTGACCAGGGGATTTATTGTCTTTTCCATTGTAGCAAGTTCGCTGGGAGCCCTTTTCCTTTTTACCCCCGTTTCCCGATGGTCGCATTTCCATCCTTTGTTACTATCTTACACTTTTGCCACTTTGGGACTATGCTACATCGCCCTTGTCCGCTACGTTAATAAATTATTTCCCAGTGTCGAAAAAAAACGGCTGCGCTATCTGCTTTTTGCCTGTCCTATTGCATTAATTCTGAGCAGCATTGATTTGCTTATATATTTCGGCTTTAATTTTCCGCCTTTATCAGGAATTATCATATCAGCCCTGCTTTACTTCACCCTGCTGATTATCGCTTACCCGCAGCTGCATGAACTGCATGACTTCTTTGCACGTACACTGGTTATTTTTGTCAGCACCATATGCAGCATGGTCATCTTTTACTTTACGGCGGGCTTCTTCAGCGACAGTCAATTGCCGTCTTTTACCAGTATCCTTATGGCTTCGTTTTTAATCGTAATTTCTCTTTCTCCGATCCGCATAATATTAAAAATAATATTCAGCTACTTTTATCCGGAAAGCAAAAACGTTTTTACATCGATCTATGAATTCGACAATAAACTGGAAAGGGAAAAATCAATGATGCTGGCGGAAATGGCGCCGGTTTTTGCCCATGAAATCCGCAACCCGCTGGGTTCGATCAAGGGTGCCGCTCAATATCTGAAAACGGAAGCCGTCACGGAAGAACAGCATAAACTGTTCGATGTCATCATAGAGGAAGTAAACAGACTGAATGCCGTCATCAGCCAGTTTCTCGATTATGCCCGTCCCTATACGCTCAAGCTGAAAAAGCAGAATATCAATACGCTTATTTCCAAAGCCAACTCCATAATCGCTGCCAACGAGTTGGCCAGTAAAATATCCATTGTCACGGAACTGGATGATACTTTGCCGGATGTGGAAGTAGATGAACAGCAATTGATGCAGGTGATCTTAAACATTGCCCTCAACGCCATCGAAGCAATGCCCGAGGGAGGCACCTTAACTTTCCGCACATTTAAAATTAAAACAAGCGCCGGTAATGCCGTCGGTCTGACGATCCGCGATACCGGCTGCGGCATCAGCAAAGAATCTCTGAAAAATATCTTCAAACCTTTTTACACAACCAAGGAAAGAGGCGCTGGTCTCGGCCTGGCGATCTGCCGGAAAATAATCAAAGAGCATGGGGGCCTGGTCAGTGTAAAATCGATTCCGGGAAAAGAAACCATATTTTTTCTCCGGCTTAACGCCGCAGGCTGAATTTAACAGACATTCCGGCTTGATTTAAAATCCAACCCGTAATAATTAGCCACCTATGAATAAAGTTCTGATAGTTGACGACGAAATAAACATGCGGCTGGTTCTGGCCGCCATGCTGAAAAAAGAAGGATATGCCGTCACATCGGCAGCCGACGGCAGGGAAGCCCTGCAGATTTTAAAATCGAGCAGGATGGATGTAGTTGTTACCGATTTAAAAATGCCCCATATTGACGGGATGGAACTGCTGCATTGCATTACCGAACAATATCCGGAAATACCTGTAATCATGATTACGGCGCATGGAACTGTCGCCACCGCCGTGGAAGCCCTCAAAAAAGGCGCCCTCGATTACATAACCAAACCTTTTGAGCTCGATGACCTGAAAAACGTCATTTCTAAAGCGATCAAAACCCGTACTCTAAACGAGAACGAATTGTTCGTGCCGCCGGAAGAAATAGAACGAACCGGCATTATCGGCACGAGCAAACGCTCGCTGGAGATATTCGACGCCATCAAAAGAGTAGCGCCGACAACAACCACCGTTCTCATCACCGGGGAAACGGGCACCGGCAAGGAACTGGTGGCCGATGCTATCCATCAAAATTCTCCCCGGAAAAACAATCCGCTCATCAAAATCAATTGCGCTGCCATTTCCGAGACACTGATGGAAAGCGAACTTTTCGGCCATGAAAAAGGCGCTTTCACCGGAGCAACCATCACCAAACCGGGGAAAATTGAGCTTGCCCATAAGGGGACGCTGTTTCTGGATGAAGTTGGAGAAATTCCCCGGGACATGCAGGTTAAACTGCTGCGCGTCATCCAGGAGCAGGAGTTTGAACGCGTCGGCGGACTGCGGACAATTAAAGTCGACGTGCGCATCATTGCGGCTACGAATAAAAATTTACTGCAGGATGTCCAGTCCGGAAATTTCCGCGAAGACCTGTATTACCGGCTCAACGTCTTTCCCATTGTGGTGCCGCCGCTGAGGGAACGAAAAGAAGATATTTTACCGCTGGTTGATTATTTCATTGATAAATTTAATAGAAAGCTGGAGCTTTCCGTCGCGATTGACAGTGAAGTAAAAGATAAGCTTTTACGCTACGACTGGCCGGGCAATATTCGTGAACTGGAAAATCTGATTGAAAGAATGATGCTCCTGGCCAAAGACAATCTGATTACCGTCAATGAGCTGCCCGATGAATTCAAGGCCGGTCTGGAAGAATTGCCGCCTGCGCTAACAGACGATGAAAAAAAACCCTTCAAAGATTTCATGCGTGACCATGTGGAAAACGTAGAGAAGCAAATGATCATCAAGTGCCTGGAAGAATCAGGCGGCAATGTAACAAAGGCCGCCAAGCAAATGGGCCTGAGCCGCAAAGGATTGCAGTTGAAGATGATTAAATATAATCTGCGCAAAGAATCCAAATAAAGATTCTATTCATTTTCCATCGCCTTTTTGTACTCGCTGATCAGCGCTTTCCTGGACGTACCTGAATCAATAATATCCCACGGCAGGATTTCATCAAACTGCTTTGGGCGATATACATAGAAGTCCGCATTTACATTCACTTCCTTGAGCGCCTGCGCCCAATTACCGTGCAGGCGATGAACGGCAATTAAAATATCGCCTGTCTTACGATCACCCAGCGAAAGCAGGGCCTGAACATAATTCCATTTTGGCACGTCATGAATAACCCTGATCTGCTTATTTCTCCCAAAAGCGCTGACTATCTTTCTGATTTTTTTCCCTGCGGAATTTACATCAGCCAGCGCACACCATTGCAGGGGCGTTGTCGGTTTGGGAATAAACTGATTGATGCTAAGAGTAATACTCCGGAAGATTCTTTTACCGCGGGTCTGCTGTAAAGCGTGATGCTGAATTTTTTTTACCAGATCAATAATCGCATCAATATCTTTTTCGGTCTCCGAAGGGAGACCGATCATAAAGTATAATCGCAGATTAGTTATTTCATTTTCTATCAGAAGCTCCGCACACCGCATGATGTCTTCCTCGGTGATTCCTTTGCGCAGCAAATCGCGCAGCCTCTGGCTGCCGGCCTCCGGAGCCAGCGCTATCGTCTCAATGCCATGTGCCTTAAAGAGCCCGACGATTGTTTCGTTAATTTGGTCAACTCTCAATGATCCGATTCCGGCCCGGCCGTTTTTTGCTAAAATATATTCACAGATTCGGGAAAGTTCAGGATGATCGGAAACAGCCGTACCCACCAGGCCGATTTTCTTTTTTTCCGTGAGCCCCCGGTCTATGGAAGCGATAATCTTCTCATAGCTGCGAAAACGCACCGGACGGTAAATAAAACTGGCAGCGCAAAACCGGCAGCTGCGGGCGCACCCCCTGTTGACTTCGGTAAGATACATATCTTCCATTTCCGTTCGCGGAGCGCTGATAACTTCATTCGTACAGAAAGAGTTTATATCCTTTATGGGAGATATCTTGATTCTTTCCGGCAGGCCGGATACAATCGGCCCGATTGCCTTGATCCTGCTGTCCGGGAAGTATTGGACGTCATAAAGACCGGGCACATAGGCCTGCGGCAGATTTTTTTGCATCCTGATCAGCATATCGGCGCGGCTGAGCCCACTGCTTCGCGCTTCTTCGAAAATGCGGGTGAATACAGGCAGAGATCCTTCCGCCTCACCCAGGATGAATAAATCAAAAAAAACGGCGATCGGCTCCGGATTTAATGTTGCGGCAATACCGCCGCCGATTACCAGCGGATGATCTTCGGAACGCTCTTTGGCCGTAAGCGGGATGCCCGCGAGCGCCAGCATTGTCAAAATATTGGGATAATCGTTTTCGAAAGATAAAGAAAAAGCCAATATGTCAAATTCGGCAATTGGTTTCTGATTCTCGATGCTGAAAAAATCCGCCCTGCCGGCGGCGAATTCGGCCTCGCCACCGGCGTCGGGAAGAAATACTCTCTCACAAAGGAAGGAAGGTTGTTCGTTAAATATTTTATAAACTGTCTGAAAGCCCAGATTCGACATGCCCGTCCTGTAATAATGAGGATAGGCCAGACAAATCGTATTATCCTTGCCCCAAATTTTTTTTACATAACCCTTTTCCTGTTCCAGAAGGGTTGTATATTTTCTTTTCAGTTTCCAATTCATTAAATTATCATAGCATTTTCCCGGCCATTTTTAAAACAAAAGCCGCAGATCGAAATTGCCATGAATACAACAACAATGCCTCTTAATCGGCCTGTCTGCGTAAAAATGTGGGAATTTCGAGGTCAATATCCTCGACCTCATCGTTAACGCCCAGGGTGACAACATTGGCGCTGTCGTGGGATCTTTCCCTGCGCATAAAAGTCGGTGTGGATAAATCTTCCCGCCGGAAACCGCCCAGGTGTGAAATATTGTCCACACCCTGCTTACCGCTCATGGTATCATCAAAGCCGGTGGCAATAACAGTGATGCGAATTTCATCACTCATATCTTCATCAATAACCGTACCAAAAATGATATTGGCGTCTTCATGAGCTTCCGCCTGAATCAACGACGATGCTTCATTAATTTCATAAAGACTAATATCCGGCCCGCCGGTAATGTTAAGCAGGATACCGTGCGCACCTTGAATTGTATTGTCTTCCAGAAGCGGAGAAGAAATAGCCCTCTGCGCCGCTTCTACGGCACGATTTTCGCCGGACGCAATACCTGTGCCCATCAGCGCCATGCCCATATTGCTCATAACATTTTTCACATCGGCAAAATCAAGATTAATAAGTCCCGGAATAATAATTAAATCGGAAATACCCTTGACCGCCTGATAAAGGATGTCGTCCGCTTTCTTGAATGCTTCTAAAAGAGACAGGTTGCGGCCGCCCAGGGAAAGCAGGCGCTGATTGGGAACAACAATTAATGTATCCACCGTATCGCGTAAAAGAGCAATTCCTTCTTCCGCCTGCATATTGCGCTTTTTGCCTTCAAACTGGAAAGGTTTCGTAACTACGGCGACCGTCAATGCATTACATTCGCGGGCAATTTCCGCGATAACCGGCGCCGCCCCTGTTCCCGTGCCGCCGCCCAATCCGGCAGTCACAAAAATCATGTCCGCGCCTTCCAGATATTCTCTCAACTGATCACGGGACTCCAATGCTGATTTTTTGCCGATTTCCGGATTGGAACCTGCACCCAGGCCTTTTGTTGTTTCCGCACCAATCTGAACTTTGACGGAGGAAGCCGATGCTCCCAACGCCTGCACATCCGTATTGGCAACAATAAAGTCCACGCCGCGCAGCGAGTATGAAATCATTGTATTAACGGCATTGCTGCCGCCTCCCCCTACTCCAATCACCTTGATTTTCGCCGAATTTTCATTACACACTTCAGTCAGTTCAAACATGGGCATCCCTTCCTTTCAAAAAAATTCTAAAAACCATTTTTTTATTGTTTTGATCACATTTTCGAATATATTTCCGGTTTTCTTGTAGACAGATTCACTGGACGTCTGTTTGTTGCCGTAAATGATTAATCCGACTCCGGTGGCGTAGGCAGGAGAATTAACAACATCGGAAAGTCCTCCCACACCGGACGGGATTCCTCTGCGGACCGGCATCTCAAATATGTGTTCTGCCAATTCATTGATACCGGGCAAAAGTGATGTACCGCCAGTTAAAACAACACCCGCCGCGAGCAATTCTTCAAATCCGGAACGGACAATTTCTTTGGAAACCATGTTCAGTATTTCTTCCATTCGAGGCTCAATAATTCTGCCTAATATCTGGCGGGACACCTCACGGGCCTCCCTGCCTCCAACGCTGGGCACCTCTATCGTTTCTTCTTTAGGAATCATTGATGTTAAGGCGCAACCGTAATTAAGTTTTATTTTTTCCGCCTCATTAAACGGGGTACGCAAACCGGTGGCAATATCCGACGTCAGGTAGTTGCCGCCAACCGGCAGTATCGCCGTATGTTTGATACTCCCTTCGGAAAAAATGGCGATACCGGTATGGGAACCGCCAATATCAATCAGCACCACTCCCAAATCTTTTTCATCGGAACTAAGCACCGCTTCACCGGCCGCCAATTGCTCCAAAACCAGATCGTCAATATCCAGACCGACACGATTTACAGACTTTACAATGTTCTGAATGGAAGCCACCGCCCCCGTTACAATATGGACTTTCGCCTCCAAACGGACGCCGGACATTCCCACCGGATCCCTTACTCCATCCTGTCCGTCGACGACGTAATTTTGCGGCAGAGTATGCAGAATTTCCCTGTCCACGGGAATGGCAACGGCTTTGGAAGCCTCGATGGCCCTTTGTACATCCTCTTCACCGACTTCCCGGCCTTTCACGGCGACGATACCCAGTGAATTCTGTCCTCTGATATGACTCCCGGCTATGCCGACATAAGCCGAATCAATACGGCATCCCGACATATGTTCAGCGTCATCGATAGCTTTTTTAATAGCCTCTACGGTACTTTCAATATTGACAACAACACCTTTTCTTAATTCCTTGGCCGGTGACGTGCCGATTCCGATTATATCAATGCCGGTATCGGTAACTTCACCAACAATGGCTGTCGTCTTTGTTGTTCCAATATCGATCCCTACCAGAACATTGCTTCTTCTGCCCATCAGCTTCTTCTCCACCTTTTTTAATAGCGGCACACCGGCTACATTTTACGTCCGGTATTCTTTGCCCTTTTTCCCCTGCTCCGGCCGCTCTGAAATATTTTTATATTGAATGGTAATCTTCGTGATATCGCATATATCTACAAAGATGCAACCCTTTCTCAAGCCCCGCTTCTCCATATCCGCCATAACCGTGCTTAATTGGTTTAGTTTCTTTTCATAATTATCCTTACCCAGTTTCAGGTAAAGGCCGTTATCGGTTAGAAGAGAAATGCCGAAAATATCATCAACATTCACTTCCGATATCGCTCCCAGGTAATTATACCTGTTGGAAGCGGACATGTTTTTCAGCAGATTGAGCGTGCTTAATAAAAGTTTGGATTTATCCTGTTCCTTGCCGTCTAATCCGGTAAGAATCGGTAAATCCACTTCATCGTTTTTCCCCAGCTTTTTAAAAATAAATCCTTCATTATCCATGAGATAAAGTTCGTTGGATTGCTTGACCATAGCAACGGCGTTACGCTCCTTTACTTCCATGATCAACCTGTCGGGCAGTTCCCTGCCCACATAAATATTTTTGACCCAGGGATTAGAGGAAATTCTTTTTTCCAAAGCCCCAATATTAACGGACAGCAGATTTTGCCGGGGTGTAAGCGAGGCTTGCGTTAAAACATCCTGCTCCGTTAATTCCTTTAAACCGCGTATCGATATTTCCTTAATTTCAAAATAGGGCATACTCAATAAGTAGCTGTAAGCATATACAAACAAAAGGCAAAGCACGGCAACAGAAAACAATATACCTATTGCACACACAAATTCACGAATACCGTCTGCCAGACGCCGGCGCAGGCGGTTCTTTTTTGCTGTCATGCTTGTTCTAAATTTTCTCGGCATTAATTTTCTCCAATAATAATTACTTCCGTCTCCAGATCAATGCCCTTTTCTTTCTTAGCCTTCCGAGTGATGAAATCAATCAATGCAAGAACATCCGTTGCGGTAGCATTGCCTTTGTTTACAATAAAGTTGGCATGCTTTAGTGAAACTTCCGCATCTCCACAATGATATCCTTTGAGCCCTGTTTCTTCAATGATCCGCCCCGCAGGCATACCCGGCAAATTCTTAAAAACAGATCCCGCACTGGGATATTCCAATGGATGCTTTTCCTGACGAGACTGGATGATATCTTTTATCTTCTGCTGGATTTGCTCCCGGCCGCCTTTTTCCAATTTTAAGCGGGAACCAATAATTATAGCTTTTTCCGGTAAAACCGTTTTGCGGTAGCCAAATGTTATTTCTTCTCTGTTCAATGTTCTTATTTGGCCGCTGACATCCAGCAAAGATACATCTGTTACAACATCCTTCATTTCCGAGCCGAAAGCACCGGCATTCATCCATACGGCGCCGCCGACACTGCCGGGAATACCCGCGCAAAACTCAAGCCCCGTCAATTCATGTGCAACAGACATTGCAACCACACGAGCCAGCGTAGCACCGGCCTGAGCGCTGATAAAATGATCGTCTGCCGGCGTATGCTGATAACTGATATCTTTAAGTTCGCTCATGAGTAAAATTGCTCCGCGGTAGCCGCCGTCCCGTATAATAATATTTGTTAAATTTCCCACCGGCAGATAATTAATTTTTGCCGCATTCAACTTCCCCACAATTTGCAGCAATTGATCTTCACTTTCAACAACAATCAGGGCATCGGCATTGCCGCCTATTTTAAGAGATGTATGGCGCGACATCGGTTCATTGTAAAATTTTTTACCTTCGATATCACCCAGCACATCTGCAATGTCCCTTGCACCGGCCATTTTATTTCTCTTCCCGCGCCGCCAGCTGTTTCAAAAAAGCTTCGCCTATTTTATAAACGCTGCCGGCACCCAGGGTAAATACAGCATCGTCAGGCCGGACAATTTTCAACAGATATTCGATCGTCTCCTCCGCATTCGCCACATATTCCACATGAGGATGACCAGCCGCCTTGATCGCCGCACACAGCGATGCCGAATTTACTCCGGCAATAGGCTCTTCGCTGGCCGGATAAATATCATTTAGAATCAGGACGTCTGCATCGGTAAAAGCCCTGGTGAATTCATCAAAAAGCGCCTTTGTCCGGGTATAGCGATGCGGCTGAAAAACGACGATGCGCCTTCCCTTCCACACATGACTTGCCGCCGCCAGGGTTTCCCGAACTTCCGTGGGATGATGACCGTAATCATCGACAACGGTAATACTTCCGACCTTGCCTTTAATCTCCAGCCGACGATGCACGCCATAAAAGCTCGCCAGCCCTTTTCGAATTACCGGAAGTTCCAGTTCCAGCTCACGGCCGACGGCCACAGCCGCGAGTGAATTATAAACATTAAACATGCCGGGAACGTTAAGTTCAATTTCACCCAACACTTCTCCCTTGTAAGAAAGTTGATAGTTTGTTTTGCTGCCCTTAAATTCAATTTTTTCCGCCCGGTAATCCGCCGTGTGTTCGATACCATATGTGATGGTACGGCGTTTAATTTCCGGGGTAATTTCTCTTACATACTCGTTATCATTGCACATGACGGTGCAGCCATAGAAAGGAACGATATTGGCGAACTTAAGAAATGCCGCTTTGATTTCAGTGATTCCCGGATAGTAATCCAGATGTTCCCGATCGATGTTGGTAATTACGGCAATTGTCGGCGACAATTTCAGAAAGGAGCCGTCGCTTTCGTCCGCTTCGGCAACTATTATTTCACCGTCACCCAGGCGGGCATTGCTGCCGATGCTGGCCAGTTTTCCTCCGATGACCATGGTAGGATCCAGTCCGCCTTCCGCCAGGATTGTAGACACCATGGACGTTGTTGTTGTTTTGCCGTGGCTGCCCGAAACGGCGACCGAAAATTTCATTTTCAAAAGCTCGGCCAGCATTTCCGCCCGTGGAATCACCGGAATATTCCGCCGGTGTGCTTCCACAACTTCCGGATTTGAGGCTCTCACTGCGGTAGAAGTCACCACGACATCGGCATTGCCGACATTTTGGGCATTGTGACCGACGGCAACCACAGCCCCCAGCTTCTGCAAACGCAGTGTTGTATCCGACTGCTGAGCATCGGAGCCGCTGATTTTATAGCCGAGATTGAGAAGCACTTCGGCAATACCGCTCATACCGATGCCGCCGATGCCTACAAAATGAATACATTTTATTTTACGCTGCATTAAGCCGGTTTCTTTATCTGTTCCCATTTATCCGATATTCCTCTTTCACGTTTATCCGTATTGATTCCCTAATTCTTTTTCGCTGTCAGTGCAAAGCAGGCGTCGACTATTGTTGCGGCGGCGTTGATATTACCTAGCTTTGCCGAGTTTTCCTCCATCAGCCGCAATTTCCCGGGGTCACCGAGTAATTCTTCCACCACCTCAAACAACTTTTCTCCGCTGAGATCTTTCTCTTTAATCATAATTGCCGCGCCTTTATCAGCCATCGCCTCGGCATTTTTTGTCTGATGATCATTCGTTGCCCAGGGGAACGGAATTAATATCGATGCTTTCCCCGCCGTTGTAATTTCCGCCAGCGATGTTGCCCCCGCCCGGCAGATAATCAAATCCGCCTGCCTGTAGGCGTCAGCCATGCCGACGATAAAGGCCGTAACATCGGCCCGAATTCCATAACGGGCGTAGGCATCTTGAACCGACTCCACATCCCGCGCTCCGGTCTGGTGCAGGATGCGGACTTTATTTTTTATTTTCTGCAGCTGCGGCAGCATTTCGACGATGCTTTTATTAATCGCCTGGGCTCCCTGCGAACCGCCGAAAATCAAAAGCTGATGAAAATCTTTTGTCGCTTTTTGCAAATTGCGCACACCGGTAAATGCCGCACGCACCGGGTTGCCGCTGACCAATACTCTGGAAGCGGGAAATAAATCTGCGGTTCCGGCGTAAGTCACAAATATTTTATCCACAAACTTTCCCAGGATTCTGTTGGTAATGCCGGGTACGGCATTTTGCTCGGCAATTGCCGTCGGCAGTCCCATAAAATGAGCGGCCAGCACCGCTGGTCCGGAAGCATAGCCGCCGACACCAATAACCATCCCGGGTCGAAACTTTTTCAGAATCCGCCCCGATTGCCACATGCTTTGCGGAATCTGGTAAAAACCTTTCATCAGCGCTTTTATGCCCCGTCCTTTAATGCCTTCGACGTCAATGGTGCTGAGCTTATATCCGGCAGGACCCAGCAGTTTACTTTCAATACCCCTGTGCGTTCCGATAAAAAGTACTTCCGCCTTCTTGTCCCTTCTAATAAATTCCTCAGCTATCGCAATGCCGGGAAACAAATGTCCGCCCGTTCCTCCTCCGGCAATTACAACACGCATGTAATTCTCCCCGTGCAGTGACGAAGGATGCAGCGCAACGTCACCTGAAGGTGATAAACAGCATATGGACTTTTTACGACCTCGTTCACTTTCATGTCTTTTGCGTCGATATATTCAATAAAATTCCAACCGCCGTCATACTCATGATGAATGATGTTCCGCCGTAGCTTAAAAAAGGAAGAGCAAGTCCTTTAAGCGGAATAATCCCCATCACTCCCGCAATATTTATAAATGCTTCCAACGCAATCACCATTGTTAAACCAGCCGCCAGAAGTGTACCAAAAAGGTCGGGTGCCTTAAGTGAGATCATGAAGCCGCGTAAGACAAAAAGCATAAACATGATGATCACTATTGTTACGCCGACAAATCCACTCTCTTCCGCGATGATGGATAAAATAAAGTCGGTATGCGGTTCCGGCAGGTAAAACAGCTTCTGCATACCGTCGCCGATACCTACGCCAAATGTGCCGCCTGAGCCAAAAGACAACAAAGACTGGATAATTTGAAAGCCCGTATTATCGGCATCTTTCCAGGGATCCAAAAATGCGGTTAATCGCGCCATTCGATATCCCTTATGCCAGATCAGAAATGCGCCGACGGGAATAAAAGCCGCCCCCAAAATTAATAAATGTTTGATTTTTGTACCGGCCAGGCACATCATTAAGAGCATGATGGCCATGATAATTACCGCCGTACCGAAGTCCGGCTCCAATAATATAAGTAAAATGATCACCGCCGTTACGGATAAGGGTACTAAAACACCGCGGGTAAAATTCTGCAACAAATGAAATTTGCGCGTCAATAAATGAGCAAAAAATATTACCATCGCAATTTTAACCATTTCCGTGACCTGGAAAGAAAAAAATCCCATGTTTAGCCAGCGCGTTGCTCCTCCGCGCCTGAGACCGACGTGCGGGATCAGAAGCAGAACAAGTAAAATCAGCGAAACAGCTATCCCCGGATAAGCCAGCTTCCTTAACGAAGCATAAGGAACCCTGGTCATTACCAACATGGAAACAAGGCCTACAAAAACAAAAACTAATTGTTTCTTTAAAAAATACTGACCGTCATTGAAACGCTCTAACGCAATAATAGAACTGGACGAATAAATCATCGTCGTGCCGACAGTCGCTAAAAGTAAAGTGACCACGAGTAGAATGATGTCGGGCGCTTTGTCCTCTTTTTTCAAAGCATCTTCCATTTACAGAGACCTCACCACTTCTTTGAAAAAATTACCCCGTTCTTTATAATTTTTGAATTCATCAAAACTGGCGCAGCCGGGAGAAAGCAATATTACATCTCCCGCTTTGGCGTTCTCATAAGCGCTCTCGATTGCTCCCCGCAAAGTAGGATTTTTCTGCACAGGCACACCGTCACCGTCGCCGATCAGGGATCCGATGCGGTCTCGCGCTTCGCCAAACAATATTATTCTTTTAGCCTTTTTCGTAAGCAGTGGTTTGAGGGTATCAAAATCGCCGTCTTTATCCCGTCCGCCTAAAAGCAGGATAACCGGATCGGAAAACGTATCGAGCGCCCTGATCACGGAACCGACATTTGTTCCTTTGGAATCATCGTAAAATTTGACATTCTTTTTCTCACCGGCGAATTCAATCCGGTGCGGCAATCCCCGGAAATCGCCGACAGCAGCTATAATGCTCTCCCTGCTGCATCCGCAAAAGCGCGCGGCCATTACAGTGGCCATTACATTTTCCACATTATGCAGGCCGGGAATTTTAATCATGCTCAACGGATATTGTTCCTTACTGCCGTCAAACATATTAAAAACAAGGGCATCATTCTTTAAATACATGCCGTAAGAAATTTCTTTAGCTGAGCTGAACTGCGCCACCTTTGCCGCCAGGCCGGCACCCATCGACTTTTGCGCCGGATCTTCGGCATTAAGCACGGCAAAATCAGCTGCAGTTTGATTGGCAAAAATTCTGGCTTTAATCCGGCGGTATTCATCAAAAGAGCCGTGATAATTAATATGATCACAAGTAACATTTAATAATATGGAAACAAAAGGCCTGAACTTCTCCACCCATTGCAATTGAAAACTGCTGATTTCCGCAACGACAAAATCTTCCTGCTGTGGTGTGCCGGCGTATTCTATCAATGGATTGCCGATGTTGCCGCCGACAAACACTTTTTTGCCGGCCCGCCTGAAAATCTCCCCCAGGAGGGTTGTCGTCGTCGTTTTACCGTTGGTCCCGGTAACGGCAACCAGCGGTTTTTCCATAAAGCGGTAGGCCAGTTCAATTTCACTGACCACCGGAATTTTTTCCCGGACCGCCGCCGTAAGAATATCGTTATAAGGAGGAATCCCCGGCGATGGAATAACCATATCCGCCCCGCTCAAAATACCTTCATTGTATATCCCGGTTTCCAGCCACTTTTCGCCGGCAATACGATCATACTGCGTATCCCACATCTTGCTTGGTTTCTCATCGGTAGCCACAACTTTGCAGCCCCTGGAACCTAAAAATGCGGCAGCGGCAACCCCTGTTTTGCCCATACCGACAACAATTACTTTTTTACCTTTTAAATCCATGTTCCCTCTAAGCCGTTACATCAACAATAACTGTCCCATCGCAAAATCGTAACGGCGCCTAACGCAATTTCAATGTACTTATCGCCATTAAGGCCAGCAGTATGGAGATTACCCAGAAACGAACGATTACCTTCGGCTCCGCCCAGCCTTTTAATTCAAAATGATGATGCAGCGGCGCCATCCGGAAAATTCGCTTCCCCTTCGTCAGCTTGAAATAGCCGACCTGAAAAATGACGGAGAAAGTTTCGATCACAAAAATTCCGCCGACAATCACCAGCAAAATTTCCTGTTTGGTTATAACCGCCGTCATTCCTAAAGCACCCCCCAATGACAGCGAGCCGACATCTCCCATAAATACTTCTGCGGGATAGGAATTAAACCAGAGAAAACCCAAAGAGGCGCCGACCAGAGCACCGCAAAAAACCGCCAGTTCTCCGGCGCCGGCAACGTAGGGAATTTGCAGATACGTTGCCACCTTCACATTTCCGGCAAAATAGGCAAACATCATGTAAGTGGCAAAACAAATGGCTGCCGGACCAATGGCCAGCCCGTCCAATCCGTCGGTAAGATTCACCGCATTGGCCGCGCCCACAATGATAAAAGTCGAAAGTACAATATAACCCCACCCGAGATTGGGCAAAACAGTCTTAAAAAACGGGATTGAAACCTGGGAATTGAAACCCGGTTTCAGGTAAAGAACGATACTGGCAAAAAGGGCGATTACTATCTCTGCCGTCAGTCTTGTTTTACCGGACAAGCCTTTGGAACTTTTACCGGAAAATTTACTATAATCATCAATAAAACCGATCAAACCGTAGCCGATCGTCACCAGCAGCACCAGCCAGACATAATTAATAGCCAGATTCGCCCAGAGCAATGTGGAAATAACAACGGCGAAGATTATCAATACCCCACCCATCGTGGGTGTTCCTTTTTTAACCAGATGGGTCTGCGGACCATCGTCCCTGACCTGCTGACCGATTTGCATACTCTGCAGTTTCCGTATAAGCCAGGGGCCGACAACGAAGCAAATTATCAGCGCAGTAATGCTGGCGTAGATCGTCCGGAAGGTGATGTAACGAAATACGTTAAACGATGAAAAAGTTGTATGTAAGGGGTATAATAAGTGGTAAATCAATGTTCATTCACTCCCGATTTTTGACCACCCTTGTCAGCCTTTTCGCCGGATTCATCTCTGCCGAAAAGATCGCATATTTGAGCAACAATTTTTTCCATTTTCATGCGGCGTGACCCTTTCACCAGAACCCAATCGCCGTCCTTCAAGTTTTTTTTCAAAAATGGCATGCCGTCTTCATCCGGGGATAAAAAGAAAATATTTTGCGGCCTCATACCACCGTCGATGGCCCCGGCTGCCGTAATCTTAGAAAAATCACCGCGCAGAAAAACGGCATTTACGCCGATAGTTGCCATCAAAACACCGATCTTCCGGTGCATTTCCTCAGCCGCAGCACCCAGTTCCAGCATATCGCCCAAAAACACATAACCGTTATGGTTGCTCTTCAAATCTTTCAATGTCATCAATGCTTCGCGCACCGAGGCCGGATTGGCATTATAAGTATCGTCGATCACAAAGGCCCGGTTTTGCAGTTTGATGATTTGCATCCGCCCGGAAACCGGCTGAAAAGAAGCCAGCCCCTCCACGATGGACTTGCAGTCAATCCCCGCCGCCCAGGCTGCTGCTGCTGCGGCCAGAGCGTTATAGACATGATGGATGCCGACGATTTTCATTTCCACCTGGCTGACACTACGGCCGACCATCAATTGGAAGCTGATACCGCGGGAACCGTTTTTTACTATGTCCTGCGCCGTAATATCGGCATCGGAACTCATGCCGAAAGTAATGCGCTTTCCCGGCCACTTCTCGGCGATGATTTGTATGGCTTCATCATCAACATTAACTATGGCCGTTCCTGACGGCGCCATATTAAGAAACAAATCACCTTTTTCCTCGGCGACAATATCCACCGTACCGAAACCGGCCAGATGGGCAGGGCCTATATTGGTAATTAAACCGATATCCGGAACGGCGATTTGGGCCAGCTTTTTAATCTCGCCGCGGATATTCGTTCCCATTTCCAGGATGGCTATTTCGTGATCCTTCGTCAGCCGGAAGATTGTCTGCGGTAATCCGATCAGATTATTTAAATTACCTTCTGTTGTTAAAGTTTTTTTCTTTCTGGAAAGAATTGCCGCCAGCATTTCTTTTGTCGTTGTCTTTCCCGAAGAACCGGTTAAACCGATAACCGGAATGGGAAAGCGTCGGCGGTAAACGTGCGCCAAATCACCCAGCGCCTGCAATGTATCGGCAACCTTGATTACGGCCACTTTTTTCTCAGCAGCGGTCAGATTAAGCTTCTCTTCACTGTGCACCACGCAACCCGCGGCGCCCTGCTTTATTGCCAGTCCTACAAAATCATGGCCGTCGTATTTTTCACCCTGCAAGGCAACAAACAAATTCCCCTCTATTACCTGACGGGAGTCGGTCGTAACTCCGTAAAACGTATTTTCCGTACATCCGGAAAGCAAAACACCGCCTGTTGCCTGCAATACCTGTTCGACGGTAAATGTCGGTAAGCTGCTTTCCATAATCATTTTAACCCTTCATTTGCAAAGCATGGGCAGCTATTTTACGATCATCAAAAGGTATTTTTGTTGTCCCGATGATCTGATAATCCTCATGCCCCTTTCCCGCAATTAAAACAATGTCCCCTACCGAAGCTATGCCGATTGCCGCTTCGATCGCTTTTTCCCGCTCGGGAATTACAGTATAAGATTGAACATCACTTGTTGTATCAGGATTACCAATATCTATCTTTTTAATTTTCTGCTGATCAATTCCCGTTTCTATCTCTCTGATGATCTCCAGGGGATCTTCCAGGCGGGGATTGTCCGAGGTCACAATCGTCAGGTCACTGTAACTTACCGCAGCTTCACCCATCAGAGGCCGTTTGCCCCGGTCACGATTACCGCCGCAGCCGAACACGGTAATGATCCGTTTTTCCTTCAGCGCGGTTAAATTTTGCAGCACCCGCCTTAAAGCATCGTCCGTGTGCGCGTAATCAACAAAAACATGCAGGCCTGATTGGGACGGAACGCTTTCCAACCTCCCGGGCACACAGGACATATTTTTAATACCCGACTCTATTACGGGCTGCGGAATATTCAGAATGGACGCAGTGGAAACAGCCGCCAGAATATTGTAAAGATTGAATTTGCCAATCAGCGGAGAACTAACGGAAAATAATTTTCCCGAAGCATTTATTCCGGCCGAAATCCCGGAAAGAGAAAGTTCATAATCAGCTGCTTTAATGCTGCAGTCGCCTTCGATACCGTATGTTAATGCCGCCAGAGGCGCTTCCGTTAAAATTCTTTGCCCCCACGGATCATCATTATTAATTACCATTTTCCGGCTGTGAACCTTCCTGCTTTGCGGCAACACTTCGGAAAAGAATCTTTTTTTAGCCTGAAAATAATTTTCCATTGTCTGGTGGTAATCAAGATGATCGCGGGTCAGATTGGTAAAAATGCCCAGATCGAAGTCGCAGTCGTCGACCCTTTTTAAATCAATGGCATGAGACGATACTTCAGCAACTACATGCGTTACGCCGTCATCGACCATTTGGCGAAGAATTTTCTGCATCTCATAAGATTCAGGAGTAGTATTTGGCGCAGGATATACTTGATCATTGAAGCGGTAATTGACCGTTCCTAAAACACCGCACTTAAAACCGGCCGCCTTCAAAATTGATTCGAGAAGGTATGTGATTGTTGTCTTGCCGTTTGTCCCGATAACGGCAATCATCACGAGAGCAGCCGAAGGATTGCCAAAATAGTTTTTAGCCAGAATTCCCAAAGCCCGCCTGCTGCCGGTCACCTTAATTGACGTTACAGACGGAGGAAACTGCAGATCTTTTTCATGGACGATGTACTTTGCACCGCGCGCAATTGCATTTCCGATAAAATCATGGCCGTCATGCTTCAAGCCGGGAATGGCCACAAAGACAGAACCTTCCCCGCATTCAGATGCCGAATAACAGACAGAGGATACTTCCCCCCTTGAATTTCCGGAAAAATTGACAATATCATCTATCCCTGTGAGCAGTTGCTCCAGTTTCATGGCCACCTCAGTTGTTCAATGCGAATGTAACGCTGCAGATACGCTCTTCACCCAGTTGTGTGCCGGCCAGCGGATACTGGCTTTTCGCCCAGCCGTTGCCGGATATTTTCACTTCTATTGATCGTTCCCGGGCTTTCTTCATTACTTCTCTGATTGTCATATTGGAAAAATCGGGCATTAATGATTCGTCATCCGGAGCAATGTTAGTCGGGGCCAAAGTCCGCTGAGCGGAAACCAGTTGTACCTTATTTGTTTTTTCCTGGTCAAAGACCGGGGTTTCCCGGATATTAGTTTTAAAGCAATTCAGAATCTGCTCTCCGATGTTCTTAAAGACCGGAGCCGAAGCCACACCACCCCACTTATCCCGCTGCGGTTCATCCAGAATTACTAAAATGGTTACCTGGGGATTATCAGCCGGGAAAAATCCAATAAAGGATGTCCGGACTCTTTCTGAAGAATAAACACCCCGGGAAAAATCAAATTTCTGGGCGGTTCCCGTTTTACCGGCTACGGCGACATTGACTATGCGTGCATTTTTACCCGTACCGTCGGTGGCGCCGACAACATCCGTCAGCATGGCGGTTACCCGTTTGGCAACGCCGGGGGAAACAACCGTCCGTACAGCCGTCGGTGTATATGCCCTGATCAGACGATCATTTTTATCGGTGACTCCCCGCACAATGTAAGGTTTCATTAAAACTCCGTTATTGGCAATGGCCGACATGGCGGAGATCAGCTGAATCGCAGTGACCGAGATTCCCTGACCAAATGCAATTGTCGCCGCATCAACATTCGTCCATTTTTGCACAGGCCTCAGTAATCCCGTCGATTCGCCCGGCAGATCTATTCCCGTTTTGGCTCCAAAACCGAATCGCTCAATGTAGTCATGGAACTTTTCCTTTCCCAGCCGCTGGGAAATCTTTACCGAACCGATATTGCTGGAGTATTTTAATATTTCCGGAACTGCCAGCACCCCGTGATGTCCATGATTAGCTTCGTGAATTGTCCGGTTAGCTATGCGATAAGATCCGTTTTCACAAAAAAATCGGTCTGTTGCTTTAACGGCTTTTGCTTCCAATGCGGCAGCCACCAGGAATGGCTTAAAGGTGGAGCCCGGATCAAAACAATCGGTAATGGCACGGTTGCGCCATTTTTCGGGAACCAATCCATCAATGTTATTCGGATTGAATCTTCCCTCATTGGCCAACGCCAGAATCTCGCCTGTTTTAGGATCCATGACTATAGCCAGCCCGCCTTTTGCTCCTTTGCTCAGTACAGCTTCTTTCAAATGAGTTTCCGCCAGGTATTGAATACGGCTGTCAATTGTCAAAACGAGATTAAGGTTTTCATCCTTTCTTATTTCACTCTTTTCAACCCGCAAAAACAATTTTTTCCCTTTGGCGTCACGCGCCCAGGCCAACTTTTCCGGCTTGCCCTTGAGAATTTCGTTATACTTTTTTTCCAGCCCCTCCAAGCCGGTGGAATCGAGGCCGACAAAACCAAGCATATGCGCCGCCAATTCGCCGTTCGGATAGAAACGCTTGGGCTCTTTAACTAAAAAAATCCCCTCAATATTCACATTATCCACTGCGGCCGCCTGCGCCGGAGAGATTCTTCTGGCCAGCCAGCAAAAGTTTTTCGGCTCCGATATTTTTGCTAAGACTGCATTTTTATCCATATGAAGAATATTCGATATTTGTCGGGCTGTCCGTACGGGATCGGCAATTTTCGACGGATCGGCACACACGGAATCCGCCATGACCGATGCCGCCAGTTTTTCACCGTTGCGGTCGTAGATCACTCCTCTTTCCGGCTGAACCTGCAACGTGGTAGTTTGCTGTCTTTGGGCCAGAGATTTAAGTTTTTGTCCGGACAATATCTGCAATTGAAAGGCGCGGGAAAGTAATGCAATAAATAATACCAGGAAAAACAACAGGATACTTACTATCCGGAATTTGAGCCAGTTTTTCGTTTCGCCCGTCATATCATTCTCCCGAATTTTTCAAAACAATTATTTGATCTTGTTCAGGATAGGACATTTGTAATCTGTCTCTTGCTATGCCCTCTATTCGTTGCGGTGACTTGAGCATCGCATACTCCAGCTTCAGTTTTTTTTGCTCTTCCAGCATTTGTTGTTGAGCATTCAACTGCGCGGCATATTCATATTCCAACTCCCTCAAATGAATGTGCGAACCAACATAGATCAGGGCGACAAACATCAAAACTATGGCCATTACGATAAAAGTTGGATATTTAATCCCGGAAGATATCCTCATCTTCTCCTGAACATGCGGTATAGCTTCAAGATTAGCTGCCTGTTCCATTTAAACCCTCTCGGCCACACGCAGTTTAGCACTGCGGGAGCGTGGATTTTCTTCTATTTCGGCTGCCGTAGGGGTCACGGCCTTTTTCGTCAGAACTTTAAGTTGTGCTTCTCGACGGCAAACACAAATCGGTATATCCTTTGGACAGATGCAGACCCCCGTGAGGGCTCGAAATTCATTTTTAACAATCCTGTCTTCCAGTGAATGAAATGAAATGATACAAAGACGACCGCCATGGTTTAATACACTTACAGCGGAATCAATTGCCGGCTTAATACTGTCGAGTTCACTATTTACGGCAATTCGAATTGCCTGAAACGTTCTGGTGGCGGGATGAATTTTTTGCCGGCGCAATTTAGCCGGAATGGCAGAAGCGATGACACCGGCCAACTCCACAGTCGTCGAAAGCGGAAACAACCGTCTTTTCTGCGATATTGCCCTTGCAATCCTACCGGCCATCTTTTCTTCCCCAAAATCACGAATAATTTTCTCTAAGTCTTCCCGGGCAAAGCTGTTGACAATATCGTAAGCACTAAGCTTTAAACTGCGATCCATCCTCATGTCGAGCGGCGCCGGTTGATTAAAACTAAATCCTCTTTCGGCTTGATCCAGTTGATGTGATGAAACGCCCAGGTCCAGGAGAACGCCGTCAACCTTTTTTATCTGCAAATTATTCAGCACCGAGCCAAGCTCGGCAAAATTAGCTTTTACCAGAACCTTACGAGCACCGAATTCTGCCAACCGCTTCTCCGCCGCCAGCAGGGCATCGTTGTCACAGTCAATACCGACTAAAAAACCATCGGTCGCTTTGAGTATTGCATAGGCATGGCCGGCGCCTCCTACAGTGCCGTCCACATAAATTCCATTTTTCTTAACACACAACCACTTCAGAATTTCTTCCAGCATTACCGGCTTATGATAAAAGTCGGCACACATCCATTAAATTCCCAGTTCATTGGCGATTTCATTATCTTTATCGATTTCGACACTGGAGAGTTTCATTTTCTCTTCAAAACGGTCTTTAGGCCAAATTTCAATATTTTTCAGCATTCCGGCCAGAACTATATCTTTTTCCAACTTTGCATATTCACGCAAAGTCGGCGGGATGAGCACACGTCCCTGCCCGTCCAGATTGCAGTCGACAGCCCCGGACATGAAGAATCGCTGGAAATCACGAAATCTTTTGTCTAAAACATGCTTTTGTGATACTTGTTCTTCAATAAGCCGCCATTCGGCAAAAGGGAATACAATCAAATATCCGTCCCAGTTGGTAATAACCATCCGGTTGTCGTACTTCTCGGCAAAAACCTCCCGGAATTTGGCTGGAAAGATTATTCTCCCTTTTTCATCAATGCTGTGATGGTACTGGCCGCGAAAATTTGACACCACTGCCCTCCACGATCATCCACTTCACTCCACATGGTCGACTATAAAGGTGGTCAATAGCTTTGTCAAGGAAAAATTTATAACTTTTTCCGGGTTTATTGACTTAAAATTACTAAGAAATTCAGTGAAATACAGAGAGAGTAAAATCTTCGGCATAAAATTGCCTGCAAAACATCTTTGATTTAAAGACCCAAGAAGAACAAATCGATTAGTCAGGGAAATTTATACTGTAATTACAGCAATATAGAAATAGATAGAGGCGCTATTTTTTACTTTTGTTTTCCCAGTAACGGGTACTGGCCTGATTGTGCATTTTCAGAGAGGAAGAAAAGAAGTGCGATCCATCGCCCTGAGAAACAAAATAGAGATAATTAATTCCCGCCGGATAAAGAGCGGCTTTCAGGGAATCAAGCCCGGGATTGCCAATCGGCCCCGGTGGCAAGCCGCTGATAATGTAAGTATTATAAGGCGAATTGCGCTTCAGATGACTGCGCTTGACGGCGCCGTTGAAGTTTTCCAGATCATAGACGGCAGTCGGATCACTTTGCAGACGCATTCTTCTTTTCAGTCTGTTATGGAATACTGCTGAAATCAGCGGTTTCTCAGCATCATTGCCCGATTCCTTGCCGATGATTGAGGCCAGGGTAACATATTCGTGAACGCTAAGACCAAGTTTGTCTGCCCTATCCAGCATCGCCGGGGTAACTTTTTTCCAAAATTGATTGACCATAATGCGCATAATCTGGCGCGTGCTCATTGAGCGGTCAAAGTAATATGTTTCCGGGAAAAGGTAACCTTCAACGGAAGAGGCATTAATGCCGACGGACCGCAGAAATTCTTTATCTTCCGCCAATTCAAAAAAATGTTTCTCGTCAATTAATTTATATTCCTTAAGCCGCGCAACAATTTCTTTAACAGACAAGTCTTCGGGAATAGTCGCACGATATGATCTGATTTCACCCCGGAGCAGTTTATCGACAACAGCCCAAGGCGTCATGGAAGTGTGAAATTCATACTCTCCGGCGCGAATGGATTTCAACGCCTGCCGGGTGCTCACCAGACCATAAAATAACATCCGGCTCTTGACCATCCCTGCATCTTCCAGAATTTTAGTGATTTTCAGGAAGCTGGAACCGGTAGGGATGTCAACAGTCACCGGAGTATTTTTCTTGTCGATGGGGGTCAGGGAATAATTAATCAATAACGCTAAATATGCAATAATACCAGCAGCTAACAATAAAACCGGGTGGTATGCATTTTTAGGTGATTTCATCTTCATATCATTAATAATTTTATCTGATTAATTAATTAATGGTTTCCTTGCCGGATGAATCCAGGTAGCTCTGAAGAATAATGCAGGCGGCTAATTTATCAACTTCTTTCTTTCTCTTTCTCCAGGAAACACCGAAGTTAATCAATATTTCTTCGGCTTCTTTTGTAGAAAGCGTCTCCGGCCATTTAATTAAGGGCAGGGAAAATGTTTTATCCAGTAGAGCGGCAAACCGGTTGACCTTATCACATTGAATACCCTCGGAACCGTCAATGCGCACAGGATAACCGATTACAATTTTCTCGATATTATAATCTTTTATAAGATTGGCGAAAACTTCCAAATCATGTCTTTTCGTCTTCCTGATGATCGTCGGCAGACCATGAGCAGTAATCCCCAACTCATCACAAACGGCAACGCCAATTCTTTTTTCACCGTAATCCAAACCAAGAATACGCAAACAGTCACCTCTACGCATTCCCTAACAATTTCCTATATCTTTTGCAACTTATAATCGCGACTCATGGTTTAATTTATTATTTCGACAATCAGGTATTTCTTCTTGCCTTTTCTAAGCCGCAGTTCATTGTCGCTTGCAAAATCGGCGGCAGTCAGTTTTTCATCAATTGATTTAACCTGACGATCGTTGATGTAGATTCCGCCCTGCTCGATAAGACGCCGGGCTTCGGATGAAGACTGCGTCAATCCTGATTTAGCACAACTGGAGAGAATGGATATACCCGCTTCCAGATCCCGGCGGGAAACTGCATAGCGGGGAATGGCGGAGGTATCGGTTGCCGGAGCAGTGCGCGGAATAGTGCTGGAGGGGAACATATCCGCCTCTACGGGACGCGAATGGAAGGCTTCCATGGAAGCCCGCCAGGCCGCTTCCGCCCCGGCTGCTCCGTGCGTAACCTTTGTTGCTTCAAAAGCCAAAACAGCTTTGGCCATGTTCAGCCGGGCATCCGTCAAATTTTTCACAATGCTGATTTCTTCGAGTGGCAGAAAGGTAAATAATTTCAAGAATCTTTCCAGATCGGCATCGTCGCTGTTTACCCAGTACTGATAATATTCATAAGGCGAAGTCAGCGTTTTATCGAGCCAGATTGTGCCCTTTTCCGTTTTTCCCATTTTCTGACCTAGTGAAGTGGTGATCAAAGGGAATGTGATGGCGTGAGAATCTTTGCCCGTCATTTTTCTGATTAGTTCGGTTCCCGCCAGCATATTGCCCCATTGATCATTGCCGCCCATTTGCAGCGCACAGCTGTGATTCTGGAATAAATACAGAAAGTCATAGGCCTGCAGGAGCATATAATTGAATTCGATGAAGTTGAGACCTTTTTCCATCCTTATTCTGTAACTTTCCGCCGCCAGCATCCGGTTAACGCTGAAATGCCGGCCAATGTCGCGTAAAAATTCAATGTAATTGATCTTGGTCAGCCAGTCGGCATTATTGAGCAGCAATGCTTTTTCATCAGAAAAATCAAGGTACTGGGAAAGTTGTTTTCCCAGGCAGGAAGCGTTGTAGTCTATCTGCTCCCGGGTAAGAATCTGGCGCATCTCCGTTTTGCCGCTGGGATCGCCGATTAAACCGGTACCGCCGCCTACCAGAGAAATCGGTTTGTTGCCGTTTCTCTGCATATGCGCCAGCGACATAATGGGTACCAAGCTGCCGATGTGCAGACTGGTAGCCGTAGGATCAAAGCCGATGTAACAGGTAACAGGTCCGGCGTCGAAAAGCTCCCGAATTAAAGCTTCATCGGTCACCTGCTCGACAAAGCCTCTTTCCTTTAATACATCATAAGCGCTTTTCATCCCTCGCCTGCCTCCACTTTTTCTTTTAGTTTGACGCTAATCCGCTCGATAGAATTTGCCTTCCCGGTTGTCGAATCGATATCTAATAAAACCGCCTGCAGGCGAACATCACCTTTAGCCGTCTCAAACCTGTTAGGCACACCTGTCAAAAACTTTTTAATTACAATATCCTTCTTCACACCTATAACGGAATCAAAAGGCCCCGTCATCCCGACGTCACTTAAATAGGCGGTTCCCTTGGGTAAAATTTCTTCGTCCGCCGTCTGCACGTGGGTATGGGTTCCCAGAACGGCGCTCACTTCGCCATCAAGATACCAGCCCAGCGCCTTTTTTTCGGAAGTCGCTTCGGCATGAATATCCACGATAATGACTTTTGTTTTTTTCTGCAGCACGGCCAACTCGTTTTTCGCCGTTGCGAAGGGACAATCAAGCGGCTGCATAAAAACTCTACCGGCCAGATTGAGGACGCCGACATATTCACCGGACGCCGTAGGCATAATCACAGCGCCTGATCCCGGGATTGTCGGCGGATAATTGGCCGGACGCAACAGAGTCTCGTAATCTCTAATGAACTCCATCACTTCTTTCTTATCCCAGATATGGTTTCCGGAAGTAAGGATGTCAATCTGGCTGTCATAAAGCTCTTCTACAATATCTCTGGTTACACCGAATCCGGCGGCGGCATTTTCACAGTTGGCAATGACCAGGTCAATCTGACGATCACCAACCAATTTAGGAAGAAGCTCTCTTACTGCCCGCCTGCCGGGTTTACCCACGATATCGCCGATAAAAAGAATTTTCATGTTTTTGCTTATTTTCTATCCGTGCTTACTTGGCGAAATTGGAAACGCGTGTTTCTCGAATTACAGTAACCTTAATCTGCCCCGGATAGCTCAGTTCACTTTCAATTTTCTTAATAATATCATTGCATAACATTACCGTATCGTTATCCGATATTTTTTCATTTTCCACCAGTATACGGATTTCACGACCGGCCTGGATAGCATAACACTTATCAACGCCGCTGAAGGAATGGGCGATTTTTTCCAGTTCTTCCAAGCGCTTGACATATGTTTCCAGCATTTCACGGCGGGCGCCTGGCCTTGCCGCGGACAGTGTATCCGCCGCCTGCACCAGAACTCCCAGCAATGTATTGTTCCGGCCGTCATCATGATGGGTGGCTATGGCCTGGATAATTCGCGGGTGTTCCCCAAAACGTTTGGCGAAGTCCGCACCGATTACGGCATGCGGTCCTTCTATTTTATGGTCAATCGCTTTACCGATGTCATGCAACAACCCGGCCCGTTTGGCTTCCTTAACATTCATCTTCAATTCGGACGCCATTAAGCCTGTAAGATAAGCGACATCGATGGAATGCTGCAGCACATTTTGAGAGTAGCTTGTACGGTATTTCAAACTCCCCAGCAAATTGATTATTTCCGGATGAATATCATGGACGCCGACATCAAAAGATGCTTTTTCACCGGTTTCCCTGATGATCTGTTCCACTTCCAAACGAACTTTTTTGACAATTTCTTCGATGCGCCCCGGGTGAATCCGGCCGTCCTGAATTAATCTTTCCAGCGATATTCTGGCTATTTCTCTCCTTACCGGATCAAAGCTGGAAAGAACAACCGCTTCCGGAGTGTCATCGACAATTAAATCGATGCCGGTTGCCGCCTCAATAGCACGGATATTTCTGCCTTCCCGTCCTATTATGCGTCCTTTCATTTCTTCACTGGGCAGATTAACGACGGAAACAGTATGCTCGGCCACATAGTCGCCGGCGTACCGCTGAATAGAATAAGCAATAATTTCCCGTGCTTTTCGATCTCCCGTCAGCTTGGCTTCTTCTTCAATTTTACGGACGGTGACCGCCGCATCGCGTTTAGCATCAGACTCGATAGACTGGATTAACAATGCTTTGGCTTCTTCGGAAGACATTCCGGCAATATTTTCCAGCTTCTCTTTTTGTTCTACCATTAACGTATCCAGCTTGCGGTGTTTTTCCTCGATTGCCGCCTCTCTGGACAATATAGCCTTTTCCCGACTTTCAATGTTTACTTCTTTTTGCTCCAGCAGATCAATCCGCTTGTCCAGGTTCTCCTCTTTGGACCGAATTTTTCTTTCTAATCCATCCAGTTCATTTCTTCTATCCTTGGTTTCACGGTCGAAATCGCCCTTCATTTTCAGAAGGTTTTCCTTGGCCTGAAGAATCGCCTCCTTTTTGATTGTCTCCGATTCTTTCTTTGCTTCTTCAATAATTCTTGCCGACAAACTCTCCGATGATTTGATTTTTTTAGCAGAAGACATCTGCTTTAAGATGAAACCGCCGAAGATACCCGCTGCAATTGCACCTACTATAACCAGGATTAATAAACTTCCATTCAACATTTAACATACCTCCCCGTGCCCCGCTGGAAACAATTGCTTCTGGGAAATTTTTCCGTCATATTTACCTATAAGACCCAAATCTCTTTAAGCAATTTCCCCCAACAGCGCTATATTTAAACCTTTTGGTTGAAGCAAAAAAACTTTTGACCAAAGGATTCATTGCTGCATATTCTAATCTCCGGGCTCGATTCACACAGACACCAGAGCGACGACAAAGAATCATTGCAGAACTATTACACTAATAATATTAACATGTTGAAAAAAAACATGCAAGTATACCAACAAAGGCATCAAAATGAATGCAACCTGGTTTTTTCTAAAGGCAGGATCAAGGTCGATAATTAAGGCTCAGGGCATAAAAACCCCCGCCTATGCCGTGTTAATAGTTTTTTTGAACCTTTTTACAAAGTGGGCGTCCGGTATTGTATTGCTTTAGGCTTTCTGCCCCCCCCGACTGGCGGGAAAAGGCTGACCTGCACACCACAAACAAGATTAGACCCCAAGTTCAAAATGTTGGCTCAGAAACAAATGTTAATCACGCACATCGCAGGGGTACACAACCTAATAATTAACTTGCGTTTTCAATTAGTTTAATCAATTTTTCGGACCTGCTTTCCAATTGATCACACAGTTCCTTATTTACTCTTTTTAATTTTACCAATTCTTCTGCAACATTTAAAGCTGTCAGAATAGCAACATCTAAGGTTTTGAGATTATTTGCAGACTTTAATACCTCTTCTGTTTTTTCATTGATTAACTGGATAACATTTAACACATGTTCATCATCTGCATCACTTAAAACCGAAAGCTCTTGACCCAAGATATTAATTTTATAACTCTTTTTCAAAACCCATACCTTGGAAGCTTATTTTGCCAACTCTATATCCGCAAGTAATTCAAGTAACGAATCCACCCTAGCACGTACGTTTTCCCTTTCCCCGTCTAATGCCTTTAGTTTATTATTTAAACCTTCTATCTCCGCATCTTTATTTTTAAGCACTTCCTCCAGTGTTTGTATCTGTTTTTTCAAAAATATTTTTTCGCTGATTATTCCTTTTATTTTATCTTCCAGTTCGTTAAATTTACCTATTTCCACTTTATTTTTTGTCCTTCCTATTAGTATGTAATAAGTACATAATAAAACTAGAAAAAAAACTGTTAAAAAATATAAAATCCTTTTTATTTATGCCAATTTATCCGTTCAAAGTCAAGTTATTATTTAAAGATTAACATTTGCCAGTGATTGAAAATATTTATCAAGTTCAACCAGCATACTTTCCCGATCCGGCAGGGCGGAAACAAGATTACGAAACCGGCTGGATCCTTCCAATCCTTTTGTGTACCACAACAAGTGCTTGCGAAAATTTCTCGCCGCAGCCTGGGAGCCGCATAATTCAGCTTCCATTGACCAGTGTTTCTTGATTATTTCATACCTTTGCATCAAGCTGGGCATCCAGCCCTCCGGCTTTCCGTCCAGCAATTGATTTATCCCCATAAATATCCAGGGATTGCCCAACACACCTCTGCCCACCATTACGGCGTCACAGGATGTCCGCGTCATCATTCTGATCGCATCCTGCGGCTGCCAGATATCGCCGTTGCCGATTACCGGAATATGCAAGGCTTCCTTGACTGCCTCGATAATTTTCCAGTCAGCCGTCCCGCCGTATCCCTGATCGGCAGTCCTTCCATGAACAGCCACGGCATCAGCTCCCGAATCTTCGGCAATTCGGGCAATCTCGACGGCATTTATTGAGCTGCGATTCCAGCCGGACCGAATTTTCACGGTGACAGGGATTGGAACGGCTTTTTTAACAGCGGCAACAATCCGGGCAACAGCTCCGGGATCTTTCATCAGCATGGCTCCGGCTCCGGTTTTAACAACTTTTTTCACCGGGCATCCCATGTTGATGTCAATTAAATCGGCGCCATGTTCAACTGCAATGCATGCCGCCCGGGCCATTAATTGCGAATCGGCGCCGAAAATCTGTATGCTCAGAGGCTTATCTTCAGCACAGGATTGCAGGTATTCAAAGGTTTTTTCCGTATTCCGGGTAAGACCGTTGGCACTGACCATTTCCGTGTAGGCCAGCGCACAACCGAAAGATCGGGTAATCAAACGAAAAGGCAAGTTGGTAATACCTGCGAGCGGCGCCAAAAGTGCTTTGCCCGATAATGAACGAATTATGCTAATCACAGAAAAACCGGATTCTTTCGATTATCTTGCAGATGCCGACCCGCTCTGGCCAATTCTTCCGGTGTATTAATGCCCATTACTTCGACATAGTCCGGGGCAATGTGTGATCGAACTGTAAATCCCTCACGGCAGGCAATTTCGACAATATCCGTCAAATAGTATTCCTGCTGACTGTTATCGTTGGTTATTTTCCCTAAGGCGGCAAACAGAAAAGGTGTATCTACACAATAAATTCCGGTATTTATCTCGTCGATGCTTTTTTCCGCAGCAGTGGCGTCCCGTTCCTCAACAATTTTGGAAACATTTCCATGAGCATCTTTTACAATCCGTCCATAACCCCGGGGATCAGCCGGACATGTTGTCAGTACGGTAACCGGCGCTCCGGATGCCCGATGATTTTCAATCAATCCCGAAATAGTGGCCGGCTTGAGCAGGGGCACATCACCGCAAAGAATAACAGTCAAACCGGAGTAATCCGCCAGTACATCTTTGGCCTGCAAGACCGCGTGACCTGTACCCAATTGCGGGTTTTGCTCCACGAAAACAGCTCCTGAGCCGGCAAATTCCTTTTTAACCACTTCGGCCTGATGGCCTACAATCACCACAATTTTTTCCGCCCCGGCGAGCTTAGCAGCGGCAAGGGAATAATCGAGCAGGGGTTTTCCTTCCAGGATATGAAGCACTTTAGCTAAATCCGATTTCATGCGGGTGCCTTTGCCCGCAGCTAAAATCAATGCACAAAATTTATTGTCCGTCATTTTTTCTTAATTACCTTTCCTGTTTTTTCTTTGATTCCAAATCCATCTGATCGGGGAGAATCACCAGCACTTCCTTGATGTTTTTTTGATCGGCGTTTTCAATGATAAATTTCATTCCGCCATAATCGATCTTTTCTTTTCTTTGAGGAACTCTTCCTAATCTGTTCATCAGGAAGCCGCCCAGAGTTTCATAATTGCCTTTGGGTAATTTCGTCGACAAAAGTCGATCCAGATCATCTATTTCCATGCGTCCCTTGACCAGATATCTGTTCGGCGCCATTTTATTGTATAATTTTTCACCGGCAGTGTATTCATCATCGATGTTGCCGATAATTTCCTCTCCGATATCTTCAATAGTTACAATACCAACTGCCCCGCCGTATTCATCGACAACGACGGCCATGTGTTCATGACACTTTTGCATATCCACCAGGAGATCCTTGGCCTTTTTTGTCTGGGGCACGAAAAGCACCTCTGTCTGTAAAAATGATTCAATGGTTTCCTCTTCCGCAGGTGTTGAACTTTTATCTTTCTGTTTGTACAAGGCTTTCAATAGATCAAAGTAATGCAATATGCCGACTATATTAAATATCTGATCCTGATAAACCGGTATCCGTAAATATTTTTTACTGTCGATAATACAGGCGGCATCGGTAATTTTAGTCGTAATCGGCAGCGCCGTCATTGCCGACAAATGAATCATTATATCGTCCGCCGTAATTTCAGAAAAATCAAATACTCTGTTGACCATCTCTCTTTCCGTTTTCAGAATATCGCTGCCCTGCGTTTTTGCTCCCAGAATAAATTTCAGCCCCTCCTTTGTGATATAGGAAGGGTTGCTGACTTTACGGCCGGTTAAAAATCTAACTGTCCATTTGGAGACCAGGGCAATAATAAAGGCTGCCGGATAAAAAATAATAGAGGATATCCGGATAAAAAATGCAATTTTTACAGCCATTATTTCTGCATAATGTTGAAAAATACTGCGGTAAATAATCATGAAAAACAAGGTCGGCAACAGGATGATAAGCGAAATTTGCTCACCGTATACCGGCCCGAAAAATGAAATAAAAAGTCCTGTGGCTAAAGTAGAGCTGGTGATGATAGCCAGGTTGGTGCCGATAATCGTTGTGGAAATAAACCATTCCGGCTGCTCCATCAGCTTCAGGGCCTGCCTTGCAGAAAAGGAACCACGCCCGGCGAAAAATCTGATCTTGTTGATATCAGAAGAAATTAAAGCTATTTCACCGCCGGAATAAAGCGCCTCCAAAATGAGACAGACAAAAATGATCCCTACCGTTAAATAGATGCTCATATATTTCTAATTTGCTCCGCTGCTCGTTTTACCTTTATTTTCGATATCCTGGCCTTACCTACATTTTCTATATGAAATGTAAAACCGTTGTATTCATACTCTTCACCTTTCGAGGGCAGATTGCCGAATAAATGCAAGACAAACCCGCCAATCGTGTCGAATTCATCTTCCGGCAACTGAGCCTGCATTAAAGTATTGAACTGGTCCAACGGCAGTTTGCCGGGCACAACAACGGTATTTTCATCTACCCTTTCGCAACCGCTCTGGGAATCGCTGCACTCTGTAAGTTCCTCTTCAAACAAATGCTCCAAAATATCTTCCAACGTAACCAAACCGGACAAGCCTCCATATTCATCAACTATAACGGCTATTTGCATGTGGCTTTCCCGGAAGTCATGTAAAAGCCCGTTGATGGTTTTCTCTTCAGGAACAAAATACGGCCTTCTGAGCAGTTTTTCTATGCTGTCCATCTTATTTTCCTGCAAAGCGGAAATCAGGTCACGGACATAAAGAATCCCGATGATGTCGTCGCGATCACCGGCATAGACTGGTACTCTTTCATGCCGCGCCTTGACTACCCTGGCGGCGACTTCTTTCATCGTCATGGTCACCGGAAGACAAAACATGTCCACCCGGGGCACCATAATATCGGTTACCGGTTCATCACCCAATTCAAAAATTCTATTGATCAGCTCCTTTTGCGATTCCTCCACAACACCTTCGCGGCTTCCTGCATCGATGAGCGTTTTAAACTCATCTTCCGTTATCGGCTCGACATTCCGGGATTTACCGCGCGTGTATCGATTGACAATGAAGTCTGATATTTTTTCCAACCCCACAACAAAGGGATAAGCCAGACGGGAAAAAGCAGTAAGGACGGGGGATGTGGCGGAGGATATCGGCATGGGGTAAACCACCCCGAATGTCTTGGGAATAGACTCACCGGCCAGAAGCAGTAACACGCTCGATACAACAATGGCAATCCATTGACCGTTGGCCCCGAAAAGACCAATGAAAAAAGACGCCATTAAAATCGAAATGCCGATATTCACGGCCTCATTGCCGACAACTATCGTAATCAAAAGACGGCGGCGGTTTTCCAGCAGACTGCGGACTAATTTCAGAAACGGATAACGGTCCAATTTCATCTTGTGCAGATGTAAATCTGTCAGAGAAAACAAAGCAGCTTCCGTCGATGAGAAAAAACCGGAGAATAAAAACAGTATAAAAATTATTATTAATTGTAATGGCAAATCCAAAGCGTCAATAATCCTCAATTTCTTTTTACATGTTGCAATTTACCAGAATGTCGGGAAAAAAGACAAATACTTTGTAATGATGTGGGCTTCTATTAATTGACTTAAAAGTAAATATCCGTTATTCATTCCGGCACAACTAATTTTGGAGATTGTAAAATGCCCAACATACTTCTAGTCGGCAACGGCGCCCGCGAGCATGCCATGGCGGAAGCTATTATGCGCTCGGCGGAAAAACCGCTATTATTTTCTTACATGAAAGCAAACAACCCTGGCATCGCATCACTGTCGGAACAAACAAAAATCGGCGGCTACGCCGATCTGGCAGCAATTACCCTTTTTGCCCGGGAAAATAAAATTGAACTGGCCATTATCGGTCCGGAAGATCCGCTGAATAACGGCGTCGTGGATGCGCTGGCACAAGTCGGCATTCCCGCTGTCGGCCCCAATAAAAGTCTGGCGCGCCTGGAAACATCCAAATCGTTTACCCGCGATCTGGTCAATAAATATAATATTCCCGGCAATCCACAGTATAAAGTCTTTACCTCCATGGAAGGAGTGGAGGCGTTTTTGAATTTCCTCGACGGCATTGTGCTGAAACCGGATGGACTCACCGGCGGCAAAGGCGTTCTTGTACAGGGTGATCACTTCACAACAAAAGAAGAAGCGATGAACTTATGCGCCCAGATTCTGCAAGACAGTTCCTCCGTCATCGTCGAGGAAAAGTTTGACGGCGAAGAGTTTTCGCTGCAGTGTCTGTGCGACGGTAAAACCGTTGTCGGCACGCCGCTGGTCCAGGATCACAAACGGCGCTTTGACGGTGACAAGGGTCCCAACACGGGCGGTATGGGCTCCTATTCCCTGTCCGATCACTCCATGCCCTTTCTGAAGCCTTCGGATATTGAAGAAGGCCTGGAGATTACCCGTCAGGTCGCAGCGGCGCTTTTAAAAGAAACCGGCAGCCCCTATAAAGGCGTCATGTACGGCGGATTCATCGCCACGAAAAACGGCGCGAAGCTCCTGGAATACAACGCGCGTTTCGGAGACCCTGAAGCCATGAACATCCTGCCGCTTTTGAAAACTGATTTTGTCAGCATCTGCCGACACATCATCAACGGCACACTCGATAAGTTGAAAATCGAATTTGAATCCAAAGCAACCGTCTGCAAATATGTTGTTCCCAAAGGCTATGGGCTCCCCGCCGATCATCCCGACGCGGCGTCATCCAAAGCAAAGATTGAAGTGGGTGACGTGGGAAAAGCAAGACTTTACTATTCTTCCGTGGATAAGAAGGAAGACGGCCTGTATCTGAGTTCTTCGCGCGCCATCGGCATCGTCGGCATCGCCGACACGCTGGATGAAGCCCGCAAAATCGCCGAAGAAGGCGTCAAAGCCGTGAAAGGACCTGTCGCCTACCGCGAAGACATCGGCACCAATGCACTGATACAAAAGAGAATTGATCACATGAAGGCAATACGACAATCCATTTAGGTTGAAACACAATGTCTTTGCCTTAAGAAATATACGGCTTTTTTATTTCTTAACCAATTTCTAATATTCTTTTGTCAAAGAGCATGCAAAGATTGTGTGCAAAGACAATTACGACACAGTCTCGCGACCGGGTAATCCAGAACCGGCGTAGCTTCAGTAATATACCTACGCATCAAGACCTGGCTCCAATCTCTGACTATTTGGTCCCACTTACAGCACAACATGCTACAATTATTTCGCTCCTGCGAAGGTTGAGACAATAATAATATAAAAATTGAAGGATTTTACACGAATCAAATCGATAAAAATAGGGAAAGTGCCTTACACTTTCCTGTGGGCAAACAGGGAACAAATATTTCTGGGAATAAGTCATTCAGTCAGGCGAAATTCTCTGTGCTTTATGTTCAGCACTTTGGCAGGATGAACCTCTTGGCTCTCTTTGTTTACTGGAATTGTGGATTAGCTTCCTTGTCAGGGAGAGTCACTTCTTTTCACGTTCATATTGAAATTGGTAAGTATGCCACTCGATTGAGCATTTTTGTTATAAATTGTCTTGACATACAAAATCGATTCTCCTATCCTCTCCACGAGTAAGAAAACAAGTCATTATCAATATTAAGATCGATTGAAAAAAATTATGAAGAAAAGAAACGATATTAAGCAACTAGATATTGAAACCGCTATTTTGGAGACATTGTCCAATTATCGTAAAATAATTAAAAGTCAATTCATGGAAAATGAAGAGGAGTACAATCAGCGCTTCCATAATTTTCCTGGTGACTATGGTACCAGCCGGAGTGACGATTACAATGGTGACGGAGAAGAGTATTCCCGGCTATCTAACCTCTTAATCAAGATTAACCAATAAATTCGAATGCGAAAATAATGACAATCCAATATCGAAAAGTGAAATGAAGGATTCAAGGGAAAATGCCTATAGATTTGGAGGATTATCTCAGTAAGAGTTGGACTAATAAGAAAGGCGTTAATGGGAAACTTAAAGTTGCCATTTTGGCAGCTGGTTTAGGTACAAGGATGGATCCACTTACAGTTCACCACATTCCCAAGCCCATGTTTCCGCTTGGTGGAAGTACACCGATGGTGGAATTATGGGTAAGAAAGTCTGTAGAAGCTGGTATTACCCAAATCTCCATGAACTTGTCTGTTCTTAAGGATACGATCAAGAGCTACTTCAGAGATGGTGCAAGATTCGGTGTAAACATTGAATATGTCGAGGAAGAGATTCCGTCTGGAACACTTGGTGGAATATGTAAACAGACCCTCGGGAAAAATGCCAAAAGAGTCTCTCACATTGAAGAGGTTACCACTAACGCTGAATTCAATGGGACATCAGTAATTGTCCCAAGCGGTGACATTGTCACCGATTTTAGTACAGCAATGTTGGAAGAGATGTATGAGATTCATAGAAAAAAAGGTGCCGCTTTAACAATTCTTCTCACTCCTGTTCCTTTGAAGAGAAGAGCTGAATTCGGCACCGTGCTACTCGAAGCGCCGGAGACATTGCATGGCTTCATCTCAAAATCAGGAAGAATTGCCAACTTTTTTGAAAAAGATCCTAATTCGCCCAGCAATCTTAATAATGCATCTGTGTATATAATAGAAAAAGACCTGCTAAAAATTATCGATCCACTGAGAACAGAAGCCAAAATGGGAATAGAAGGGGCATTTTATGATTTTGGTAAACATGTGTTCCCCGCCATGCTTGGTAAAATAGATTACATATCTATTCCAAGGGATTGCGTTTTATGGGGTTTAGAATATGATGGATTATGGTTCGATGTAGGTAGAAAGACGGACTATCTTAGTGTGAACAAATCGATCCTCGACGATGAAATACCCATTGATATCCCTTATGAAAAATTTCCATGGGGATACCTTGGGACAAATGTGGCGATTGATTTTTCAAAAGTAAAGATAGTACCGCCGGTAGTTATAGGTAATGACTGTGTTGTCGAGCCTGATGCCGAAATCGGTCCTTATGCCATCATTGGAGATGGATGGACAATTGAGCGTGGTGCACGCATCAAAAACTCGGTTCTCTGGAAAAGGTATTCGTTTACAAATGACCAAGGAATCACGATTCCTGCGACTGAACGAAAAATAGTGGACAGACACGAAGTCCGAAGAAATGTTACTATTAGCGAAAGTATAGTCGTTGGAGGTACGATAGAAAAAAACCTGATTAAGAAAACCGTTGACGTACTGGAAAGCGGAGAAATCGAGGTACTCCCTATTAATTGGGTCCCAAAAGGACCAAGAATCTGAAAGTCACAATAATTTGCTATAATTTAAGTATTTACCGAACAATTTACGGCTTGTCATATATTAAGTTTCTCTTGACATACAATGCCGCATCCCATACATGTAAAAGCGAAGGTGATTCCTTATTAAAAAAGATAGCCTAAAAATACACTATGATCCAGAGTCTCCATAAATAGATTGCATTTCTTTCCAATTTAAGAGGAAGAGAGCATGTCTGAATTTCAGTATAAGTATATCCTGTTTACTCATCTACCTTACAATAACAAAGCTTGGGATCTCCTTGACTCAAAAGCAGCGCGCTTGTCTGAATGTCTTAAATCACAAGAAGCCCCAGGAATGCTCGTTGTATTCCTCGACGTCGGTTGGCTTTCGTTGCTGAACACAATCGGCACCGACTTTGATCCAGTTAAGATGGCCGAGGAATTCTATAGAATTGACGAGATTGAGAAAAGGGTAAAGAAACTGAAAACTGACCTTAAAGACCGATTACGATTGGTGACGGCGAAAACCCTAAATCCCATCCTCAACAACCTGCGCGGAAATAAGCCAGGGTTGGAAGCAACCCGACTTAAAAACTTCTTGGTTGGGAATGATCCCGGTGTTCGATATGATACGACGAAGGTAGCCGAGGCAATCATTCGTGTGCGGCATTTGGGTTCCGGGATACCGGTGCTGCGCATGGACTGGGATGCTCTTCTAAGCGACAATACCTTGGACAAAAGATTATTGGATGTGGTTACGCGTGATATAACTAAGTACTGTAATGAGTTATCAGTTGATCACCGTATTCACTCCTACATGATATCTGGCTCATATACACAACCAAAAGACAAATCAATCTGCGAATGGGACATCAATGATTTCAATACTGCTTTCGCGACCCGCATGTTCCCGGCATTGATACTGAATCAAAACGCCATCAGAATTCTTAACGAAAACGCAAACAACAAAGAGAAAAAAGATGGAGAGCTTACCGAGAAACTTCTTAGCGATTATGAAAATAATCTTTTTGATTGCAACACGATGATAAAATACTACGGTCTGGATAGTCCAGATGATCCTGATAAGGGATTGCAACGCTTGGGAAGTAATCCGCGTCTATCAGTGGTTTCAGGAGCGGGACTGGTAATCAGTGAGGGTGCAATTCTTGACCTTCCGCCCTTCAGTAATTTTCGGCAGAACGTGATGTGGATCGACGATCATTTGAAATACGAACTCCATCGCGCGTTGGGTCATTTCTCGAAAGTAAGAAGTATAATTCATAGTCGTAATGGAGATGTCGAGCCTTCTCGGCATCCCGACGCCGAAGTGTTCAAAGATCGTATCCTGGCAGGCCAAGGGAACCTCCGACCTTATGCACTGGGTGTATATATTCCTACGCTGTTTTGGGGTATCCTGGTAGATGCTTGGATCCGCGGCGAGCCTCCCGCACCAAAAGTTCAAAGTCCCTTCGTGGCTACCCTCGAGAAAGCTTTGAAGCGGGGCATCTTTGAAAAATCGGACCGGGGCGAATTAAAAAAAGAATTAGAAAAAATCGCCATTAAGCGTATCAACAAGGTTATCGAACTATGGTCATCACTAAAATGTAATAAAGGTCAATCTTTTGCCGAGCTTTGGGTAGGTGGTGACAAAGATAATATTAAGGAAGTTCTGTCAGGACTAAAATCTCAAGATGAGGCGGAAAATTGGCTTGGCTGGGGCCTCTTGAAAGAGCGTAAGCTGACAATCGACACATTGACAGACCTTCGTGAACCAATTCGCAAGATCGTTGACCAGTTGATGGATGATATGTGCACCTATATTGATTGGACACTGGAGTGGCCAAAGTTTATCCAGTCAGTCCGCGCTGTGAAAAAAGGCAGTTTGGAACTTGATGTGAGTTAAATTCTGTCGGAATAATCTACAATGTTGTAAGAGGACTTTGTTGCAATTAATGAGAATGGTTCTACTCATTAACAGAATTGCACACCTCTCGTATTCCATTGTTGTTCTATGCTGCCAAATAGTGGCGAATCTCAACCAGGGTACCCGACTTAACCATTTGTTCTGCAGCTTTCAACAATTCAGATGTGATTTGCTCGGATACGTATTTTCCCTCTCCACGGAAAATTATTTAATAAAATCAAAGCTTTGTTCCGAAATTAACAAGGAAATGTCAAGGAAATAATCTTTTTATCTCCTGATTTCTGTTGTGTCTTTTCCCATGCATTTTTTGATTGACATCCACGTGTGCGCTCCCTATAGTTTCGACCGGTTAAACCACGGTTTACCAAAAACCGGGTTTTTTCCCGGAATATGGTGATTTGAGGGGGAGGGACATGAACGCCGCAGTATTATTGATAATAGCAGCAGTCATATTTTATTTAGGTTTTCGTATTTATGGGAAATACATTGCCGGGATATTCGATGAAAGCGATAAGAATATAACACCGGCGTGTTCGATGAAGGATGATTGTGATTACGTTCCGACAAAGCCAATTGTTTTATTCGGTCATCATTTCGCCAGCATTGCCGGTGGCGGCCCGATCATCGGCCCTACCGTGGCGCTGCTGTTTGGATTTATGCCCGTATGGTTGTGGTGTGTTGTGGGAAGCATTTTTATCGGCGCAGTGCATGACATGACGGCGCTTTTCGCCAGTGTCCGGGAGAAAGGCAAGTCCATTTCGGAAATAGCCAAAGCGACTCTGGGAAACACAGGATTTTTTTTATTTATTAGTTTCACCACCGTTATGCTTTTGCTGGTTACGTCGGCGTTTCTGGGTTTAACGGCAACAGCATTAACGTCTCTCTTGCCCCTGGATATTCTGAAGCTGGCTCCTTCCCAAACTATAGTGAAGACCGTTATGGTAAAAGGGGTTGCCAAAGCGCAGATCGGTGGCATCGCCTCGGCTTCCGTCATTTTCATAACCTGCTTTGCGCCTCTTATCGGCTACCTGGTTTATAAAAAAGAAATCAATGTTTACCTTGCATCTCTATTGGCGATTCTGGTCTGTATCGGTTCTATTATTTTTGGGATGAATTTCCCGATTGCGATAAACACAACCGCCTGGATGATCATACTTTCTTTCTATACTCTGCTGGCGGCGGGTATTCCTGTTTGGATTATCCTGCAACCGCGTGACTTTACCAATTCATTCCTTCTTTATGCCGGCATTGCCGCACTCTTTATAGCCGGTATAGTCGCCGGCTTTAAAGGGGTTACCTTTTCCGCACCGGCGTTTAATGTTGCGGCCGGAACGAACAAGTTAGGCGCGCTCTGGCCGTTTTTATTCATCACGGTTGCCTGCGGAGCCATTTCCGGCTTTCATTGTCTGGTTGCCGGCGGCACATCCTCGAAGCAGATATCCAAAGAGACGGATATTAAAAAAATTGCGTACGGCGGAATGATGTTGGAAGGCTTGCTGGCTATCGGTGTTCTGGTTGCGGTCGGATGCGGTATTGCCTTTACGGATTACAGCAACATCGTATTCCCGACAATCGCCGGAACCAAATCAAATCCCATTCTGGCCTTTGCCGCCGGAGCAGGCGGTTTGCTGGATAAGGGATTAGGAATACCTCCGGTTTACGGCACTATTTTTGGAATTCTGCTGGTGGAAGGTTTCGTTGTTACAACGCTGGATACGGCAGTTCGGTTAAATAGATACTTGTTTGAAGAACTGTGGCAGGTTATTTTCAAGAAAGTCCCGGCGATAATGAAATCCTATCTTTTTAACGCCCTGCTCTGCGTAATTCTGATGTTTGTTCTTGCCTACTATAATGCATTTCTGGTGATCTGGCCTATCTTCGGCTCCGCCAATCAATTGCTGGCCGCACTGGCGTTAATCGCAGTCTCCGTTTGGCTGGTAAAAAGAAACAAGAATGCCTGGTTCACGGTGCTGCCTGCTTTGTTTATGATGGCGACTACTTTATATTCTCTTGTGACTCTACTTTTTAACACATACATTCCCAAGAATAACATCATGTTGTCGGTGGTTGATGCATTACTGATTACTTTTTCCATAGGTGTAATAATTTTATCTTACAGGAAATGGAAGGAATTAAGAAAAGGTGTTGTACCGGCAGAAATTAACATCTAAATATATTTTCAATTTGATCTGATGCGTACTATTCGGGCGAGTCTTTTGGACTCGCCCGTTTTTTATTTTACATTTTTACCGGCATTATATACCGCTACTCTGTCTTGCCGGATTTCAACAGCGACGTGCTGAAATACCGTTCGGCGCGGTCGGGAAGCACCGTGGCAATATTGCCCGGATATTTCTTTTCCAGCTGCCGTGCGGCCCAGACATTTGCTCCGGATGAAATGCCGACTAGCAGTCCCATGCTTCTCCCCAGTTCACGTGTTGTTTCGATGGCATCTTCGTCGGTAACTTCGATAACTTCGTCGACGAGTTTGACATCGAGCACGGCGGGAATGAAACCGTCGCCTATACCCTGTATTTGGTGCAAACCCGGTTCATGGCCAAGCAGCGCGGAAACATTTTTGGGTTCTACGGCTACGATGCGGACATCGGGCCGATGCTCCTTGAGAAACTTTCCCACGCCCTGGAGGGTGCCGCCGCTGCCGACTCCCGCGACGAAACAATCGATTACACCATTCATCTGACGCCATAATTCGCGCGCGGTTTCTTCGTAGTGCACACGTGGATTGTCCGGATTTTCGAATTGCTGCGGCACAAATACTTTCGGATTCGCCGCCGCCAGTTCAGCAACTTTTTTCACAGCTCCTCCGATGCTTTCTTCCGCCGGCGTTAAAATCAATTCGGCGCCCAGCGCCCCGATGAGCTTTTTGCGTTCATCACTCATGTTTTCGGGCATCACGATGATGACACGGTATCCTTTCAGGCGTCCGACAAGCGCTATGCCGATGCCGGTGTTCCCGCTGGTCGGCTCCACAATGATAGTGTCCGGATGTAATTTCCCGTCCCGCTCAGCTCCTTCCAGCATCGATAATGCGACCCGGTCTTTTATGCTCCCTCCGGGATTCAGGAATTCAGCTTTGGCGAAGATACGTGAATTTTTGAGCTGGATAAGCGGTGTATTGCCGATCAGATTGAGAATATTATCTGTTAACATTGAAAACCTCACACATTGAAATCATAATTCGAGCGAGTCTTTTGGACTCGCCCGTTTTTCAAGTTTATATTGTTTGTTTTTACTAAAGCACAGCTTTTGCTCCCGCTTTTATCGCCGAGATAATTTTATTTACGGAAGCATCATCCATAATAATGTTGAGCCCGAACATGACGGCGCGGCTCAGGATAGCATCGCTTTTGACCATGGTTTGCGGCGCGTAAGAAGGAGTCTTCGTGCCGAAGTAATCTTTATTTCCCATATCTTCAAGCGCCTGCCAGTGTTTCGCATAATGCCATGTGTTTTCCGCGATGATCGCAGCAGGGGAGCCGGCTTCTTTAGTGGCGGCCTGGAATTTTTTCGCGGCTTCGGCTGTGGGCAGAAGGAAGATGACATGGGTTGCCGTGTCGCCTTCGCTATCGTTCATGGGACGCGGCCGAATGCCTGTATCCGCCACGGCGTCAAGGATTTTCTTTTTCGTTGCCCGCAGCAATCCCAGAGCTGTCGGCATTTTATTCATCGCCACAAGCCCCAGCGCCCCCTGTATTTCGCTTAACCGGTAGTTGACGCCCAGACCTGATTTTGCATCCGCCCCGCGGTCGTGCTGCTTACTGTGGACATGTCCGTGGTCATGGTAGTATTCCATTTTACTGTAAACCGCTTCATCGTCGGTGAGAATGATGCCGCCTTCGCCGACGGTAAGGGTTTTATTGGGATCAAAGCTCCATGTACCGCATTTGCTCAGCGTGCCGAGGTAACGGCCTTTATAAGTTCCACCGACCACTTCGCAGGCGTCTTCAATGATGGGTATGTTGTATTTTTCACTGAGCGCCATAAACTTATCCATATCAGCTGCAACCCCGAACATGTGCACGGGCATAATTGCCTTCGTTCTCGGCGTAATAAGTTTTTCGACGGAAGCCGCGTCAAGGCTCAGCGTTTCGTCAATATCCGCGAGGATCGGAACCGCATCGCAGGCGACAATGGCTTCTATTGTTGCAATGAATGTGAACGGAGTTGTAATGACTTCATCGCCAGACTGAATGCCTATGCCCTTGAGCGCAACGATTAGCGCCGCTGTGCCGCTGGAAACGCCGAGTGCGAATTTTGCGCCGGTAATGGCCTTCACCTTGTCCTCAAATTCATCCACTCGATACTGTCCGTTTCTCATCGCGTGCGAACCATACCTATGAATCATTTTTCTTTCGATGACATCCGCCATCGCCTTTATTTCTTCACTGTCAAATACCTCTGCACCTGCCATAATGTAAGCTCCTTGTATAATCGGGCATAAGTTCAGCCCCGATGAAATTTTATTGCACTTCCGATCTTCTGCTCATGTGTCATTAAAAAATGTCTTTGTATCTCTTAACAATCTACAGCCTAACAGGCTATTATCCTGTTAGTGGTGGAACAACCTCAACCCGCAGAAGGCCATGGCAATGCCGTATTTGTTGCAGGTATCGATAACCTGCTGGTCGCGGATGGAACCGCCTGGTTCGACGATGGCTGTCACGCCGCTACGGCGGGCACGCTCAATGTTGTCGCCGAAGGGAAAGAATGCGTCGCTGCCCAGACAAACGCCGGTAATCCGGCTAAGCCACTCCTTCTTCTCGGCCGCCGTTAAAGGCTCGGGACGGCTGGTGAAGGTTTCCGCCCATACGTCTTCGCCGATGACATCCTCCGGGGTGTCGCCGATGTAAACATCGATGGCATTGTCACGGTTGGGTTTGGAAACGTCGTCGCGGAACGGCAGATTAAGGACTTTGGGCATGTGACGCAGCTGCCAGTTGTCGGCCTTCTGGCCCGCGAGGCGGGTGCAGTGGATGCGGCTCTGCTGGCCGGCGCCCACACCGATAACCTGGCCGTCCTGCACATAGCACACACTGTTGGACTGCGTGTACTTCAGCGTAACCAGGGCAAGCACCAGATCGCGTTTCTGCGCATCGGTCATGGTTTTGTTTTCGGTGACAATGTTTTCCAGCATGCCGCCGTCGATTTTCAGGCTGTTGCGGCCCTGTTCGAAGGTTATACCGAACACCTGTTTGTGCTCTATAGAGGCCGGCACGTAGCTGGGATCGATGGAAACCACGTTGTAATTGCCGTTTTTCTTGGATTTTAAAATCTCCAGCGCTTCCGGCTCATAGCCAGGAGCAATGATGCCGTCGGTAACCTCGTTCTTGATGATCTTTGCCGTGGGTACGTCGCATACGTCGGAGAGCGCAATCCAGTCGCCGAAGCTGCTCATGCGATCCGCCCCGCGGGCGCGCGCGTAGGCACAGGCCAGTGGAGATAACTGCATGGCGGCGTCGATGTGATACATTTTGCGTAAAACGTCGTCCAGGGAAAATCCCAAGGCGGCTCCGGCGGGGGAGACATGTTTAAAGGAGGCCGCGGCAACCATGCCGGTATTTTCTTTCAGCTCTTTCACCAGCTGCCAGCTGTTAAGCGCATCCAAAAAGTTGATGTAACCAGGCTTGCCGTTTAACACGACAACCGGCAGATTGCTGCCGTCCGCCATGAAGATCCGGGCAGGCTTCTGGTTGGGGTTGCAGCCGTATTTAAGTGCTATTTCGTTCATTTATATTATTCCTCCACCGTTTTGTATTTATTAATGATGACATCCTCGTAGGCCTGATTTGTCAAATCAATCGCGCGGACAAACAGGCTGACCTTATTGTCTTCGTTCAAAGCTTCCCACAGTTTGCCGGCAAATTCATTGGGATCTTCCTCGTCCATGGCAACGTGCAAAGGCTCACCCGCAAAGCTGGGGATAGGCGTCCCGTTGCACTTGTAGGTGCTGATAAAGTGTCCCTCACCAGCTACGGGCTCTGAATAATCGAAGGTGAAACGCTGCACGCTCTTTTCATTGCCGTTGCAGCTCTTCAGAATGCTGAGCTTATAGCCGCCGGTGCCCATATCCACAACACCGGAAATGCGGGGCGTCCAGTTGGGGCTGTCATCCTCAAAGGTACGGGTCATAAGTGCGGCTTCAAAGCCAAAACCCGGGAAATCGTTGCGCGCCATAAAATCGCGGATAGTGTCGGTCTGGTCGCCGTTGGTCACAATTGTCGTGTTTTCGTAAGTCAGTACGGGGTTATAAATAATCAAGTGCGGGTCCGTCATTTTGGAAGGGTCGGCCGCCATGGTGCGGATGCCGCCGTCGATAGGGTCAAACACTCGGTTACGGCTGTTGACGCTGCGTCCCATGATAAAATAACCAATAATGGTTTTGTTTCCACTTGGAGTCTTTCCGATGCAAATGCCCCGACCCGGATACTCATTACCGGCCAGATATTCGTACAAGTTCGCTTTCATTTTTAACTTATCTCCTTATCTTGGTGCTTTTGGCAGCTCGGGGAATCTCACATCAAGGACGGCATTCCATTTATCCACCATAGATTTGATGTTTTCCATCAGTTCGGAAGCATCACCTTCAATCAGAACGGAACGAATTTTATCACCCTGAACTATCTGGTTGACAACATCCTGGTCGGCATCGCTTATAACTTCGCCAAAGACGGTGTGATGGTCGTCGAGCCACGGTGTCTTTACGTGCGTAATAAAAAACTGGCTGCCGTTGGTTTGCGGTCCGGCATTGGCCATGGAAAGAATGCCCGGTTTATTGTGGCGGAGCTCAGGCACAAACTCGTCCTGGAACCTGTATCCCGGTCCCCCGCGGCCATCGCCCTCGGGACAGCCGCCCTGAATCATGAAATCGGAAATAACCCGGTGAAATTTCAAATTATTGTAATAACCGCGACGAGCCAGATTAACAAAATTACCCACGGTAATCGGTGTTTGATCAGCAAAAAGCCGTAAGCGGATTGTTCCTTTGTCGGTCTCAATTACAGCCGTAAGTTCATTCTTCATTAAATTCTCCTTTTTTTGATGTGTTTAAAACTTAAGATATTCCGAATTGATATGTCAAGGCAAAAACAAAGTTTCCGTGCGCAAAACTGCCGCTTGCAATTAAACTTTCAATAAGTTATTAGGCGCACTTATTTAATATCTGACATTGAGGGAAGCTATGAATAACAAAACAGATACAGTCGTCAGCGTGGTCATGGGCAGTGATTCCGATTTGCCGGTTATGACTGAAGCAACGAAAATTCTGGAAGAATTCGACATCCCCTATGAGCTTTTTTTAACCTCTGCCCACCGCACCCCTGAGCGTACAACCAGGTTCGCCCAGGAGGCGGCAAAACGCGGCGTAAAGGTAATTATCGTCGGCGCCGGCGCCGCAGCACATCTTGCCGGTGTTATCGCCGCCCAGACACAGCTGCCGGTAATCGGCGTACCGATTGACGCCACCGCCCTGCAGGGTCTCGATGCCCTGCTTTCCACCGTCCAAATGCCCGGCGGCATACCGGTGGCCACGATGGCAATAGGCAAAGCGGGGGCAAAAAACGCCGCCCTGTATGCCGTACGCATTCTGGCTCTCGAAGAAAATAAGATCAGCACAAAACTTGCCGCCTATATTAAGAAAATGGCGGATGACGTGGAAAAGAAGCAGGACAACCTGACTGCCTCGTAAATGGCCCGGATGCTTCGTTGCGTTGCGTCCCTCGTCGTTGCGACGTACATAAAAGTACGACTCACTCCTCAGGATTTGCGCGCCTTGCCTGCGACCCATTTACGAGGCAGTCTAAGATTAGAAACCATGGTAAACATTTCATGCCGGAAATCCTGAAAGTCGCGGCAAACTTATCGGAAGAATGCGTTTTAACCCGCGCAGCCGAAATTTTAGCCAAAGGCGGCATCATCGCCTATCCTACCGAAACATTTTATGGTTTGGGAGCGAACGCCGCAAACGAAAAAGCAATCCGGAAAATTTACGATCTGAAAGGCAGAAATTTTCACAATCCGATTTCCGTTATCATTGACAGAGAAGAAAATCTCCACCCGCTTGTCGATGGAGTACCCCCGGCAGCGGTAATATTAATGAAGGCATTCTGGCCGGGCCCGCTGACCATTGTTTTTAAAGCTTCCGTCAAAGTATCGTCTCTCCTGACGGCGCAAACCGGTAAAATCGGCATACGAATTTCCAGCCATAGAGGCGCAATGTTGTTAGCGCAAAAACTCGGCCATCCTCTCACGGCTACCAGCGCCAATTTATCCGGCGCCCCCGAATGTTCCAGCGCAATTGAAGTTGCCCGCCAAATCGGACAGAAAGTTGACGCTATCATTGACCTGGGTGAAACGGCGGGCGGCAGGGGCTCCACAATAATAGACGTCACAACCGACCCTCCGCAAATCCTGCGTGAGGGCGTAATCAGCAGAATAAGTATTCAAAATCACATCGCTATCAAATAGCGGCTTTAAACCGAATCAACCATTCCAACCTAATAACCGGGTTTTTTTACGGCAAATCCAAAGACATGCGCTACTGAAAATTTTCCCAGTTCTTATAACGAGTTACGTTCTCTGGCTGGTAAAACTTGTAAATTATGGCACCTATTTTGCTTTTTTCTATAAACATTGCTTAGGAAAATCAATTTTTTAATCCTGCCAAACATTTATAAATCATGTTTGAATATTACTAACAAGCTTGTATCAATTTGTTATTTTTGATTATTTATTTTAAATTGGAGTATCTTCGTGAAGAAAATAATATCATTTTGCTTTTTTTCTTTCTTTTTTCTTTTCTTTCCTATTTCCGCCCCTCTCTGCCAGGAAACCAATCCTCCTTTACCGACAAACAATTCTTTCCTGGAAGAAGGTATAAAGCAATACCAGGCTGAAAATTATGAAGAAGCAATCGAAATTCTGGAAAAGGCCAGAGCGCAGGACCCCCAATCTTCGATGGCTGCCTTTTTCCTGGGAATGGCCTATAAACAGACAATAAATTACGATAAGGCTGCCGTTAATTTGGAAGCGTCATTAAAACTGAAGCCGGCAGTAAAAGAAGCCCTGGTGGAATATGTAGATATTCTTTATCATTCAAATAAATTAGCCGAGGCAAAAAAATGGATCAAGATCGCTCAGGAACAAAACATTGCCCCCGCCAACATTGCCTTTTTGGAAGGAATGATTCTGGCACAGGAAAGAAAATATACGGCGGCTATTGAAGCATTTGAAAAAGCAAAACTGCTGGATAAAAATTTGGCACAGACAGCCGATTACCAGATTGGTTTGTGCTACATGAACGCCCGAAAATATAAAAACGCTCAGGAACGTTTCAAGGCAACAGCTTCCTATGATCCCAAATCCGATTTGGCCGGTTACGCCCGTCAGTACCTAGAAGCAGTTGAAAACAGTCTTTTCTATACCAGACCTTTGCGCGTCACCCTGGGTCTTTCCGCCGGCTATGACTCCAACGTCGTTTCCAAACCTCCGTATGATAGTCTAGCCGGTGGAATCGGCGATCCCGGTTCCGGAATCTTTTCACCGTCATTGCGAATCGAATACGTGCCCCGCCTGGAAAGTTCCTGGCTTTTCAACGCCATGTACACCTCTTCGGCAACTTTGAACCAGAATTACGTTCATTCCCGTGATTCCCTGGTGAATACTTTATCCGTAATACCCGGATACAATTTCGGCCGCTATTCCATAAGCATACTGGGCAGTTATACCGGTTACTTACTCCGAACGGATTCCGATGTCTCACCGGACGGCAATGCCGGATATAAACGCTACGAAAATTATTACACAGGCGGTCCAATAATTAAAATAATGCTGACGGAAAGTCAGATTCTTGAAGTTTTTGCCGGTTACGACAAGAAAAACTATTTCAACCAGGTAATTACATCCAATGACAGCATACGGGACTCCGACGGCCCCAGAGCATATTTGAGCTGGATGTGGTTTTACCGGAATAACGGCTTTCTTAATTTACGTTACGAAGTGGCCGAAGAAAACGCTGACGGCAGTTATTGGGACAACACTACCAACCGTTGGGCAGCCAATCTGGTTTTACCAATGTTATCCGATAATTTGGCCCAGAAAATAGGCTTCATGTACCTGCAGTTAGCGGGCAGTTATACGGTGCAAAATTACTCTTATCCGCAACCATACTCGGAGGTAGACAGATCTGTAAAATCAGGTTGCAGAAAAGATCGCATCTACACCGCTTCCGCCGGATTAAATTGGGATATAACAAAAAACTGGAGCTGTATTTTGCAATATACTCATATTAAATCGGACTCCAATATTCCCGTCTATGAATATACGCGTAATTTATACAACATTGGCCTGGAATTTAAGTTTTAGACAGGCCCGGACGAAAACAAACCATAATAAAATTAGAAACTTTTCTCCAAAAAACGTGCGAGGAGACGGGCATTGACGAAACAAAAAAATCTCTTGGCCGCAGTTTTATCAGCCATATTATTCCTTATTCCTGTGGCTGCTCAGACGGCGCCCGTAGGCAAGATTACAAATATACAGGGCAATGTAGACATAACGGTGGCAGGGAAAGCCGCCCGCAATGCTCTTCCGGGCGAAGCTGTTAATGTCGGCGATTTTATCCGCACCAAAAGTAAATCCAAAGTTGAAATCACCTTTAACGAAGGCAATATATTACGGATGGCTGAAAACAGCCGGGTGGGAATTACGGAATATATGTCCGGTAAAAAACAAAATTCCAGTGTCTTCAATCTTTTTCGTGGAAAAATTCAAAATATAGTTAAGACCGTCGGCTCTGCCGGCGGCCGCTATGAAGTACACACGCCGACATCCGTCTGCGGCGTCCGGGGAACTCATTTCTTTAACTTCTACCTGGCAGGGGCGTCGGGATCAATATTTCAGGAAGGCACCGGCTACGGTTACAGCAAAAATAATTCTAAAGATGTGAAAACAATAACCGCCGGTCAAGGCATGTTTGTCCCCGGCCCTGCTCTGGGAGCGCAACTGAGGAATATTTCCAATCAACAACTCGACGAAATGAAAAATGCCACGGAAATATCCAGGCCATCGGGTGATCCGGGTGATTCGGGAAGTGATGATTCAGCCAACTCCGGTTCTACAGGCGGTTCGGGTTCTTCTGACAGTTCCGCTGGAACAGGCGGCTCCGGCGGCTCCGATACATCAAGCAGTGCCGGCGATTCGAACAGCATGGGTGATTCGGGAAGTTCCAACAGTTCCGACACATCCGGCAGCACCAGTGACACACCGCCTCCTTCACCAACTACTTCTTCATTGACGACAGCGATGGTAATACCGCCACCGGTTCAGCCGCTTCAGAGTTTTGATACTCTTAGCCTGAACATAACTCCGGCTGCATCTTTTGATCACACAATCGACGGCGGCGGCACCATCAATGGAACAACGACCGATGGCGGTACAACCTTCTCCTTAACTGTCTCGGGAGGAATGTATGGCACCGCCGATTATCCGGGGGCAGGCCTGATTGACGGCAGCATTACAAACGGTTCATCGACTATTTCCGGCATCTCCGGCTATATGATGGGATTGCCCAATGCATCCCAAACCGGCGCCAGAGCGCTTGTTTCCACAATATATGTAAATGGCGACGGACAGGCGGGCTTTCTGCTGGGACCGCTTACCGCAACATTTGCCCCCAGCACCTTTTCCGGCTCCGGTCTGGCTTACAAATATGCGCCGGTAGCCGCAACCGGCTTCACCCCAACAACACTCGGCCTGAGCACTTTCGCCGATGTCAGTGTACCGGCGTTCGGCAATATTTATATTCCCTCCGCCGGAGGATATGCCAATCTCAGCTGCAGCAGTGCAACCTGCGAAAGTGAGGCCAGAGGCATTGATATCGGCGGCGGCAAAATCGGCGTTTGGGGCAGTTCCAGCTACAACGGCTCTTATTACAACGACGGCAACTTTACCAGTTTCAGCAATAATCGCGTGATTATTTGCGATTCAATTAAAAAAGCAGTTCTTTACAGCAAAGACCTGTCCGGCGCAGTAGATCCGGGAGCAAAGGACGTTAGCCTCAGCGGTGATTTTCTTTATCTGAGCACGCTTTATAACGGCAAGTTAGCCATGAATCATTTCGGCTACTATGACAACTCGAATAACTATACATCCATCAGCAGCGGTATTTTCCAGTTGCAGCCGATGGCCTTCGCCAATGAACTGTCATCCCCGTTAAGCGGCATTATGGGATCAATATATAGTCTCTGGACCAATACCTCCGTACCGGTGGCAATGGCCGGCAAATATTCTGTTTCCAATGTTTACAATATTATTTCCGGAGGTTGGGAAAGTCAAAATTATGCAGGCGGTGGAATCTTAACAAACGACAGCGGCGGAGCTTATAAAGGCTACACGAATACTTTGATTACGGCGCCGCCGTCAGGTACGGGAATACTCAGCACGGATGCTCAGGGGCTTTACGCAGACGTTTCCGGCAATATTGGCATCCTGCGCGGCAATATTGCCGGCACTGTTTATACTGATATGTCGGGTTTCGAGGCTGAGGGTGCATTAAGCCGTATTCAACTGGCGGCAGGTACAGCAATAACACCAAATATCTTGGCAGCGCTTTCGCCTGCTACCTTTACAATGGGGGCTTCCGTCAACAATTTGATCAGCAGCGGCCCCAACCTGCTATTGACCAGTTTAACTACAAACGAGTTAAGCTTTTCCAATTCGTTTTTTGGCGTCGGAAAAACCATTGTGTCCGGTAATTACAGTGGAACTCCAACAGGCAATGCGGCTTTCAGCTATAATCTGGCCGCCTCGGCAGGAATCGAATATGTGTATGTACAAAACTTTGACTCCACCTACACCGCGGGCACCGGCGGTTATTTCCAAGGCAATATCGCCGGCGCCGGCGCGAACTGGACATCAGCGTCAACCTACGTTTTTGGCGGAACTATTAAAGGAACCTATGATTCGACCACTACCTGGAATGCAACGAGCCTCATCTCGAGAATTGAAACTGCAGCCTTCATAGATCTGGCTTCAACAGATGCAGGCAGAGCAAAGCTGGCCTCTCTGAATGTCCCCTACGTACAAGTAGGAACGGCAACGTTATCCGGGACCGCCGGTTCCAATAATATCAGCATCAACAATGTGAATTTCTATGCATATTCGTCAGGAGCCGCACCACGGATATGGGCGTCCAACAGCGTTACAGGAAATTGTCCCGCCGTAGTTCCGGGCACAACAACCGTACCGCTGACGGGCGGCGGACTTTCAGCCAACTTTTTGATACAACAGTGGTCAGGCAACAGATGGACGGCAAATATCCAAAACGGAACCGGCGGATTCAACGGTTCCACCAAATTTGAAGGCGGAGCTGCTGGAACTTACAATGCTTCATTGATAACAAGCGGCACTGCTTCCGGGATAGCACATTAAGGGATTTGCGGAAACTTAGCAGCACGCTGTATTTTCTTCCAGGAAGGCGCGTTGGCCAAAGCGCCTTCTTCTGTATTTATCAAACGATGGGAAAGTTAATCAGAATTTGTTAATTGGACAGCAGGCGCTCCGCTCCCGCAACCTTGACTGTCGTTTTAATCACACCTGCCGGTTCGCGGGCAAACACAATCATGAAAGGAATCATTCCATTCGGCGCAATTTTATCATTGGAATTATTGCCTCCTTCCGGGAGAGAAAGTTTGCTGATGATTGCTTCTTCCGGCAATGTCGTTAATTCTTCATCAGTTAGAACATTCCCTGCATAGGCCGCCCTTTCCCCCAATACTACGGCATAGGCGTCGACAATTTCACCTTTAATAATTATCCGGGAGACAGGATAATCGGCCTGATTCACGGCTGTGCCTTCTACAACACGGATTGGTCCTAAAATAAAGTTATTTAAAATCCGTTGCCTTATATCCTGCAGCTTTACCTGGCCTGTAACAATTTCAGGACGCGCAGGCTCACGAACGCCAATATCAATATATTGATTGACAACCTTGAGCAGACGGTCTCCCATTTGCGGGAAAACAAAGTAATAGATAATTGCCGGAATAACGACGATTGCCGCAATGATCCAAATGGCTATCGCCAATATTTTCCAGATCTTTTTACGGGATGATTTTACTGCTTTTTGATTGTCTCTTTCCGCCGCCGACTCAATATCCGGCATACTTTCTTCTTCAATGTTTTCTTCATGTACAGTCTTTTCTATTTCGGGCATTTCTTCCCTGTCCGCTTCAATTTTTGCCCTCATAACATCGTCAAGGAAAAGCTCGGCGCCCTCATCGCCGCCGGACACAGGCGCTTTGCTCAGAGACATTGTTTTCTCCTCTAAAGGCTGCTCTTCCTTCACTGCCGGCTCAATGCCGGGCTTGACAATGTGTGGATTCTCCTGAAAGAAAACGTGTTGACAACGGCTGCACCGCATCCATACACCGTCGCCTTCCATCAACTCATCAGCAAAACGATATTTAGTCCGGCACTGACTGCATTGAATTATCATTCTTCTCCCTCAATTTATTGCTGTTTGATTATATAAACTTCCGGCAAAAACCTTGCCTGCTCGTTAAAATCAAGTCCATAGCCAACGACAAAACCATCATCTATTGTAAAACCAACATAATCGGCTTCAAAGGATACTTTTCTTCTTCTCCGTTTATCCAGAAATGCGCATACCTTAAGAGAGGCGGGATTTCGTTCTTTCAGCCAATTAACCAGGTATGTTAATGTCAATCCCGTATCAACTATGTCTTCCACAATCAGAATATCCCGGCCTTTAATTGATGTTTCGATGTCTTTGGTCAGGACCGACCTGCCTGCGTTTTCCTGTCCCGCACCGTAACTTGCCACCCGGACAAAATCAACCTTACAGGGAATGCTCATCGCCCTGATTAAATCAGCCATAAAAATAAAGGCGCCCTTAAGAACACCTATAACTATTAATTCACGGCCCTTGTAATCGGTGGAAATTTGAGAGGCTATCTCCCCTACCCTCCTTTGAATTTCATCCCGCGAAAAAAGGATTTCTTTGTGCATTTTATCCATTAAATAAATTCTCTCAGTTTATTAGATTATTTACGGATTACATTAGACAAAATATGAGTTGCCTGTCAATAGGAAATCAAACAAGCTCCCGATATGCAGAGATAAATTTGCGGACATTGTCCATAATCAGATTTTCCGCTACGGCCAGTTCCTGTGCATCGGTAAAGTTCGAAGAAAGGCTCATAAAAATTTTATCCAGGGGCGAGATCTCCCGGCCTAATTTTTCATAGTCAATGTAACTGATCATGTACTGCGAACCGTCAAAATAATATTTCCCCAGCCGGTTGGTATCTTCCGAGCGGAAAGGCCAGTTTATTTTCCAGTTAAAAAACTCCAGGGCAATATTTTTCAACATTTCATTGTCAAACACTTCCGGCTTGATTTCCTCACCTATCCTATCGGCCAGCATTTTGAAATACTCAACTACCAGATCAATATCCGTCAGACAAAGACCGAAAAGATACCAGTCATCAATAATCTTAACCAGAATCTGCGACTGATTGCGGGGAATGAAATGATGACTCGGGCAGATATGCCCCGCGCAGGTTTCCTGTCCGTAAAAAGAAACGGAACGCATATCTACACCGGAGTTCTGCATCGGATGCAACAGGCAGCCGACTTTTTTTTCCGCCGCGTCCAGAAAACCGAGATATTCGCAGCAATATATAACTTCGTACCTTGGTGTAAAATCTTCGCAGGCGAATGTGGCCTCGGCGTAGCGCTTTAGATCAGACTGATCCTTCACCAGTTCGCGGAAACGTTTCGTGCGGCCGCGCAATCTCTTCTCCAGCGATTCACGGGAACTATCCACGTAATTATAAAGACCGCAGCAGGCGCCGCATGACTTGCGTTCATCAGGCTGGCACAGGACAACTAAATTATTATTCATATATCTCCTTTGCGGTCGGCACAGGATAAAAGCAAGATCACATTAACATTACTCATAGAAACAGCCTCTTCATAATAAAAATAAATAGAGTTATTACCCAAATGGGGGTAACTTATAGAAGGATTGGCGTTGCAGGTCAAGCTTAAAAATGTTAAGAGACTGCGCCTTTAAGTAAAGATCAGAGGAGATTGCATATTAATGAAATTGATCGAAGAAATAATTCTGCCCAACGGACTGAAGTTGATTATTGACGATTTATCGCGCCCTATTGCCGCGGATACGGTCAAAGTTGAGGTTGCCTTTAAAATCGATATCGACTTAAAAGAGTCTTTTTTCCAGAATTCACAGGATTATCAGGATGTAAAAAAAATTTTTGGCGACAAACTTGTCTTCGAAAATAAAGAGGAAAGAACTTTTGTCGAAAAAGAGAGAAGCGACGCCGTCCGTGAGGAATTAATCAACATATTCAAAAAAAACCTGCTTAATTACCTCGGAACAGAGAATTTTGACGCCAAATATGCTTTGTCACTGCTTCGGGACATCAGGAAAAATCCTTATAAGTATCAATACAGATTAGATGATGAAGCATGATCAAGTATAACTTCGACGAACTTTTGCTTGCCGCCGACAAACCCAGCCGTTACATTGGCGCAGAGGTCAATTCCGTTTACAAAGACAATGCCGAAATTAATTTTCTTCTCGCTTTCCCGGATACTTATGAAGTCGGCATGTCGCATTTGGGCTTAAAGATTCTCTATGAAATATTAAACGGAATTCCCTACGTAGCGGCGCAAAGATGTTTTGCTCCCTGGCCGGACCGGGAAAAGCAGCTGCGGCAATCCCGGCTGCCCCTTACTTCTTTAGAAACCCTGAAACCTTTGAAGGATTTTGACATTGTCGGATTTTCTCTCCAATATGAATTGTCGTACACCAATGTCTTAACCATGCTGGATTTGGGCGGCGTTCCGCTCCAGCGCGTTGAGCGCCGTGACGGCGATCCGCTGATAATTGCGGGAGGCCCCTGCTGCTTTAATCCGGCGCCATTGGTTGATTTTATAGATGCCTTTGTCATCGGTGAAGGTGAAGAAGTTGTCGCGGAAATTACCGATGCCATCCGGGCCGGCAAGAAAAACAGGCTCTCCCGGCAGGAATCCATTTTGCAGCTCGCGCAAATTCCCGGTATTTATGTTCCCGCCGTCTATAACAAAAACAACATTATTAAAAAAAGAGCCGTGGCTGATCTCAACCTCTGGCCATATCCGCTTGCCCCCGTTGTCCCTTTAATGCAAACCATCCACGACCGCATTATCCTGGAAATAGCCCGCGGATGTACCCGCGGCTGCCGCTTTTGCCAGGCGGGAATGCTCTGGCGGCCATACCGGGAAAGAAACTCGTCCCTGCTCCAGGAAATGGCGGCAAAATCGCTCGCCAAAACGGGATACGACGAAATATCGCTTTTAGCTTTGAGCTCCGGAGATTACAGTTGTCTAGAAACTTTATTAAAAGACCTGATGAACCGGTATCATGCCGACCGTGTTGCTCTGGCGCTGCCGTCCCTACGGGTGGAGACACTGACCGGAATATTAATCGACGAAATCAAACGCACCCGCAAAACCAGCTTTACACTGGCTCCGGAGGCGGGAACGGACAAAATGCGCCGGACTATTAATAAAGGAAACACGGCTGCTGATCTGCTGGCCACAATCGACAAGGTTTTTACCGCCGGCTGGAAGTCCGTCAAACTCTACTTTATGATCGGACTGCCGGGGGAATCACAGGAAGATCTGGAGGGTATCATTGATCTGAGCTATCAGGCGCTGCGGACGGCTAAACACCGCGGACAGGTAACCATCGGTCTTTCTACATTTGTTCCCAAACCGCACACTCCTTTTCAATGGCACCGCCAGATTTCGCCAGCCGAAACTTATGAGAAACAGGACTTTATCCGGCGGCAAATACGCAACCGCAATCTCAGTGTAAAGTGGCATGACCCCCGGATGAGTATGCTGGAAGGATTATTTTCCCGCGGCGATGAAAAACTCGGCCGGCTGCTGGCAGCGGCATATCGGAAAGGTTGCCGTTTTGACGGCTGGACTGATGTGCTCAATTTTGATCTCTGGCTGGAAGCGCTGGCGGAAGCAGGCATCAACCCGGAAGATTATACCCGTGAACGGGACATAAACGAAAAATTACCCTGGGACAATATTGACTGCGGCGTAAGCCGCGAATTTCTGCTGGCCGAACTGCAAAAAGCCGCCGACTGTCTGGAGACGGAAGATTGCCGCACACACAGTTGCCGGAAATGCGGGGTCTGTGATTTCGTAACCACAAAAAATGTTTTTTCGATCAGCGAAGATAAAGCAGATAAGGAAATCAAAGAGCCTTCGCGATACTTTGCCGGGCTGCCGATTATTGAAAAGCATTACCGTTTCACCTTTGCCAAAGCCTCGCGCGCACGTTTCCTCTCGCACCTGGAACTATCCGGCGCGTTGATCCGCGCCCTGCGCCGCAGCAGCTTGTCTTTATCCTATTCCGCCGGTTTCCATCCTCATCCGAAGATATCATTTGCCGTGGCTACGTCGGTCGGTATGGAAAGCCTGCAGGAATTCGCCGATGTAACCGCTCAAAAATACCCGGCAAATTTATCCTTTCTTCAAAAAGAGATCAACAATGCCCTCCCTGCCGGGGTGGAAATTCGGGAAATTCGGGAACTGGCTTTCGGTGAAAAAGATCTGGCACAGGTACTGCGGGGCTTTTACTACGAACTGCACCTTCCTGCAGAGATTGATTCCGCCCGCCTAACCACATTGGAAGATAATATTCAAAAATTCCTGGCCGCTGCGGAATTCATTATTGAACGGAAAGCAAAAGGAAAAATTATTTCCCGGGATATTCGTCCTTTTGTGGAAAGAATGACTGTTGATTCCACTGAAAAGAAAGTGTTATTAACTATTTGGCATGCCCAGCGGGGATCGGCCAGACCCCAGGATGTAATAGAGCATGTTCTGGGATTTAATGAGGAAGAAAGCAGGCAGATTCGGATTGTGAAAGTGACAACTCTGCTTGATTAAAACATTTAATAAATCTTATTGACAAACAGATGTAAATTAACTATAAGCTTCGGTCTTAATTAAATGATAAGGATAAGCTTATGTATGCAGTTATAAAAACAGGTGGGAAACAGCATAAGGTAAGCGAAGGCGATATTTTAGCCGTAGAAAAGCTTGCCGGTGAGAAGGGCTCGGAAGTTATTTTTAACGAAGTTCTAATGGTTGCTGATGACAACAATGTCAAAATCGGCAAACCGTTTGTTGAAGGCGCCACGGTTACGGGAGAAATCGTACTCCAGAAGAAGGGGCCTAAAATTCATGTTTTCAAAATGACCCGCCGCAAAGGTTTCAAGAAAAAAACCGGACATCGGCAGTCATTAACCAGCATGAAAATAAAGAAGATTTCAATTTAAGCGGAGGAAGTCATGGCACATAAAAAAGGCCAGGGAAGTTCTCGCAACGGTAGAGACAGTAATTCCCAAAGGCGCGGCGTTAAAGTATTTGGCGGCGAGAAAATCCATGCAGGATCAATCATCGTGCGGCAGGTAGGAACAAAAATTCATCCGGGTAATAACGTCGGGTTAGGAAAAGATTATACTATTTTTTCATTGATTGACGGTGTGGTTAAATTTGAAAGACTCGACAAAACCAGAAAAAAGGTAAGCGTTTACGCTGCATAACATTGTAAAACATTATTACAATTACAAAAGGCGCTTAAATCGGGCGCCTTTTTCATTTTATAAAAACTATGAAGTTTGTCGATGAAGTAAAAATTTATATCAAAGCGGGACACGGCGGAGCCGGCTGTGTAAGTTTTCGCCGGGAGAAATTTATACCGCGCGGCGGTCCCGACGGCGGCGAAGGCGGCAAGGGCGGTGATGTAATTTTTCGCGCCTCGGAAAGTCATCGCACTCTACTCGACTTACGATACCAGCAGCAGTTTCTGGCAAAAAACGGTGATCCCGGTTCAGGAAACAACCGTAGCGGTAAAAGCGCTGCAGATTTAGAAATAACAGTACCCGTGGGTACGGTTATTAAAGATTTTGAAACAGGTGAAATCCTCGCCGATTTGCCTGCCGCCGGTCAAACTTACGTGGCCGGTCATGGAGGCATCGGCGGCAAAGGCAATGCTCATTTTGCCACTTCCACCCACCAAACACCGCGCTTTGCCCAGGAAGGCATGCCCGGCGATGAACGCTGGCTCCAACTGGAGCTGAAGCTGCTGGCCGACGTCGGTATTATCGGCTTTCCCAATGCCGGGAAATCAACCTTCATTTCACGGGTATCCGCAGCTCGCCCGAAAATTGCCGATTATCCTTTTACAACCCTCACTCCGCATTTGGGTGTAGTTAAACATCTCGACAGCAACAGTTTTGTTATGGCTGATATCCCGGGGCTGATACCGGGAGCTCATGAAGGTCACGGTATGGGCGTCCAATTTTTAAAGCATGTGGAAAGAACGGCGCTGCTACTCCACATTATCGATATTTCCGATGAGTCCAGCAACAATGCCTTGCAGAATTTCAAGGTGATCAACAAAGAGCTGGAGTTTTACAATCCGCAGTTGCTGGCAAAGCCGCAAATCGTGGCTCTCAACAAGGTTGATCTTCCCTACGTTCGGGAGCAGGTAAAAAAAGAAGTTGCACGATTCAAGAAAAAAGGCATAATACTGCATCCTTTTTCAGCCGCAACCGGTGAAGGAATAAGGGAAATACTTAACGAAATAATTGAGAAATTAAACCAGAAATAAATTTTCACTATGCATGACGACCTTCGGCTTAAAACTCTGGCTCACACCAAAAAAATTCTCATCAAAATCGGATCGGCAGTACTCACCGGCGCAGACGGCCTTGATCTTAAAATAATCAATTCTCTGGTCGCCGAAATGTCCGGGCTCGTGCATCAAGGTTACTCGGTAGTCCTCGTCAGTTCGGGAGCAATCGCTTCCGGTAAACATCGCCTGAGCATAACAGGCAAACTGAAAAGTATCCCGGAAAAGCAGGCCGCCGCCGCTGTAGGTCAGGGTCGCCTGATGCGTGTTTATTCCAAGTCGTTCGAAAAAAAAGGTATTTACGTCGCTCAAATTCTGCTGACTCTTTCCGATCTTACAAACCGACAAAGATTTTTAAATATCCGTAACACTCTTTCCACACTGATGGACTGGAAAGTAATACCTATAATCAATGAAAATGATACCGTTGCCGTTGATGAAATCAAGTTCGGCGATAATGACAACCTCGCTTCCATGATCGCCAATATTGTAGAGGCCGATCTCTTCATCAATCTGACCAATATCGAGGGATTATACGACCGCAATCCTGCTGAATTCAAAAAAGCCAAGTTCATCCCGCTGGTTTCCGAATTCACAGACGAAATCGAAGCCATTGCGACGGCGGAAACATCGTCTGTCGGCACGGGCGGTATGAAAAGCAAAGTCCTGGCCGCCAAAAAAGTCACGGCTATTGGCATCCCCTGCATTATTGCCCCCGGTAAAAAGAAGAAGGTCTTAACGGACATCATTTCCGGAAAGGAAATCGGCACACTTTTCCTGCCTATGGCCGACCGTTTAAACAGCAAGAAATACTGGATTGCCTTTACGCTGCGTTCCCGGGGTAAATTGATTATTGACGACGGCGCCCGGAAAGCGCTGCTGGAGAAAGGCAAAAGCCTTCTTCCTTCGGGAGTTGTCGATGTCGAAGGAGATTTTGGCTTAGGAGATCCGGTCAGTTGCGTGGATCGCGAAGGAACGGCAATTGCCAAGGGCCTTGTCAATTTCACTTCCGCTGAAATCCGTAAAATAATGGGTTTAAAAACAACAAAGATTG
>JBDKUX010000092.1:0-2852 GCA_039679455.1 Smithella sp. | reverse complement strand
CATACACCTATACGGCCAGAGAATACGACTATGAAACCGGGCTTTACTTCTACCGGGCGAGGTACTATGATCCGAAGGCAGGGAGGTTTATTACCAAGGATCCGATATCCTTTGCCGGCGGGGATGTGAATCTGTACAACTACGTTAAAAACAATCCTTTAAACTGGATCGACCCGTGGGGATTTCACAGCATTACTTATCAAAACGGCAAACTAACTTATTATAATGATGCTGGTAATCCATTAAGCACATATCCAGGTACATCGGGTGAGTCTGGAGTTACAGACCCGAGTATTCCATGGAAAGGTCCGATTCCACCTGGTGATTATACTTTAAATCCATCGGAAGCAAGCAAGGGAGGTTTTTTTAGAAACTTACTTGGTGATTGGGGAGATTATAGAGTTCCATTACATCCAGATAACGATACAAACACCTATAATCGAAAAAATTTCTTTCTGCATGGCGGTAAAAAACCTGGCTCTGCCGGTTGTATAGATATTGGGGATAAAGATAAGGAACTATTCCCGGATATTATAAAGCATAAAGGCCTCATTCCTGTGAGGGTGAAATAATGAATTTAAGTAAACTCACAGCATTGGGAATTTTGGTTGAGTTATTTGCCATTCTGGGCTTTATTTGTATTGCTAAAACAACACTGGCTGATCCAGGAAAACAAATTACTTTAATTGTCTCCGGCATCGCCATTGTGGCTTTATTGATTGTAGCGGTGAAGCTATTATCTATTAGAGAATTGATTTTACTTTCAGTTTTCTTGACGGTAGGTTTCATAGCCGTTGAACAAACACTGAGCATTGCTTTTTTCCCTGGTCTATTAAAAGATGTTGTGCCGTTTTCTTTGGAACATTTTAAAATAACGGGAACTGTAGCCATTATTGTTTTTGGCAGCTACATGGGGAGTATATTTTTGATTTTGGCTATTAAAAAGCTATTGAAGATTTAAACAGAGCCAAAAAAGATCTCGGCGGTTGAAGTTTTTTCTTCAACCGCCTTTTTTGTTTTTTGCTTTTTTTTCAGAGGGCAGCGGCACCGTTATTAACCTAAGATAGTTTGCAGTACTTTTTTGACAGCTTGCCGATCTTTTTCGTGAAGCTGTCCCAATTTTTTAATGACAAGATTTTTCTCGACCGTGGCAAGAACGGGCTTTGTAACGGACGGCTTCAGCAAACCAGCCGTTTTCCATTGTACTATGTCCGCTTCGCCAAAATAAGCACTTGATTTTATCTGACTGGTTATCGCCATGAGAATAATGTTGGGGTGATTACGCTGGTGGGAATTAGTGGGACATCCATGATAAGAAAAGTCAAGAGGAAAACGGAGATTTCCCGTGACCTGCCCGGATGCCGCCGGTGGTTAAATTGAACCCCTCTTTTCCCGTCCAATCTTTTTATTCTTTCCAGTGGGTCAACCTGATGATCAGGCGACCAGACATCCATTTACGGTATTCGGTCAAAAATACTCCTGCGAATTCGTTTTAATCCGGCAAATGAGATTTTCATGAACTGCTACCGGGTGATGTCCGCGCCGAGAATGGGCCATTCAATCTGGCTCGTCGGAGGCGCGCCACTGCGCAATCACTCAGGGGGCAGAAACAATAACCACTTAAATCGCCGGATAAAACCAATCCTTTCTTGACCTTTGCCGAAGATTGAGTTTGGGCCAACCCGCCGGCCTCGAAACACCACAAAAGGCGTGAAGTCTCTTGGACTCACGCAGTCCCCACGAAAAGCGAGGACCAGCGGGAAGATCATTCGGTAAAAAAGGTTATGTCCACTCCTTTCAAGCCGCCAGTTCCGATGGCACAAAATCTTTCTGTTGTCGTTCAACTGCCATCATGTATTCCACAAGTTTGCGGGCTACAGCTATTGTCGCCCGGTTACGGTGGCCATTTTTAAGTTCCTTCTCATGTATTGCCGCCAATTGCGGATTCCAGCGCGGCGCTAATTTGGCAGCCTCGATCAGCTTTTTGGAAGTAGGTCCGCGCTGTTCCTTCCCTGCCGATTCCCGCTGGGCGCTGCAAAGCCCACAGTAACTGATGGCTTGACGCGCACTGTGAAAACGCGACGAGTCGCCTGTTTCTAACACCCAGGTAAGAGCCATAACTTCCCCGACGCCTTTAATGCTCATCAGCCTTTGAACCCGTTCATGGATCAGGTTGTCTTCCCGTAATGTACGAACAAGTTTCTTCTGAACAGCATCAAACATCTCTAAACTGCTGCGGCTAAGTTGCAACATGTTTTTTACGGATTCCGGAACGTCCTCAATCCGTTCCAATAAATTGTTAAAGTATTTCCGGCGGTGCAGCTTCTCTTTGCTATAGGTAGCTCCAACTTCCATCAGCAGACCGGACATCTTGTTCTTCATCTTGACGGCTGTACGTACGATCATGTTCCTGTAACGCAGGATGCGGCGTAATTCCCGCAGTTCTTCGGAAAGCATATAGCATTCGGGCAACAGATTGACTCGCAGCAAATCCGCTATCTTTTCCGCATCGGCACGGTCGTTTTTCTTCTTCGCTGCTGTAATCGCTTTGAGCATCTCGGGGTGAGCTACTTTCAAATCAACAGCATAGGGCTTCAGAAAATCATAAACCCACCCGGTAAATAGAGTTGCTTCCATTGCCCCCAGCCAGGGTCCGGGCAGTCCTTCCATCCATTTAAGAAGTGTCTTGGGATCTGCCGCCAATTTCCCCTGTTGCATAATCTTGCCGTCAACCTGCTTTACACAATACGAAATTGTCTTCTTGTGAATGTCCAACCCAATATAGTATAATCTTTCCATGGAAGCCTCCTTCTGGTATTTTGATTTCGGACGGCTCTGCCGATCCGACCGCT
>JBDKUX010000091.1:0-2150 GCA_039679455.1 Smithella sp. | reverse complement strand
AAGCGGCAAGCAGAAGGATTATTTTGGTCTGCTCAACATTGACACCAAGCTGTTTGGCTGTTTCTTCACTGATCGCCATCAGATTCAGATGCCTGGCGTAAGTAAAAATAATCAGAAATCCCAAAAGCAAAAAAAGACCGGCCAGGGCGATTTCGCGCCATTCCGCCAGACTCAGGTCCCCCATCAGCCAGAACATGGCGTTGTGAAGACTCTTATCACTGGCCGTGCTGATAAGAAACATAATGACGGCGGAAAAGAAAGCATTCACAATAACACCGGCCAAAAGCAGAGTGGTCGATTGCAGCTCGTTCTTTGTTTTGGCAATTCCGTAAACTAAAACGATTGTAACGATCGCGCCCAGGAAGGCCGATCCCGAAACACCCAGCGGAAGAATCCCCAGCATCAATGCGGTAAGTGCGCCAACGGCGGCGCCGCCGGAAATTCCCAGAATATAAGGATCGGCCAGAGGATTGCGCAGAAGTCCCTGAAAGACAACACCGGCTGCCGCCAGAGCACCGCCGACGATGCCGGCAAAAATAATCCGGGGCAGACGAATGGAAAATAAAATTGTCTCGTCTGTCTCGGAAAGGCCTGTGCCGGCCTCATTACCCCCGGAGATCAGCCATTGGAAAATAGCAGATGCGTCAATATCACTCGATCCGAAAAAAAGTGAAGTGAGCGCAACAATAAAAACGACCGCCAGCAACAGGGAACCAACACCGGCAACACGACGCGCAGTCACAACCTGATTGATTTTACTCTTTTTACCGGACAAGATGAGAACCGGCAAAAGCAGAACAAAAAACAGTAAAAAATATTTTAACATCTTTCCTCCTTCGAGGATTATGAGGACAAAATTTAAATCTTGTTCAGATGCGTAACTATCTCTTCCATCCCCAAAATAGTTTTGGGAGTCAACCGGTACAACATCTCGCTTGTGTAATATACATGGCCTTTTTTAACCGCATCCAGACTGTCCAACCGCCGTAAAAGCGTCTTCGGAACTTTTTTGGACATGGCCCCTTGTCCGAAAAAAACCACATCGGGTGAACGCCTTACTACCTCCTCGATGGAATATTTCGGGTAGAGGACACGGGAATCGGCGGCAATATTCTGCAATCCCAGAATCTGCAGAGCATCATCAATAACAGTACCCGGTCCCGCTACAATCAATGGCACTGGTTGAATGACAAAGACAACCTTTTTGTACCCGCGACGGGCTGCGGCCTGTTGAGCTTTTTTGGCGTATCTATTAAATTGACTCTCGATTTCGGCCGCTCGCTTGTTGGCTCTGTCTTGTATCCCCAGCACACCGCCCAATTCTCTGATCCCCTGCGGTAATTCTTTGAGACGTTTGGCATGAAAGACGTATGTTTTAATGCCCATTCTTTTTATTTTGTTAAATGCTTCCAATGGATTGTCGCCTTCCATCATAATGACCAGATCAGGTTTGGCGGCAATAATGGCCTCCAGGGATGGATTGGCAAAACCACCGACTTTGGGTTTGTTTTTAGCGCGCGGGGGATAGTCGCAGAAACTGGTCACGGCGGCGATTCGATCTTCCAGACCAAGGTCATAGAGAATCTCGGTAGTAGCGGGCGACAAAGAGACGATTCTCATCGGTGGTGCTGCAAAAGCAAGGCTCGCCGGAATAATCCAGATAAGCATTATGGAAAGACAGAATTTAACAATTTTCAAAACTACTTTCTCCTTAACTTATAAACTTTTCTTACCGGCACAACTTTCAATAAAGTTATCTATAGCGGCGGGTCTTGCCGAATGATAGAGATGAACATAGCTGGCCAGTATATTCCCTTTTTGGAAACCTTCCGCTCTGACGTCATTGGAGCGGGGCTTTTTTAGTTCATACACCGGTTTCCACTCGCGGTCGGAACAGGGATCGTCAATCAATTCGGAGTAATGAAACTCATGCCCTCTTCCCACGTCACCTTTTTTCCCCCAAAGTGAATTGTCGGAGAGCCGGGCCTCCACATAGCCCAAAGCTATCATCCGCTTGCTCATTTTTGTCCGGGCAGGAAGTATGCCCAGCATGGAAAAGTGTTGTCCCTCATTCGTTTCTATTCCCTTTGATAAATACATCAACCCCCCGCATTCGGCATAAACCGGCCGGCCGGAATCGGCGAAAGCGC
>JBDKUX010000090.1:0-38628 GCA_039679455.1 Smithella sp. | reverse complement strand
AAAATAACAGCTACTTTGTCCAACAGCTTGTGGACAGGGGAGTCAACGTAGAATTGGCGATGTCCACAGCGGAAGGCCTGCGGATGTTTGACAAAAAAACCTATGGAGTTGTTATTTCCGACATGGGCCGCACCGAAGACGGGACATACAAGCCGACCGCCGGATTGGAATTACTAAAAGTAATCAGGGAACGGAGCAAAACAACACCATTCATCATCTATTCCAGTTCGCGGGGAGAAAGGGAGCACAGGGAAGCAGCGATAAAGCTTGGGGCGACAACTCTGACAACGTCGCCAACGGAAATGTTCGGCTTGTTGCAGGCTGCCCTCGGGGAGAAGGGTTGACGATCAGACGGACTGATTCGTATCTGTGAAAAACGCCGGTGGCAGCAGCGGCTTTTGCTGATACAACCGGATCGATAAATTAAACATTAATCATTATAGCAAAGAGAGAAGGAGGAATCGTTTTATGAGAATAAATACCATTCTGAGTACTTTCATCGTAATGTTTTTGGCCATGACGTCAATTGGTTATGCTGATGAACTGCCGACATATTCTGAGCTGCAAGCGGCTTTAAAAGATGTTGTCAAAGAAAAAAATGGCGGTTTCAGTTTAAACATGTGGGCAACGATAGTAGACAGGGACGGCGTCGTGAAGGCAATAGTATTTTCCGGCCGCGAAAGAGGCGACCAATGGCCCGGAAGCCGTGTTATTTCAGCGCAAAAAGCAAATACAGCCAATGCCTTCAGCCTGCCCGCCTTATCATTGTCAACAGCAAATCTTTATTCCGCAGTCCAGCCCGGCGGCAGTTTGTATGGTTTGCAGCACAGCAATCCCGTGGATACTAATGCGGCCTATGGAGGGCCGTCAAAGAATATTGGTACGAAAAACGACCCGATGGTTGATAAAAAGATCGGGGGAATCAATGTCTTCGGCGGCGGTGTAGCCCTGTATAATAAAAAAGGAAAGCTGCTCGGAGCTCTTGGAGTCAGCGGCGACAGTTCCTGTGCGGACCACAACATTGCCTGGAAAATCCGGCACAAGCTCCAATTAGACTACGTTCCTGCAGGGGTTAGCCCCAATAAAGATGATAACATCGTGTATGACATTGTTCAAGGCGTCAGCACCAGTGGATGGGGACACCCCGCCTGCTCGCCGGAAGCAGTGGAAATAGCCAAAGGTTTACCTAAAACACGTACAATACAATCGAAGAGGTAAATAGCCGTCAACACCGTCCATGCCATGCATTATAAGCCTCAAGTATGATGCATGGCGGCGGCCTTGCCTCCCGAAGCTACGGCATTACGGCCATCAAATAAAGAGGGTGCAATATGCAATACAGAAATCTTGGAAATTCCGGTGTTAAGTTATCGGCAATCGGCTTAGGATGCATGGGTATGAGCCATGCTTACGAAGGACGAGACGATAAAGAATCGATTGCCACTCTGGAGAAAGCAATAGAGTTGGGCATCAATTTTTGGGACACAGCCGATTTCTACGGAAACGGTGAAAATGAAACCCTTATCTCCAAAGTTTTAACACATCATCACGATAAAGTATTTATCGCTACAAAGTTCGGGTTAAGGGCAACCTCTGAAAATCCCTTTCATCTCGACACATCGCCTGCCTACATGAAAACAGCCGTTGAAGCCAGTTTACGCAGATTACGGATTGATACCATCGATCTGTATTATGCCCACCGCATTGACCCGAAAGTTCCGGTGGAAGAGATGGTGGGAGCCATGAGCGGCCTGGTAAGAGAGGGCAAGGTGCGCTACCTGGGATTATCGGAAGCCTCGGCTGAATCAATTCGGAAAGCTCACGCCGTGCATCCCATATCGGCGTTGCAAAGCGAGTATTCGCTGCTCACACGTGATGTAGAAAAAAATATTTTACCCCTGTGCAAAGAATTGGGAATTTCTTTTATCCCCTTCAGCCCGCTTTCCCGGGGTTTAATTACGAACAACATTGAGAGAAATAATCTGGGTGAAAAAGATTTTCGGAAAACACATCCCCGTTTCCTGGGCAAATATTGGAAAAATAACCAGCAACTGGCACAAGCTTTTTCCGATATGGCGTCTGAAAAAAAATGCACACCGGCACAACTGGCCCTGGCCTGGGTGCTGGCTCAGGGCGATCAAATAATTCCCATTCCGGGGACAAAACGAAGAAAGTACCTCGAAGAAAATGCAGGCGCTTTGGACGTTGCACTCAATGCAGCAGATCTCGCGGCAATAGAGGCGCTGCTGGCTCGCTTCCCTAACATTGGCCCGCGGTATGCCGAGAATCTGGCCAAATTAGTAGGCAAATAGGAAACCGGAATATTGATGCCTTCCTGCAATTTTTTATCCGGGCATCCTGTTTCAGATTATAGAGATTTTTCATCTCAGCAGTAAGCCGGAAATAAATGCCTGGCAAATATTGCCAGGCATTTTTACAACCGGAACCGTCCCGCATATAAACCAGACAAAATTATGTTAAAAATCATAATGTTAAAAAAATAAAAGATGGGACATTGCCCTGGCACATTTCCCGCATTACCTGTCTTCAGCAAATTTAACAATTCCGGAGACAGCCATGATCAGACAAACAATAGCATCTTTATTTCTTTTAATAACCATTTTCCTCCTTGCGTTTAACCTCGGAGTCAAGGAACTGGGGGTAATTTCCAACCTCAGCGCCCTGATGATTGTCCTCGGAGGAACGCTTTGTGCAACCCTGCTTGCCTATCCCTTCCAAAAGCTGATGATGACAGTCAGGTTTCTTAAAAAATCATTCTCCGTCCGGAAAGAAATTAACTGGACTATTGAAACTATTGTTCATCTCGCCCGCGTCAACAAAAAGAAGGACATCCGCCTGCTGGAGCAGGAAGGACAGCAACTGCCCGCAGGCCTGATAAAAACCGGCATCGAATTGATAGCCTATCGCTTCACCAGAGAAAACGTCGAGCAACTGCTGCATAAAGAAGCGCTTTCATATTGCAGCCGTTATGAAACAGCTCATAAAATTCTCTGCAGCATGGCCAAACTGGCGCCGGCAATGGGGCTGGCCGGAACCATAGTCAGTCTCATTCGTGTTTATGAACACATCAGCAATCCGCAAAGTTTAATGGGCTACATGGCTGTGGCGCTTTTGAGTACTTTCTACGGCGTTGTTCTCGCCAATGTTTGTTTTGTTCCCTTATCCAACAAGCTCAGGGAGTTCATGGATCAGGATTTATTACGGATGGATATTATTCTCGAAGGAATTCTGGATATATATGATCTCGAAAATCCTCAGGCTATTCAATATAAGATGGAGACTCTGTCCGGTATTCAAACAATCTCCCATCCCCCGCAAATCAGGATTGCAGCTCCCCTGCAGGCAAGCCAAGGACTGGGAAAGGCTGATTAATGCATAACCTATCTAAGATGCCTGAATTTCAGGGTCATTCGTTAAATCAAGTTCCTTTGAAGAAGGTACGCAAACCGCTGCGTTTACCAGCAAAACCGTCCGTGGAGGAAACAGGGAATGAAATCTGGTTTCTAACTCTGAGCGACCTGCTCCTGCTGCTGATGATTTTTTTTGTCTTGCTTTTTGGAATGACATTCAAGCAACAAAGTAAACCTGCATCATCTCCGGCCTTGCACACCCAACAGGCATTGCCGGTCGCCGTCACAAATGTACAACCGGTAAACCACCAAACAGCTCCGAACCCGGCCGTAAGCGATGCAACGGCTTCCCTGGAATCTGATCTGCTGGGTATAATCGATAATAAACAAGAGTTGGAGGGAATCACTGTTGCGCGCCATTCCCAGCATGTTGTTTTGACCTTGCCTGAACAAATAGTCTATGATTCCGGACAGGCGAACCTTAAATCCGGCTTTTTACCCAAATTGGAGCAGATAGCTGTTTTTATTCAGAAACACCCTGACATAGCAGTGGAAATTCAAGGTCATACCGACAACAGGCCCATTTCCAGCAGGCGTTACCCTTCTAATTGGGAGCTTTCCGCCGACAGGGCAACGCAGGTCGCCAAATCACTGATCCGCCTGGGCGTCAATCCGGCAATAATCTCCACCAGGGGTTTTGGAGAATATAAACCGCTTTACCCCAACGATACTGATTCAGACCGGTTGAAAAACCGGCGCGTAGAGCTGCAATTTTCGCTTGTCTCCTCTTAGAAAGGTAAGATCATGAAAAAAACAATGATAGTTTCCGTAATTTTTCTTTTGGCTGTATTTACAGCGATTTCCGGTTTTGCTCTTACGCCGCAGCAGGTAATTGCTCTGAAAAAAGCCGGCGTCAGTGATCAAACAATTCAAATGATGCTTAAACAGGAAGAAGGAAAAGATCCCTACGCCACCATAGGGACGAGAGAAGTAAAAGATAAAGAAGGCAATACGGTTATTATTTACACAACAGGCGGGAACACCAACAGCGCCGCCGATGACGAAGAAAAGAAAAATGTTGAACGAGCATGGGAAATGCTCAAAAGCATGACTATTAAAAAATAATTTTAATCAATCCTCACAAACATAGCGTCATTCTTCCGAGCCAGCAGTTCCTGGTGGGCGGTCTCATCATCCATTTATCGAAAAGTCGTCAGACCGCCAGGTTCAATACCGTTCGGCCAACAGTTCCAAAGCCGGAATTTGTGTTCCGGTGCTATCTTCCCCGATCTCCAGCTTTTTGCCGTTGAATAGAAACATTTTTACGATATAATAACCGGCAATTCAAACGTCCCCCACAAATTATGCAAAAAGGAGGAAACAAAATGGATAGTCTCGAGGCCATAAGAAAGCGCAGGAGTATACGTGGTTATAAATCAGACCCAATACCCAAAGCGGTAATCAGGGAGATTTTGGAAATTGCCGGCCGGGCGCCGTCGGCCATGAACACCCAGCCGTGGGAGTTTGCCGTGGTAACCGGAGAACCTCTTCGAAAAATGCAGGCTGGCAATATCGAGAAAATCCACAGCGGTGCAAAACCGCAGCCGGAACACCAGGTTGCGGGATGGCCGAATGACAGTATCTACCGGGTACGGCAAGTGGATCTTGCCAAACATATTTTTCAGATCATGGACATTTCCCGCGATGACAATGTTAAACGCGACGAGTGGCTGGAACGGGGCTTCCGTTACTTCAACGCTCCTGCCGCAATAATTATCTACGTCGATAAGACCTTGCCTGAAGCCAGTCCTGCTGTAGATGTGGGCGCCGTCATGCAGAACATCTGCTTGGCTGCATTGGCTTTCGGATTGGGCACCTGCATTCACGACCAGGGCATCATGTATCCGGATGTAGTAAAGCGATGCACCGGAATTCCCGAATCAAAGCGCCTTATCGTTGCCATCTCGATAGGTTATCCGGACGAGGAAAACATGGCCAACAAGATTACCAGCACCCGTGAGTCTATTGACAAAATCACAAGCTGGATAGGATTTCCTGATTGAAACGGCATTTTATAATCATTTTTATAGACTTATATTTCTGTTTCGGCTAAAGAACAATTCATGAATAAAACCTGGTTTCTGGTGGACACACCCAAAAAGCTGCAACTTGCTATTGATGATTTTAATGATTCATCCGTCTTGAGCATTGATACGGAATACGATTCCTTCCGCTATTTCCGGGAAAAACTTTGTCTTATTCAAATAAAAGCAAAAGCGGCGACCTACATTTTTGATCCTCTGAATGAAATTGATTTACTTTTTTTAGGTAAATACTTTGCCAACGGGCAGATCGTTAAAATACTCCATGCAGCAGACAACGACATCCGCCTTTTAAAAAGGGATTACAATTTTGTTTTTGAAAACATTTTCGATACTCACCGGGCGGCATATCTGTTGGGCTTCAAGCAATTGTCCCTGGAAAAAATGATTAATGAATTCTTAAACGTAGAATTGAAAAAAGATAAAAAAATGCAGCGGTCGCGCTGGGATACTCGCCCCCTGGCCGATGAGCAGCTGCAATATGGTGTCCAGGATGTAACTTATCTGCCGGCGCTTTACAAAGAACAATTAGCTCAGTTACGCGAAAAAGACCTCGAATATAGCGCCCAGGATGCCTTTGCCAAAATCGCCGCCTCCACCTGGCAGGAAAGGACTCTTAATAAACGGGGATACACCAAAATTGCAAGTTATCCTTTTTTAAATAAGCAACAGAAAGATATCCTCAAGAAACTTTACGCCTGGCGCTTCCAGCGGGCAAAGGAGGAAAACCGCGCCATCTTCATGTTTTTGCCGGATAAAACATTAACGGATCTTGTACAAAGCGGCAATAACTGGCGGGAATTTTTACCTGTGGAAAAAGTAAGATTGTACGGCGATGAACTGGAAGAAATAATCACTGGAAATTGACCGGCGTCATTCTAATGATGTAAAAAGGGGAACCTTTGGGGTTCCCCTTTTATTTTATATCCAGGGAAAGTTATTCAGCGGATCAGGCTTTCATTCTCTTCCTTCCGTAGGCAAGCACGCCCCACAGACCACTGCCGAGGAGAAGGATCGTTGTCGGAACGGGAACAGTAGTACTAGGATTGTATGCTGTGAAGTGTGAAATTGCTATTCCCTCACCTTTTCCTTTGTACCATGATGAAGTCCAGAGATCGTAGGTACTCCAAGATCCATCACTTGCCGCTGGATCCAGCGAATACAGAGCAAAACCATCACTGCCTTTTACTAAATAAAAATCTATTGTATTAGATGATGGAACTACGTTCCAAGTTCCGGAAAGCCCATCGTAACTATTGTATAAGATTGATGTTGTTTCAATAAGTTGCGTGTTTTCAAAGCCTGGCATGGCATTAAGAGTTGTTTGTAACAATGCAAAGTCTGCGGGTTGGTAATTATTCCCCTCCATTTTAATCAACAATGTTCCACTGTTTTGATAATAAGCATAAACTGATCCATCCAGTCGGTCTTCGATACCATCATTCGGGTCATTTAATTCCGCCAATGTTGCCATCGCCATAGAGGAAAAGCAGACAATCAACAATGTCACCAATGCAAAACTCTTTAAGTATTTCATTTTCAGCCCTCCTTTGTTTCCCTTTAAATGTTTGTTATCTTCCCTTGTAAACTTTCCAACACCTAAAGCCAATTACTTAAAACAACTTCATTTTTAAGTAATTCTTCTTGCTTTATATTGATCTGCGAAAATCAATTATAAAACTATCAGCGTTGGGTATTTTATAGATTAATAGATAGAAAACTGGAATATATCAGAGAATATATTTATCTATAACATTGGATATAAATTTATGACTATAATATCTTTTTAGACTATTCGATATGTTCAAAACGGATAAGGCAGCTGCCAGAGAGCTGCCTTTAACTAACAAATGGTGCCGAAGGCCGGACTTGAACCGGCACGGGAGGTCCCACTACCCCCTCAAGATAGCGTGTCTACCAGATTCCACCACTTCGGCTAACCATAAAGGACTATTTTTATCCGACCACTTTATGAGGCCTGTTTACAGAATTGTCAATATCAAAAGAGCTTTAGCTATTTTTTATTTTTTCGCCGGTGTTGTTGGAATTGCCGCCGGTTGCTGTGCCGCGCCCGGAATAGCCGCCGGAGTTGCTGCATTCGGAGTCGGCGCCGCAGGTATAGCCTGCCTGGTTACCGGCACCGGGGAGTGCTCAAAAAGTGACGATCCCTTGCGCGATGCATTGTAGGTCAGGGCAAGGGACGTAATCATAAAAATTATTGCAACTCCCGCCGTGAGCTTGCCTAAAAAAGTACCGGCTCCCGAAGAACCGAATACGGTCTGGCTGGATCCGCCGAAAGCAGCTCCCATGTTAGCACCTTTGCCTGCCTGTAAAAGAACAACCAAAACCAGAACTAAACTTGCAAAAATATGAATAATTGTTACAAAAGTATACATCTAAAATCCTTGTCAATCAAAATTAATTATTGCTAAAAACGAAGCCGGATCAAGGCTGGCCGAGCCGACCAGCACGCCGTTTATATCCCGCTCTGCCATCAGGGAGCCGATATTGGCGGCGGTAACGCTGCCGCCGTATATTAGCGAGATGCCCCCGGCTTCTTTTTCCCCGTACATTGCACTCAATAAATTACGGATAAACAAGTGAATTTCCTGAGCCTGCCCCGGTGTCGCCGTTTTACCGGTGCCGATTGCCCAAACCGGTTCGTATGCTATTGCTGTTTTCCCTATATCATCGGCGGAAACTTTATTCAATCCTTCTTTTAACTGTTTGGTAAGAACTGTGAGTGTTGTTCCCGCTTCCCTTTCTTCAAGCGTTTCGCCTATACAAAAAATCGGCATTAATCCGTGATTAAGAGCAGCAATTACTTTAGCATTGATGAACGCATTGTCTTCGCCATAAAGGCGGCGGCGTTCCGAATGGCCTATTATACAGGCCCGGCAACCCGCATCTAATATCATTTCGCCGGAAATCTCGCCTGTAAAAGCTCCGGCGGCAGCCGGATTCATATTTTGCGCCGCAAGACATATACTGGTATCCTTGAGTTCCGCAGCCAATGCGGCAATACTCGTAAAGGGTGGTGCAATTACAACCGCCGCGTCAACCGGTTTTCGTAAAAGAGCATTTTTTAGCCCCCGGGCAAACTCCACTGCCTGTCCGATGGTTTTATTCATTTTCCAGTTGGCGGCGATGATGGTTCTGGCCATTGTGGTTGTTATCCTTAATATCCTTTGCCCGCGATATAAACAGCTAAATCCCGTAATCTGCAGGCATAACCACCCTCATTGTCGTACCAGGCAAAGACCTTAACCATCTTTTCCCCTACAACCTGGGTCAGGGGTGCATCTACAATGGAAGAATAGGAACTGCTGGTAAAATCTATGGATACAAGTTCCTCTTCGCTATAGGCCAGAATGCCTTTCAGTTTGTTTTCGGCAGCTTCTTTAAAGGCGCCATTGACTTCTTCAACTGTAACCGGCCTGGCAACTTCAACCGACAGGTCAACAAGAGAAACATTCGGCGTCGGTACGCGCAAGGCAATACCTTCCAGCTTCCCCTTGAGGTCGGGGATTACTTCACCGATGGCGCTTGCCGCTCCGGTGGAAGTAGGGACTATACTCATGGCAGCTGCCCGGCCGCGTCTCAAATCTTTGTGGGAACCGTCCAATAAACGCTGATCCATTGTATAGGAATGAACTGTTGTCATCATACCTTTTACTATGCCAAATTTATCGTTAAGAACTTTGGCTACCGGCCCCAGGCAGTTGGTCGTACACGAAGCGTTGGAGATAACATGATGCTTCGCCGGATCGTATGTATCTTCATTGACACCCATAACGAATGTGCCGTCAACACCTTTACCGGGAACGGCTAAAATAACTTTTTTGGCGCCCGCTGCAATATGGGCGGCCAGTTCCGCGCCTTTGCGGAATTTTCCGGTTGATTCAATAACAATATCAACACCCAATGCCTTCCAGGGCAAATCTGCCAGATTGGTGAACTGGGTAATGGCAATTTTTTTGCCGTTGACAATTATGTTATCTTTATCAGCACCGACATCGGCCTGAATTTTGCCGTGCACAGAATCATATTTAAGCAGATGAGCCAGTGTTTCGGCTTTCGCCCGCGAATTGACGGCGACAATGTCAATACCCGGATAATCGAGGCAAGCACGGATCATATAGCGACCCACGCGGCCGAAACCATTAATTGCTATTTTTAATGCCATTTTCTACCTCCAGATTGTTTATGGACAAACAACCGTAGTTGTTCCAAAACCGCGGAATAATAACTAAACAAATCGTCCTCGTCAATGTTTTTCTTTAGTTTTTTTCTTTAACGGCTGGTCTTGACACCAACCCTTTCACAATATTTAAAGACAGGGCAGCGGCTGCAAAGAGGTGAAACAGGTTTACATGTTTTGCGGCCGAAGGCGACCATAATTGTATTATAAATTATCCAGTGGCGGCGGGGCAGCTTTTCCCGTAAGGCATACTCCGTCTTTTCCGGGGTTTTTGTTTTTATATAACCCAGCCGGTTGGAAATTCGATGGACGTGGACGTCCACACAAATGGCGTCTTTCCCATAAGCAAGAGCAATAACCAGATTGGCGGTTTTGCGCCCCACGCCTTTAATGCTCAGCAGATCATCGAGGTTATCCGGAACTTGGGAGAAAAACCTTTCCGTCAGTTCACGGCATACATGGTGAATTGTACCAGCTTTAACATTATAAAAACCTACCGGATAAATTGCTTTTGCGATTTTGGTCGGCGGCACTTGCAGCATTTCCTGCGGCGTTGCGGCCAGTTGAAAAAGCCTCTCCGTAGCGGCCGCCGTCACTTCATCTTTCGTCCGCAGGCTTAAAAGTGTAGAGATTAAAATAATGAAAGGATCGCGCTGATTTTCGGCCAGATGAGAAACAACAGGCATTGAGCCCACGACCAGCTCTTGTTGCAAAATTTTTACAACATCATTAATTTGCAAATCCTGCATGAAAAATTTCAGTTGTAGCCTTCTTCATACGCCAACATATCCAAATGCAGCGTAGCAATATCTTCAACGTCGAGATTTATGTCTTCAGCTGACTTGGAAAGTTCAACTGTCTTAATATAGCGGCGGCACTTGTTGCATACATCAACATGATACCGTTCTTCTCCTTCCACAGCAAAATAAGCAAGGGAATGCTGTTCTTCGTTGCCGCAGAAGGGACATTTAATTCGCCGGAAATTCCATTTGTAACCACACTGATGACAAAACAGATAACGCTTGCCGTTTTCTTTTTCCCGAATTTCACCGATTTTCGGTTCTTTACCGCAAATGGGGCAGTACCCCTCCACCCAAGCGAATTGGGAAATAACATTACCGTATTTCTCGGCGACATACTCCAACTCCGGCCTTAAGCTTTCCTCAACAAACAAATCAATCAGATCCAGATAATCTTCGGTATCATCAATGTTTTTCCTGCTTTCGACTTCCTTTTCATCATCCACACGGTCGAAAGACGCTCTAATCATTTTTTCCCAGTCAAATTCCTTGCCATTGATGATTTCAGCAATATTTTTTGCATCCTTCGGCATTTTTCTTTCCGCAATGGCAATGAGGGTATTAAAATATTCCCGCGGACGTGTTAGGTCAAAATTTCTCCCTTTAAAATCGATTAATGGAAGTCCTCCTTCCATTTTCTGGGCAATGATGTGTTCATCAACCAGAAAAATAGAACCTTTCATATTTTTGCGGTATTCTTCCCGCGCGATCAGGATTTCCCCTAAAATATCCAAAATTTCATTGCATTGCGGATTTGTTATTTTATAATTCTCGATTGCCTGTAAGGACTTACGTAATGTTGGAACCATTCTTTATACTCCTTCTCCCAAATTGTCCTGGAGTGTATGCTCTGTTCACGACCGGTTTCAATTGAATCATCAATAAGTTAACAATACAGTTCACGGGATCGGGTTTACGAGCATTTTACTCTCAGCCGCTGCTATATAGATTATTGTCATGCATGTAAAGAAAATAAAACCCCGCCTTTGGGACGAGGTTTTAATGGCAAGATTTTTATCGTCTTTTCCAATTAATTACTTAATTTATTTTGTCTCAATTCCCTTAAAATGGAACATCATCCGGTCCACTTCCCGCTCCGGCGTTTCCGGCATCGGAAAAAGGTCCGTCTTGTCTGGCCTGGCCTTTAGAATCCAGCATTTGCATATTGTTGGCGATTATTTCCGTAGTAAAACGCTTAACTCCGTCTTTATCTTCCCAGGAACGGGTTTGAATCCGGCCTTCTACAAAAACAAGTTTGCCCTTAACCAGGTAATTGCCGCATATTTCCGCAAGCTTACCGAAAGCTACGATTCTGTGCCATTCGGTCCTTTGAACTTTTTCTCCGTTTTTATCCTTATAGCTTTCATCGGTGGCCAGAGTAAAATTTGTAACCATCGCTCCGTCCGGGGTATAGCGTACTTCCGGATCCCTGCCCAGCCTGCCTATCAAGATTGCCTTGTTTACCATGTTCCCCCGTCTCCCCCTTGTCGATTAAGTCTGCGCATAATACATAACATGATCCTTCGAGGCAAATTAATTTTGCACTACGGCTACTTTTCAACCCCAATGCATTCCGGCGTTCACGACAATCATGCTTGACTAATCGGCAAAAAAAATATATCCAGATTAACTTTTTAAAAAGCGGAGAAATTATGGAAGATAATGATCTTTTAAAGGTTCGTCTGGAAAAAATCGCAGCATTAAAAGCCGCCGGGATCGATTTATACCCTAACGATATCAAGCCTCGAAATACAACAGGAGACATTTTATCTCAATTTGGCAACACCGATAGTGAAACCCTGACGCAGTTAACCCAAAAGTTTTCCATTGCCGGAAGGCTCATGGCCATGCGCAATTTCGGCAAAGCCGCGTTCGTTAAAATTCAGGATCGCAAAGGTCAGCTGCAGAGTTACGTCGCTAAAAATATATTAAGCGAAGAGGCCTACAATGTTTTTAAAAAACTGGATATAGGCGACATTATTTATATTGCGGGAAAGCTCTTTCGCACCAAAACCAATGAATTGACCATTGAGGCGGAGGAGCTGCGTCTTTTATCCAAGGCTATTCGTCCCCTCCCGGAAAAATGGCATGGGCTGACGGATGTTGAAATCCGTTACCGTCAACGGCATCTGGATTTAATTTCCAACCCGGCAGTTAAAGAAACTTTTTACCGCCGCAGTCGCATTATCCACCTTATCCGCCAGTTCATGGATCGCCACGATTTTCTGGAAGTGGAAACCCCCATGATGCAGCCACGCGCCGGCGGCGCCGCAGCCCGTCCCTTTAAAACTCATCATAACGCGCTTAACATGAGTTTATTTCTCCGAATTGCTCCGGAACTTTATTTAAAACGATTAGTTACCGGGGGTATGGAAAGGGTTTATGAAATAAACCGGAACTTTCGTAATGAAGGCATTGACACCTTTCATAATCCTGAATTTACAATGATGGAGTTTTATTGGGCATATGCCACCTATGAAGATTTAATGTCTTTTACGGAAGAATTGTTTGTCCATATCGCCGAACAAATTTTTGGCGCATTAAAGTTTACTTACCAGGGAACGGAAATTGACATGACACCACCCTGGAGGCGTCTGTCCGTGATGGATGCATTAGTACAGATAGCGGGGATGGATCAGGCAGCGCTCAATGACAAAAAACAAGCTCTGGATTTTGCCAGAAGATTAGACTGCGACGTTAAAGAAAGCGACCCGTTGGGCAAAACCCTGATGGCGATCTTTGATGAGGTTGTGGAGAAAAAACTTATTCAACCGACTTTCGTTACTCATTACCCGGTGGACGTATCTCCCCTCTCCCGCCGATCAAACAGCCAGCCCGACCTTGTCGACCGGTTTGAGCTTTACATTTCCGGCCGGGAGTTTGCCAATGCTTTCTCCGAGTTGAATGATCCTGCCGACCAGAGAGACCGCTTCCTTCAGCAATTACAGGAAAGAGAAGCAGGCAATGATGAAGCCCACGAAATGGACGAAGATTACATCCACACCCTGGAATATGCAATGCCACCGACTGCCGGCGAGGGTATCGGCATCGATCGCCTGGTGATGCTCTTTACCGACTCCGCTTCCATTCGAGATGTCATTTTGTTCCCCCTGCTGAAGGACAAGACAGGAACAAAAGACGATATTGAGCAATAATTCCCAGCTTATAGCTTCATCCGTATAGGATATTTATTTCCATGTCGTACGAATTTTTTATCAGTAAACGTTATTTAAGGGCAAAACGGAAGCAAGTATTTGTTTCCATTATTACGTTTATATCCATTTTCGGTATTTTTCTGGGAGTTGCCGCCTTAATTATCGTACTGGCCGTTATGAACGGCTTCGAAGCAGATCTGCGCACAAAAATCCTGGGGATTAAATCACATATTGAATTAACAACGGATTTTTCCGGACCAATGAAAGACTATGAAAAAGTTCGCGAACGGATCGCCGATACTCAGGGTGTTGTAGCTACTACTCCTTTTATCTATAGCCAGGCGATGATTCGCAATAACAATGGCGTTACGGGAGTAATCATAAGAGGGCTGGATACCGCAAGCGCCTTTAAAGTTATTAACCTGGGCAAAATCCGGGAAGGCAATATCGAGCATTTAAATAAACTACCGGCTGAATTATCAAACCGTTATCAGAAAGATGATGCCGGAACCGAGGGAATCGTCATTGGCAAGGAAATGGCCAAAAACCTGGGAATTTTTCTTTACGATCCGATTACAATTATTTCGCCGGTGGGCGTTTCTACACCAATGGGTACTATGCCCCGGATGAAAAATTTCATTGTTGTGGGTATTTTTGAATCAGGTTTTTATGAATATGATTCCACATTAGCCTATTTATCATTAAAAAGCAGTCAGGATTTCCTGCAGATGGGTGATGCCGTTACAGGCATCGACATCAAAGTCGACGATATTTACAAGGCGGACAAGATTGCCAGGGCTATTCAAAACAAACTGGGATTTCCCTACTGGGCTCATAACTGGATGCAGATGAATAAAAATCTTTTTTCCGCCTTAAAACTGGAAAAACGGGTCATGTTCATAATATTAAGCTTGATTGTTCTTGTTGCAGCTTTTAATATCATCAGCGCATTAATAATGGTTGTCATGGAAAAGAATAAGGACATCGCCATTCTAAAATCGATGGGGGCTACGTCTCGCAGTATTATGAAAATTTTTGTCTATCAGGGACTTATTGTAGGACTTATCGGCACGGTGCTGGGTTGCGCCGCTGGTCTGGCGGTGGCTTTAAATCTGCAAAAAGTATCTCAATTTGTGGAAAAAATTTTTCATTTCAAATTCCTGCCCGGCGATGTTTATTATTTAAGTGAAGTGCCCTCCAAGGTTAATTACAGCGACGTGGGTATAATTATCGTCGGCACACTGTTTATTTGTTTAATATCAACCATTTATCCATCATGGAAAGCTTCCCGGCTTGATCCCGCCGAAGCTTTGAGATATGAATAAACAGCTTGGGAAATGCTGAGGAAATGATTAAACTGGAAAACTTGTCCAAGACATTTATTAAAGACGGCAATAAAATAGAGGTATTACGCGGCCTTAATCTGGAAATAAAAAAGGGCGATTCGCTGGCTGTTCTCGGTGTTTCCGGTGCCGGCAAAAGTACGCTAATTCATATTCTGGGAACATTGGATCATCCGACGGGAGGTCGCCTTTTAATTAATGATGTCAATGTGTTTGAGTGGGGAGAAAAGAAAATAGCCCTGTTTCGCAATTCAACAATCGGTTTCATCTTTCAATTTAATAATTTGCTGCCGGAATTCGATGCCCTGGAAAACACCATGCTGCCCGCTTTGATTGGCGGTAAAAGCAGGAAAGAAGCACGTCAAAAAGCGCTCCAGCTGCTGACCGAAGTCGGTTTGGAGCATAGGATACGTCATAAACCGGGAGAACTGTCGGGTGGCGAACAGCAGCGGGTAGCCATTGCGAGGGCGTTAGTGATGGACCCGGAAATATTGCTTGCCGATGAACCGACGGGAAACCTTGACACGGAAACAGGAAAAAAGATAGAAGATATTCTGGTTAATTTAAATAATACAAAAAAAATTACATTGGTAGTGGTAACTCATAATCAACTATTGTCGGAAAGGATGTCAGGGCGAATCGGCCTGCGTGATGGTAAAATATATGATTACAAATAGAATTATATACAGAACATGTCTGACACTTCTTCTTCTGGTATTTGTTTCGGTAACCCAAGTCTCCGCCCAGGAAATAAAAAAAATCGCCGTTATGCCGTTTGAAATATACAGCAAGGCAGACAGTACGACGATGAAAAAAAATCTCCTTCAAAAATTAACAGCCGAACTTAAAAAAGAAAAATTGGTTCAACTGTTGCCTACAGACGCTCTTCTTTCCGATGCCGCAAAAATAACCGAAAAATCGGCAATTGCCACAGGTAAGTCCCTCGGCGCCGACTTTATCGTGATGGGAAGCATGACTCAATTCGGCGAGTCTGTCAGCATCGATGCCAAAATAATTAATACCCGCTCGGCAACTGCTTTGCCTACTTTCTCTATTCAGGACAGAGGATTGACCGATATTGCCCCGCTGGTGTCCCGATTAAAAACGGAAATTCTTGTCCGCACCGGCTTGGTTCAAAAAATAGCTAAAGTTGAAATTAAGGGGAATCGCAAAATTGAATCCCTGGTGATCACCCAGCAAATAAAGAGTCAAGCAGGAAAACCTTTTGTAGAAGCCGATATCACCTCCGATATCAAAACAATTTTTAAAATGGGATTTTTCCTGGATGTATCGGCGGCGGTAACGGAGAGCTCTGAAGGTAAGGTAATTACGTTTACCGTACAGGAAAAAGGGTTGATATCAGACATCCAGATTAAAGGTAATAAGGGTTTAAGTAAAGAAGACATCACCGATGTTCTGACGATCAAAACTCGACAAACATTAAACCAGGAAAAAATTAAAGCGGACATAGAAAAACTCAAAGCCCTGTACGACAGTAAGGGGTACTACAATGCTGAAATATCGGATAGAATCGAAAAAGATGGAGAAAAAGATTTTCGGATAATTCTGGAGATCAAGGAACATGACCGTCTCTATGTCCGGTCGATAACCTTTGAAGGCAATGAAGCCTATACGGCCAAAGAACTCAAAAATATGATGGCCACTAATGAATACGGCCTTTTGCATTTTTTCACCGATTCCGGATTACTCAAACGGGATCAGCTGAAGCAGGATATAAACAAACTGACTGCCTACTATTACAATAATGGATTTATCAATGCCCAAATAGGCGAACCGGAAATAACCCATGATAAAAAAGGGATTTATATCAAAATCGGGATTAAAGAAGGAAAGCGATTTAAAATAGGAAAAGTAGACATATCAGGCGATTTCCTGGACAAACCAAAATCGGTGATGCTGCAGTCCATAAAGACCAAAGAAGGCAACAATTACGATCGCGAGGCAATAGTCAAAGACCTGGATACATTAGCCCAATTCTACACCGAGCAAGGATATGCCGATGCCGATGTTAATCCTAAAATCAACATCAGAGAGGCAGACCAATTAGTTGATGTTGATTTCAATATCAACAAAGGAGGACTGGTCTATTTCAACCGCATCACTATCACGGGAAATACTAACACCCGGGATAAAGTAATCCGCCGTCAACTGGAAGTAGCTGAAAAGGACATATATTCCAGCAGCAAACTGAAAACAAGCTATGCCAATTTGAACCGGTTGCGCTATTTTGAAGAAATTGATTTCAAAACGGAAAAAGGACCCGATAAAAGCCTGATGGATGTCAATATCCGGGTAAAAGAAAAAAATACCGGTATGTTTATGATAGGCGCCGGTTACAGTGCGACCGATAAGGCTATTTTAATGGCGCAAATTTCCCAACAGAATTTTCTGGGCAGAGGCCAGACTTTAAGCTTGAAAGCATCATTGGGTTCAACAACCAACATGTATGAATTATCATTTATAGAACCATGGCTCTTTGACACGCCTCTGTGGTTTAAATATGATGTCTGGAAATATAAAAAGGAATACGATTCTTACGACTGGGACTCAATGGGGACAGGCTTCACCTTCGATTACCCGCTTTGGGAAAAAATAAGAGGCTCAATCGGTTACAGAATTACTCAGGATGAGCTTCGGGACGTCCAGGCAGACGCTCCCTGGTATATTAAAGGACAGGTTGGCCCGGATGATACAACAATTGTAAATCCTCCCGATAAAACGATTACCAGTTCCGTAACCCTGGGTTTAGGACGGGATACCACGGATGATACGATGTTCCCGACCAAGGGAACAAAGGCAAATGTATTTATCCAACAGGCGGGCGGTTTTTTCGGCGGGGATAACGACTTTACCAAGACAGGAGCAAATGCGGCGGCATTTTATTCATTGCCTTTAGGTATGGTTATTGCCGTTAAAGGCCGGATAGGGTATATCGAAGGCCACGACACAGACAAGCCGTTTCCCTATGAAGTACCTATTTTTGAAAGGTATGTCTTGGGGGGACTAACCACCATCCGTGGTTTGCAGTATCTGGGCATCAGGAACTCTGGTGACAGCGATGTCCTTGGCGGTACCAGCATGCTTGTCGCCAACCTTGAACTTATTTTCCCGCTTATTAAAAGCGCCGGCATGAAAGGTGTCGTTTTTTATGACACGGGCAATACCTGGGACGGCGGATATCACTTTGACGATTTAAGAAAAACTGTGGGGGTCGGCATTCGCTGGTATTCACCTATCGGCCCGTTGAGACTGGAATATGGACATGTACTCGACCGGAAAGACGGTGAATCGTCCGGCCGCTTTGAGTTTTCCATCGGTATGATGATGTAAAAAAATCAGATTTAATGAAATGCAAAGTTAAATCTTAATTTATATTTACCAATAAATAAAAAAAGGAGAATTTCACATGAAAAAGAATATTTATCTGATAGCCGGATTTGTTTTAATGTCTTTTATCTTCACCAGCTTTAATGTTTTTGCCGCCGATAAAATTGGTGTTTTTAATCTGCGGGAAGTAATGCAGAATTCTAATAACGGCAAAAAAGCAGGGGAAGAATTTAAGAAACTCTATGACAGAAAAAGCACGGCTATTAGAGCAGCGGAAAGCGATCTCAAAAAAATGAAAGAAGCGATGGATAAACAGTCCGCCGTGTTGACCAAAACCGCCAAAAAGGACAAGGAAACCGCTTATCAAAAGAAACTGCGTGATTATCAAATATTGGTTGAAGACACTAATAAAGAACTGAAGGCCAAAGATGAAGAAATCGCCTCTAAACTGATTCCCGATATAGTAAAGGTGGTGCGGGCAATAGCGGAACGGGAAAATTACGCTCTGGTTATTGATGTTGCCAGCATGCCTGTCGCTTACTATGCCAAGGAAAATGACTTTAGTAAAAAAGTAATTGAAGAATATAATAAGGTTTCGACTAATAAGAAGTAGGAGACCTTGGTGAAGATAAGTCTCAAGGAAATTGCACTGCTTCTGGGCGGCTCTGTTGTCGGTGATGACAGCATTATCATTGAAAACATCCGCCCGATCGAAGAAGCAGGCCGGGGCGATATAACCTTTCTGGCCAATGCTAAATATTTAAAGCAACTGAAAACGACTGAAGCGTCGGCAATTCTGGCGGCACCCCGGACACAGGCAGAGGGGAAAAATTTAGTGCTTGTCGACGATCCTTACATCGCATTCGGCAGGCTGCTGAATATTTTTTACCCGCTAAAACACAGTTACACCGGGATCAGCAGGGATGCATTCATTGAAGAAGGCTCTTACATATCGCCGGAAGCCACCGTGTTTCCCCGCGCCTATATAAGCAGTGGGACAAAAATCGAAAAAGGGGTTGTGGTATATCCGGGTGTTTTTATCGGCAGCAATACCTTTATCGATGAAGACTCTGTTCTCTACGCTAATGTTGCCGTTTATTCCGGCTCTAAAATCGGGAAAAGGGTAATTTTACATTCGGGAGTGGTTGTAGGCGGTGACGGTTTTGGCTTTGCCGCTCCGGGTAAAAGTAATTATAAAATTCCTCAGATTGGTTTTGTTCAGATTGACGACGATGTGGAAATCGGCGCCAACTCTACAATAGACCGGGGGACACTGGGGAAAACCTGGATCGGGCGTAATGTAAAAATCGATAACCTTGTTCAGATCGCACACAACGTTGTCATCGGCGAAAACTCGGTTATAACGGCGCAAGTCGGCATTTCCGGAAGCACCAGACTTGGGAAAAGCGTAATTGTCGGCGGCCAGACGGGAATAGTAGGTCATATTAACATCGGCGACAACGTTATGATCGCGGCCAAATCCGGCATCCATAAAGAAATTGGATCGGGACAAATTGTGGCCGGTTCTTCACAGATGCCCTACCGGCAATGGCTGAAGTATGAAGCCTGCCGGACAAAACTTCCGGAAATGAAAAAAACTTTGGAAGAATTAAGAAGAAAAATAGAAGCACTGGAAAAACAAATAAGTAATTAATAAAGGCAATAAAATGAATATTCATCCCACAGCAATTGTTGCTCCTGACGCCGAACTGGGCGAAGGCGTCGAAATAGGTCCCTATTCCATAATTGGCAGAGATGTCAAAATCGGCAACAATACGATCATTGGCCCTCATGCGGTAATCGACGATTTCACACAAATTGGCGAAAACTGTCATATATTTCAATTTACTTCCGTCGGCGCTCCACCCCAGGATTTAAAATTTGCAGGAGAAAAAACCCGCGTAGTGATCGGCAACTTCAACACGATCAGGGAATTTGTAACCATTCACCGTTCGACAACATCCGATATCGGTGTAACCTTGCTTGGTGACCATAACCTCATCATGGCTTACTGTCACGTGGCCCACAACTGCAAGTTGGGCAACAACATTGTCATGTCCAACGGCGCCACACTGGGCGGTCACACGCATATCGAAGACTATGCCATTATCGGCGGGCTTACCGGTGTTCATCAGTTTTCCCGTATTGGCGCCCACTGCATTGTCGGCGGCGCATCAGGAGTCAACAAAGATGTTCCTCCTTACACAACAGCTGCCGGCAACCACGCCAAACTCTTCGGTTTGAATTTAATCGGTCTGAAAAGAAGGGGATTTTCTGAAGAAACCATTAATGCGTTAAAAAAAGCATACCGTATTATTTTCCGCTCCCGCCTTCTTTTGAATGCAGCAATCGAAAAAGTGGAAGCGGAAGTAGGAGATTTTCCGGAAGTGCGTCACTTCGTTAATTTTATTAAAGAATCGGAAAGAGGCGTCTGCCGCTGATACATACTTATGAATATGGATAGAAAAAAAATAAAAATCGGCGTCGTAGGTATCGGTCATCTCGGCAATTTTCATCTCCAGAAATACTCAAAACTGGAAAGTTGTGAAATTGTCGCCGTTGCCGACACAATTATTGAACAGGCCCGCAAGGCGGCGGACATTTATCATTGTGCAGCTTTCACCGATCACCGGGAAATGTTGGACAAGGTTGATGCAGTGAGCATTGCCGTCCCCACCGGAGAACATCATCGCGTGGCCAAAGATTTTCTGGCCGCGGGCGTCGATGTCCTCGTTGAAAAGCCCCTTTGTTCGACTTTGGAAGAAGCCGACGAGTTATTAGAACTGGCCGCAGATAAAAAATTGATTCTGCAGGTTGGTTTTGTCGAAAGATTCAATCCGGCGATCATGGCTCTGGAGAAGGTCATCGAAAAACCAATGTTTATCGAAGCCCACCGGCTGCATCCATTTTTCGAACGCGGCACCGATGTGGATGTTGTTCTTGATCTGATGATTCACGATCTTGATATTATTCTGAAGTTTGTCAATTCTCCGCTCACCTCGGTGGAGGCGGTCGGCATTCCCGTGCTTTCCAACAGAATTGACATCTCCAACGTCCGGCTATCTTTTGCCACCGGCTGCGTGGCCAATATTACAGCCAGCCGTATCAGCGTAAAAACCATGCAGAAAATCCGGTTTTTCGGCGTGGAGGGATATCACTCCGTCGACTGCCGGAAACGGGAAATTTTATCTTTAGGGAAAAGAAAAAATGAGGCAGGGAAAATAGAAATTTTTCAAAACAATCTCGAAATAGGCAGCCATGATCCGCTGGAAGAAGAGATTCGCGCTTTTCTGCAATCAGTAACCAATCGTACCCGTCCTCTTGTCTCCGGTGAGGATGCCCGCAAATCGCTGGATCTGGCAATTGATATAATCCGGAAAATGAAAACTGCAGAGGTAATCTAAGATGATTCCAATGGTAGACTTAAAAAGGCAATATCACGCCTTAAAAATGGAAATTGATATAGCCGTAAATGATGTACTGGAAAAAACACAATTTATTCTCGGACCGAATGTCGGTAAACTGGAAGAAGAAGTTGCCGCTTATCACTGCCTGCCATACGCGGTTGGTGTTGCCAACGGTACGGATGCATTGCTGCTGGCGCTACGAGCCTGCGGCATCAAGTCCGGCGACGAGGTAATTACAACCCCCTTCACTTTTATCGCTACGGCGGAAGTGGTCGCCGAGCTGGGCGCCACTCCTGTTTTTGTCGATATCTGTCCTGATACTTTTAATATCAATCCGGATCTGATTGAAGAAAAAATTACACCGCAAACAAAAGCGATTATTCCGGTCCATCTGTTCGGACATCCCGCGGCCATGGAACCGATTATGCGGATAGCTGCAAAACATAACCTCAAGGTAATTGAAGACTGCGCCCAGGCTTTCGGCGCGAAATACAAAAATCAGCGGACAGGTACAATTGGAGATGTGGGCTGTTTCAGCTTCTTCCCCAGTAAAAATTTAGGCTGCTACGGCGACGGCGGCATGATTATCACCAAAGATGAAACTATCGCCCGGCAGGTAAAAATGCTGCGCAATCACGGCAGCCAGGTACGTTATCATCATTCGGAAGTCGGGTACAACAGCCGGCTCGATGAAATTCAGGCCGCCATTTTGCGTGTTAAATTAAAATATATTGATCAGTTCAATGAGGCCCGCCGCAGCAACGCAGCCGCCTATTGCGCCGCGCTCGGCGATAAAAATATTATTCTGCCGTCTGTGGCAAAAGACAGTGAACATGTTTTTCACCAGTTTACAATCCGAACACAAAACCGTGATGCGATTGCCCACGCCCTGACGGAAAAGGGAATAGCTTCAGCAGTTTATTATCCTGTTCCCCTGCATCAGCAGGAGGTCTTCATTAAATTATATAATTATTCCATCAAACTGCCGGTAAGCGAAAAATGCGCCAATGAAGTTCTTTCTCTGCCGATGTTTCCGGAATTGTCAGGTGAGGAAATCCTACTGATTGCCGAAGTAATCAGCAGTGCCTTTTGAAGAATAAATTCCCATGACCAAAGCCAAAACAGTAATGATTATTGCTGGCGAAGCGTCCGGTGATATGCATGGTGCCGGCGTTGTGCAGGAAATGTTAAAGCTTGACCCGACGCTTAAGTTCTATGGCATCGGCGGTAAAAAACTGGCCGGGGCCGGTGTAAAATTACTGGCCAATACTTCGGAAATGGCTGTTCTGGGCTTTACCGAAATAATAGCCAAATTGCATAAGTTTTTAAAAGTGCTGAATCTGGCAAAAAAATCGCTTGATGATTTTAAACCTGACCTGGTCATTATGATTGATTTTGCCGCATTTAATCTCCGCATCGCCCCCGAAGCCCGTAAACGCGGAATCAAAGTATTTTATTACATCGGCCCGCAGGTCTGGGCCTCCCGCAAGGGCAGGATCAATAAGATTAAGAAAGTCGTCGATAAAATGGCGGTTATCCTGCCTTTTGAAGTTGACACTTACAAACAGAAAGGTTTTACAGTCGAATATGTCGGCCATCCCCTGCTGGATCTGGTAGTGCCGAATTACTCAAAATCGGAATCACGAAAAAAATTCAATATTCGTGAAAATAAGACAACCATTGGTCTTCTCCCCGGCAGCCGGATTGCCGAAGTTGAAAGATTGCTGCCGGAAATGCTGCTGGCGGCAGAGATCCTGACGCAAAAAATCCCCGATATTCATTTTGTTCTGCCTTTAGCCGATTCACTGGACGAAAAATTGGTAACCGATATCATTTCCCGCTCCATTGTAAAAGTCGACGTGATCAGCGGCCATACCTACGACGTCATTGCGTGCACTGATCTGGCCATAGTTACTTCCGGAACAGCAACCCTGGAGACGGCGCTTTTGGGAATCCCCCTGATCATCGTCTATAAGACTTCACCGATAACATATTTTATCGGGAAAATGGTTGTCACTGTAAAAAATATCGGCATTGTGAACATAATTGCAGGGAAGACGATTGTTCCGGAGCTGATTCAAGACGAGGCCGCAGGAGTTAATATTGCCAAAGAAGCATTGGCAATATTAACAAACAATGAAAGAAAACAGGAAATGATCGGTCAACTGGCTGAAATTAGAAAGAAAATGGGGAAGCCCGGAGCTGCAAGAAGAGCTGCTCAAATGGCTTATGATATGATAAAGGTTAACCATGGAAACATTTAAACGCCTCTTAAAAATGGCCCAGAAATACTATCTTCTCTTGTCTCTGGCCATGCTTTGCATGCTGGTCGCAGGAGCGCTGCAATCCGCGCAGGCGTTGCTGGTCAGGCCCATTCTCGATGACATTTTTTTAGGGAAAAATCCCAATGCCCTGAAATGGATTCCACTGGCCGTTATGGGAATCTTTCTGGTTAAAGGCGCCTGTAATTACGGGCAGACAATCATGATGAATTTTATCGGTTTGCGGATTGTCACAAATTTGCGCAATAAACTCTACGAACAAATCCAGAGGCAGTCACTGGCTTTTTTTACCCAGCATCCCACAGGCATTCTCATGTCGCGAATTACCAATGATGTCGCCTCCATCCAATCGGCTTCTTCGGAGGCGGTCACCAGTCTGATTAGAGACACCGTCACGCTGATTTCGTTGATCGGCGTTGTCTTTTATACGGACTGGAAACTGGCTATTGTTGCAACTATAGTTTTTCCGCTGGCAATTTACCCCATTTCGGAGCTGGGCAAGAGAATGCGCAAAGTGGCTACTTCGACCCAGGTTACCATGGGAACGTTAACCTCGCTTTTACAGGAAACTATTTCCGGCACGCGCATCGTTAAAGCCTTCGGCATGGAAAAGTATGAAAATGAACGCTTTGCGGCGGAAAATGAACGGCTCTTTAAATTAAACATGAAGACTGTGTCCGTAAATGCCATTTCCCATCCTCTGATGGAATTTCTGGGTTCACTGGGCATCGCAGCCGTAATCTTTTACGGCGGTTATAATGTTGTTCACGGCAACTCCACCCCTGGCACATTTTTTTCTTTTCTCGCCGCTTTGTTAATGCTTTACGAGCCGGTAAAAAGACTGGTCAACGTCAACAACACCATTCAGCAGGGCATTGCCGGCGCGGACAGAGTATTCAGTATTATTGACCGCATGCCCGATATCGACGACAAGCCCGGAGCGCGGCCTCTTCCGCCGATCACCCGGAGCATCGACATTGAAAACGTCGATTTTCGCTATGAAAAGACACCCGTCTTAAAAAACATCTCCCTTTCCATCAAAGCCGGTGAAGTTGTCGCTTTTGTCGGCATGAGCGGCGGAGGAAAGACGACTCTGGTTAATTTAATTCCGCGATTTTATGATGTAAGCTCCGGCCGGATTCTGATTGACGGCCAGGATATCCGCGATGTTACCATGCAGTCGCTGCGCAGCCAGATTGCTATCGTCACCCAGCAGACGATACTTTTTAACGACTCTGTAAAAAACAATATTGCCTACGGCGATATTGAAAGAACCCAGGACGATATCATCAACGCCGCCAGGGCTGCCAACGCCCATGATTTCATAATGAAACTGCCGCAGCAATATGATACCAACATCGGCGAACTCGGCACAAAACTGTCCGGCGGAGAGAAGCAGAGAATTTCCATAGCCCGGGCGCTGCTCAAGGATGCGCCTATTTTGATTCTGGATGAAGCGACATCGTCGCTGGATACCGAAGCGGAAATCGAAGTCCAGGAAGCATTGGATAATCTGATGAAGGGGCGAACAACCCTTGTAATCGCCCACCGGCTTTCCACAATCCGCAATGCCGACAGAATAATTGCTTTAGTCAACGGGGAAATTGTCGAAGAAGGAACTCATGAGTCTCTGCTGGCAAAACGGGGAGAATATTTCCGGCTTTATAATTTGCAGTTCAAAGATGAAGGAAATAATGCAAAAGACGGACAAGTGGCAAAGGATTTGGAATGATGACGGAAAATGTACCCGTTTCGCTCCGGCCAAAACAATATTATACGCAATTTCCCTGCCCTACCGCCTGATTATCAATTTGCGCAACCGGCTCTATGATCGCAAGATTTTCCGGGAAATCAAACTTTCCTGTCCGGTAATCAGCGTCGGCAACATCACCGTGGGCGGTACGGGAAAAACACCCTGCGTGATATGGCTGGCCCGGATGCTTAAAGAACAGGGATTCAGACCGGCAATTTTAAGCCGCGGATACAGCGGTAAAAGTTCTCAGCCGGTAAATATCGTTTCCGACGGCAGAAACATCCTTCTTTCCAGCGTCGCGGCCGGAGACGAGCCCTGCCTGATTGCCCGGACATTGACGGATATTCCGGTAATCACCGGTCCGAAAAGACTTTTAACCGGCAAAACCGCTATTGATCAATTCGGAGCCGATATCCTTGTCTGCGACGACGCCTTTCAGCACCGGCAGCTATTCCGTGATATCAACCTGGTGCTGCTGGACAGCGAGAAACCTTTAGGAAACGGTTACATGCTGCCGCGGGGTGCCTTGCGTGAACCTCCTTCGGCGCTGCGCCGGGCGGACGCTTTTATTCTGACGAGGTCAAAAAAAGGGACAACGGGAATAATCAACAGATTAGCCCAGGTTAAGTATGTTCCTGTTTTCCGAAGCTCTCACAAACCCGTCGGGCTCGTCAGTGGCGATTACACCCGGCAATTGACGATTACTCAATTGAAAGGTAAAAGTGTTTACGCCTTTTCCGGCATAGCCAAGCCGGACTCATTTAAAAATGCGATTGCCGATGCGGGAGCAAAAATCACAGCCTTTGATACTTTCCCCGACCATCATCATTACACAGCCCGGGAACTGGAAAATATTCGCCATAATTTCTTAAAAAGCCAGGCCGATCTCCTTCTTACAACGGAAAAAGACGGCATGCGTCTGCAGGAATTTACCGAATTTTTGTGTGATATTTATTTATTGTGTATTAAAATGGAAATAATTCCTGATGATGATGCACTAAAAAAGTTCATTTTAGAAAAGCTGGGGGAATAAGGCTGAGGACTGAATGCCGAAGGGTTATGAAAAAACAAAGAGGATTACACGCGTGAAGCTGAAGATTAATAAAAAACTGCCGCCGGAAGGCGTCAATAAAATTCTGATTAGAGGAACCAACTGGATTGGCGACGCAATTTTAACAATACCCGCCGTCGACTCCATCCGGGCAACATATCCAAAGGCGCATATTGCGGTGCTCGCCAAACCATGGGTGGCCGATATTTACAAAATGTTCACCGGTGTGGATGAAGTCATCATTTACGAAAACAAATATGACAATGCCCTGGGCGTCTTCCGTCTGGCTAAATTACTAAAAAAAAGGAAATTTGATTTGGCGATCCTCTTGCAAAACGCCATCGAAGCGGCGATAATAGCATTCGCCGCCGGCATTCCCCTGCGCGCCGGCTACGACTCGGACTGTCGGGGAATATTGCTCACCCATAGCGTACATCGCAGCGAAAAAATTCGAAAACTGCATCAGACGGATTATTACCTGGAAATGGTCAAAGCTCTGGGCTGTGCTGCCGTGAACAAGGAAATGCACCTGGAAACAAAGATCAGCCGACAGGAAGCCGCAAGCGTCCGGCAAAAATATCTGCCCGACACCCAAAAGGAAATTATCGGCATCGCTCCGGGAGCTACATACGGCCCGGCAAAAAGATGGTTTCCGGCAAGATTTGCAACTGTAGCCGATAAAATAGCCGGCGCTTTTGTCGGCCAGATAATCCTGCTGGGAGGCAAATCCGATGACGATGCAGCCGAAGAGGTGAAGAGCCTCACCCAGGCCGATGTGCTTAACCTCGCGGGTAAAACTGATTTAAAAGAAGCAGTCTTGTTAATTTCACAATGCCGGCTGTTTATCAGCAATGATTCCGGGCTTATGCATGTAGCCGGCGCATTAAACATACCGACGATTGCCATTTTCGGTTCGACTAATCCGCAGACTACGTCACCCGTCGGCAATCAGTCTGTTGTCGTACATCGGGAAGTTGCTTGCAGCCCCTGTTTGAAAAAAACATGCCCCTCTGATTTCCAGTGCATGGAATTAATTACCGTCGAAGACATCTGGCAGGCCGCACAAAAAATATTATTTATGTCCTCCGCCGGCGGAGGTGTCACGAAGTGACGGAGGTGGAAAAACATGAAAAAGAATGTAGCCGTTTTTCTTGACCGTGATGGAACGATTAATGAGGAAGTGGGTTATCTGGATAGTCCGGCTAAGCTGAAGATTATTCCGGCCTCTTATCAGGCAATAAAACTGATCAATGAAAACGGCATGAAAGCTGTTGTCATCAGCAATCAGGCGGGAGTAGCCAGAGGATTTTTCACCGAGGAATTTGTTCATGAAATCAACGATATCATCAAAGCCGATCTGCTCGAACACGGTGCCGTCATCGACAAATTCTACTACTGCCCTCATCATCCGGAACATGGCAAAGGCGAATATCTCCAAAACTGCAACTGCCGCAAGCCGGCTCCGGGAATGCTTCTGCAGGCCGCGCTCGAATTAAATATTGATCTGTCTTCTTCCTATTTTGTCGGCGACCGATTGATCGATATGGAAACAGCAAAAAACGTCGGAGCAAAAGGTGTCCTGGTGAAAACAGGATATGGCGAAGATTTGTTGCGGGCTGAAGGCCCGGACACGGCCACCCCGGAAAATGAGCCGGATTTCATTGCGGCCGATATTTTGGAAGCCGTCTTATTGATTTTGAAAGACCGGAAGAAGCACGTATGAATATATTAATAGTCAAACTCAGTGCTATCGGCGATGTAATTCATACGCTGCCATCTCTGGCCGTACTGAGAAAACTTTATCCTGATGCTCACATAACCTGGGTGGTGGAAGAAGCAGCAGCGGGTCTTATGAAGAATCATCCTCTGCTCGATGCGGTACTGATTTCACGTCGCAAAAGCTGGATTAAATCTTTGCGCAAAGGCGAATTTTCCCGCCCTTTACGGGAAGTGCGAGCATTTTTCGGGGAATTGCGGCAGCGTCCCTATGATCTGGTCATTGATTTTCACGGCCTGTTGAAAAGCGCCATGATTGTTCTTTTATCCGGCGGTAAAAGAAAACTGGGCTATGACTCCATGCAGGAATTAAGCGGCCTGTTTTACAATGAAAAAATTCCCGAAGATATGAACAAACACGCCGTTGACCGCTATCTGGATTTTCCGCGCTACCTGGGAGCAAAAATTGAGAAGGTTCAATTCATCCTGCCTTCCGACAACGCCGCCGAAACCAGGATTCAGTCGCTGTTAGAAAAATATCGTCTGGCAAATAAAAAGTTTATCGTCGTTAACCCCGTTGCCTACTGGGAAACAAAACTCTGGGACGATGAAAAATTCGCCGGACTGGCGGATTTAATCAAAACGAAGTTAAATATTGAAGTTGTCTTTACCGGCAGCGAACAAGAATCAATAGAAAAGATAAGTGCCCAAATGAAGAACAAGGCTGTGAATCTGGTCGGCGAGACTACCCTTCCTGAGTTGGCGTATCTTTATAAAAAAGCGCTGATGCTTATAACAACCGACTCCGGCCCCATGCATCTGGCGGCAGCCGTGGGAACCCCGGTTGTTGCCCTTTTTGGACCAACCGATCCGCAAAGAACAGGCCCTTACGGTCCGGGCCACACAATCATTAGAAGTGATTTGCCTTGCAGCCCTTGCCTTTTGAAAAAATGTCCGACCAGGAAGTGTATGCAGGATATCTCGCCCCAACAGGTAATGGCGGCAATCGAGCAAAAATTGACGACCTCTTAAAAAGGCCGGATGCTGCGTTGCGTTTCATCCTTCGTCATTGCGGCGTACGCCAAGTACGCCTCGTTCCTCATGATTCACGCGCCTTGCCTGCGGCCTTTTTAAGAGGCCGTCTGAAAATTTTTAGTTTCGTGACTTTTACGAGTCCATCAAAATTAAGAGGATTATAAAATGGCTTTAAATGATAAACTTCTGGAAATTCTGGCGTGCCCGCAATGCCACGGGGCAGTGCGGCGGGATGAAAAATCAGGCGGGTTAATTTGTGATCATTGTAAATTACTTTATGAAGTTAAAAACGATATTCCGGTAATGCTTATTGAAGAAGCAAAAAAGCTTGATGTCAATTGATATACAAGAAGTAGCAACAATTCTTAATCAAGTAATTCTTCCACTGCCGCCATTACCTGATAAGCATCTATTGTTTCCAGACAACGACTCAGGCCGCTCCCTTCACAACCTTTTTGATGACAGGGAGAACAGTTCATGTCAGGAAGCACTACTTTGTTTTTCTCTCCCGGCGGCGCCCAATCACGCCAATCGGAAGGACCATAGATGGTGATGGTGGGCGTACCAACGGCGGCGGCAATATGCGGCGCAGCGCTGTCTACCCCAATGTGCAGACGGCTCATCTTCAAAAGAGCGGTAATTTCCTTGAGCGATGTTTTGCCGGCCAGATTATATATAGGTGACGGCGTGTTTCGAAACAATTCTGCGGCACGTTCTCTTTCTTCCTGTGAACCTACTATCAAAGATGGCAGGCCATATTTCTCCCAGATGGAAGATACCAATTGCCGCCATTTCTCCATTCCCCATTCCTTATAAGACCAGCGCGAAAACGGATTGATGCTGACCCAGCCTTTTTTTGCAACTATCTTTTCTGCTGCAACAATTTGGTGAACTCTTTGTTCTGATTCCGCAGAGACAGTAATCCGTGGAACAGATGTTTCTTCTTTTATTCCCAAACCACGGATAATTTTCAATGATTGCTCGGCCGCGCCTAGAACTCTTGCTTTGGCCGGCTCAGGATCAACAAGGTGCGTAAAGAAGCGATTGCGCCAGGACAAACCGGGATAAAACAGCGCCGCCCGCATTTTTGCCCCGCTGAAAAACGATGTATATGCACCCCGGTCATCGGCCCGCAAATCAATAACCAGATCCAGCAGCAACTTGCGCAATTGCCACAGTAAAGAAAGAGCGTCACGGAGATTCTTCTTTACCTGGAAAACACGGGTAATATGAGGATCATCCAGCAGCAAATCACCAAAAGGCTCCCTGGTTAGAAGGAATAACTCCGCCTGTGGATGGGCCAGTTTTACAGAGCAATATGCCGGGATCCCCCAAACGACATCCCCGATATCACCCAACTGGATGATTAAAATCCTGTTTGGTGGAATGTCAATTTTATGCCGTGCGGCTACGATCATGCATCTATTAACCCGAAATAATACTGCTTTCTTTCATTTTGCAATACTTATAAAAAATTCGGGGGCTTTCATAATAAGCCCCCTGTTCTTTATCTGACTTTGGATATTATCAACTTACAGGACAGATTCATTTTCCTGCGGTTTATATTCGGGAACAATGTCATTTAACTTTTTCTTGATTTTCTTTGCATCATGTCTGTCGGCATCTTTAACCAGCTCGTCGATTTCCTTATTCAGTTTTTCTCTAGTTGCCAGCAGACGCCGGGAATCACTGGAATGATTGTTGGAACGCAACACCATTACTTTTTCATGGCCGGTAGGCAGGATATCTTCGCCTACGGTTATAAGCTCTTCATAAAGTTTTTCACCTTCCCGCAAACCGGTAAAAATAATTTTAATATCAACATCCGGCTCTTTACCGGAGAGACGAATCAAATCGCGGGCCATATCGGCGATTTTAACCGGCGTTCCCATTCGCAAAACAAAGATTTCCCCGCCATCTCCCATCGCACCGGCCTGCAGGATCATCTGCGATGCTTCAGGAATGGTCATAAAATATCTGTTTACTTCGGGGTGAGTAACGGTTACAGGTCCGCCTTGTTCAATCTGCCGCCGGAAAAGAGGAATTACCGAGCCGGAAGAACCGACAACATTACCGAACCGGACAGCCATAAATTTTGTTGTGCCGCCCTGCAGAGACTGCATGATCAGTTCAGTTACCCTTTTGCTGGTTCCCATTACATTAGTCGGCCGCACAGCCTTATCGGTGGAAACCAATACAAATCTTTCCACACTATGCTTAAGCGACATTTCCATAATACTGCGACTGCCGACAATGTTATTGTACACGGCTTCCCAGGGATTCTTTTCCAGCATCGGAACATGCTTATAGGCTGCGGCATGGAATACTACCTGGGGCTTATATTTCTTGAATATGTCCTCCATAAGCTGTCTGTCCTGAACATGTCCAAGAACTGTTTCACAGTGCCGAAAATATTTTTCATTTTGCAGTTCCATTTGAATCTTAAACAAATTCTCTTCACTGGCATCCAACAAGATCACCAGGCGAGGTTGGAATTTGATCACCTGACGGCAAAGTTCCGAACCGATTGAGCCGCCGCACCCGGTAATCAATATGGTTTTCCCATCCAGGTAATTTCGAATACCCATAGAATCAAGGTGTACCGGTTTTCTCCCCAACAGATCTTCATAACTGATGTCCCGCAGGGCTTTTATACTGACCCGCCCGTCAATGAGCTCACCAATACCTGGAATAATTTTATAGGAGACAGCACAATGCTGACACGCTTCAACTATCCGGCGAATCTGATCACCGCTGGCCGAGGGAACGGCAACAAGAATTTCTTGTACGTCCTCATTTTCCAGGATTTTCTCCAGGTCATCAACATTACCCAGTACGTGCACTCCGTGGATGGATTTTCCTTTTTTCACAGGATCGTCATCAATAAAACCAATTACCTTATAGTGCAATTGATAGTTTTCAATGATTTCCCGTAATATTTTTTCTCCGGCAGCCCCCGCTCCGATAATCAGTGCTTTCTTAAAATGAATCTTTATTAGAGAATCGGGATCATTGGGGGAATTGGCGTATATGGCAAAATATGAACGTATCGCCATTCGTAAACCGCCGACCAAAAGAAAAGTCAAGACGCCGTCAATAATAAAGACAGCCCGGGAGTATCCCTCAAAGCGGTTCAGGTAGATCATAATAAATGTAACGAGCAATGAAGATACAACCGTCGCCTGCATTATCAGCCAGAAATCTCTGACGCTGGTATAACGCCACATGCCCCGGTACAAACCAAAAGCAAAAAAGACGGCAAGTTTCAGAGGAACAAGCCAAATGAGCACATCCCGGATCTGCTGCAATCGATCAGGAGTAAGCGAAAGCTCAAAGCGAAACCAATAAGCGGTAACATGGGCCAGCGTAAAGAGCAAAGCATCGCTAAAAAGTAGTAGATAAAATTTGGGATTTCTAAGCTGAGAATACATATAATCCGCTAATGAGTTACCCCTTCTTTTTTTATTACTTTAAATACAGTCTTCCAGAGTATCTGCAAGTCAAATAAAAAAGACCGGTGCTGCATATAATATTCATCATATAATACCTTCACCGGAATTGACAGATCATCCCGGCCGTTTATTTGCGCCCAACCCGTCACACCCGGTATTAACCGTGAAACACCTTTTTCCGTTCTGAGTTTAATCAAATCATCCTGATTAAACAATGCCGGGCGCGGTCCCACAAAACTCATATCGCCTTTTAATATACTCCATAGTTGCGGTAATTCGTCAAGACTGATTTTTCTCAGAAACGACCCGACAGGGGTCAGATAGAGGTCGGGATTATTCATCAGGTGTGTTGCCAGCTGAGGGGTATCCTTACTCATCGTCCGAAATTTGGGCATTTTAAATACAACATTGTTGACACCTACCCGGTCGGACCAGTACAGTGCAGGGCCTTGTGAAGTAATTTTAATAATTACTGCTATAATAATTAATGGTATTGATAAAAAAAATAAAAGAAGAAAACTCAGAAAAACATCAAATATTCGTTTCATAATGACATTAATTTTCAGTGCAAATTTTATGGATTACTTCCTTTTCTTATTTCCAGAGACTCATAATAATTCAGCATGGAAGAAACTAACGTTTCCGTAGAAAAATCACGCAATACTCTTTCCCTTGCTTGCTTCCCCATTTCTTTCCGTAAGGCGGGGTATTTGATAAATTGAAGCATCTTATCAGCGAGAATGTCCATGCGGCCCACTTCATACAGCAGGCCTGTTGACCCTTCCTCGATGGCATCCGTTATTCCATATATTCTGCTTCCGATAGAGGGAATACCGACGGCTGCCGCCTCAATAATCACCTGCCCAAAACCTTCCCGATAACTGGGAAGGCATAAGACATCAGCAGATGCGATATACCGTTCCGGAACCATCGTATAATCGACAAAATGCACATTCTTCTGGCATGCCCTGCAAATACTCATTACTTTCTCTCGTATGTTTTCCTCGTCGGGACCAACAATCAACAAATGCGAAGATTGAGGAGAAACCATAACCCTGGTAAAAGCATTCGCAAGGTCCAATATACCTTTGTCCGCCTTCAGCCTTCCCAGGAAGAGAAAAACCAGTTCTGATTCGTCGATGCCCAGCTCTTTCCTGATCACAGATCCGGCAATTTCATCAGGCACAAAACGAGTGCAGTCAACCCCGCATACCGACCCTTTCGCCAGGACTGACGACTTCTTCCCCGAAACCACCTTCTCCCTGATCAGGAAGTCCCTTTGAGAAGGGCTGTCCACCAAAATATGCGTGGCAAATGTCGCTATAATCTTGTCCATCCCCCGAAGAAACCGTTTCACAATTCCGGATTTAGTAGCCCATACCTGACCGGTAAAGATATGAATCCTTTTTTGTGTTCCAGCCAGAAAAGCCGCTGTCATTGCCAATAGCCCCGACTTAGGAGCGATGGAATGAACAACATCAAACCGGTTCGTGTAAAACAGTCGAGTCAAATCTATAAGAGCCCTGATGTCGCGCAGAATAGAGATGGACCGCTCAATTCTCACCGGAAGGACCGGGACGTCAACACCCAGTGATTTAAGAGAAACCATGCCAGGCGCATTCACTACAACAGTGATGTCATACTTTGAATTCATGGCTTTTATGTGTTCGAGCAAAAACCATATAATCTGCCAGTCTACCGTGGCAACGAAACAAATCTTTTTCTTATGCATCCTGCTTCCATTTTCTTACCATCTGACGCAAACCATCTTCCATCGAAACCAGATGAACATACCCCAAATCCTGGTTAATTCGCTCAATTGAATAATGTGACCTGTTCGTCAGCCATCGGACCCTTGATTCAGTCAAAGGAAAACCCGGCAATCTTCCCAAAATAGCTGAAAATACTTGCATTAACGCCTTGGGCAGGCGAAATTTTGGAAAAGGTCTGCTCAATTCATCCACTATTATCTTCACAAATTCTTCTATTGTCCAGCAATCCGACAAGTTGTAAATGCGATTTATTGCAGACGACATGCGGCCACATCTAACCAATCCTTCTACTACATTGTCAACATGGATATAATTCATTAAAGCGCCAGGCTTGCCTATAAAAAAGAAAAACCCCTTATCAATCATTTCTGTCATTTGAAAAAGGGACTGGTTTTTCATGGAAGGACTGAATACACCGGATGGCCGCAGGATCGCATAAGTAAAAGAACCTCTTCTGCCTGCTTTTTCAACAATGTCATCAGACATTGCCTTTGTTTTTTCATACAGATCAAGGGGATTCAAAGGAGTATCCTCCGTCACGACCCCGTTGAAGTGTGTACCATATACGCCCACACTGCCGAGTTGTACCCAGTGGCCGATTTTACCGGCGGCAATACTGCTAAGATATTCAGTCCCCTCCACATTCGTCGAAACTATTTTTCCCGGATGACTGATTTCTCCGGCGCAATGATAAAGGATATCCACACCGTCAACAAAAGCTGATGTTGACTTACTTTTTAGGGTAATATCGCCACTGAAAAGCTCTACCGAATTCCGGAACGGGATATCTTGTTTCGCCCGCCGCGAGATTACTCTGACCTTATCCCCAACCTCCAAATGACGACGGACAAGTTTCGTACCAATGAACCCTGTTCCTCCGGTTATCGCTACAAGCATGATATCATCACCAGAGGAATAAGTATGTGCACAACAGGTCCGGTTGCGGTATACGTCGTTGATTCATCAGGAAGAAGTAATATTTTTTTCATCCAATACCGTCGAGATATCCCGTTTGCGTAAGACGGCAGATAAGCCGGTAATAATACCCTCCACTTGTCCCAGTGCATACTGTATATGATTGAACTGAAACGAGATAAGCCCCCAGACGGACCTCAATGTAATTTGACCCAGAATCATCCACAAAAACAGCAACCGAGACATCTCAGGGTGCAATTCTACAAAGTAAAGACGCCACAATGTAACGGTACGGCCATAATATAGATATTTCATTTCAGCTTTGTGATCAAAAACATGCTCGTGTCTGACTTTTGCATCGGAACACACATATAAAGGATGATTTTTACCTATGGGATAGCTGAAGATAAGATCTTCACAAATAGCCCAGCGGGAATGAATCTCCTTTTGCCGGAATTTCAGCAGAATTTCCTGTTTCCATACAGTGGCACCACCGGGAAGCCACTCTGTTCGCAAATCGCCGACCACAGGTGAGGTCCTGGTGTTATATCCTGAACGAAGAACCCGGCCCTGATGCCGCGAACTCATCCCCAGGAGAGACAAAGGTAAGGAATACCGGTAGGGTGGATTATTAACGATATTAAATGATATCCCGGCCGTTTCCGGTTCGCGGCTATTCCAGCATGTTAGCATTGATTGAATAGCTTCTTTCTCCAATACGATGTCGTCGTCAAGAAAACATACAAGGGGCGTACGCTCGTCAAGAACCGAAATTCCCATATTTTTCTGGCGAATCTGCCCCGGTGGCTTGCATTCGTAATATTCCACGGGCAGCCTACACGCAAATTGCGTAACTATATTCTCTATACTACATCCACCATCAACTATGATAATCCGGCCACAAAGCTCTGTCTGACTTGCAATACTAGACAGGAGATTTTTTATTTTTCCCGGGCGGTCTTTCGTAGGAATAATGAAAGCTACATCCTGACCATGGTATAGTTGTTTCGGTTTATTCATATAGAGACAGGGTCTGTCACCACTTTCCCATATTTTTTCTTTTTCGCCCCTCATAATATCATCTCTAACTACTTAATTTCTTGTGATGCCTGATGATTTTCTCCATTTGAGCATCAGGGCATCAGTACGAGAAGACACCAAAGCAGTCAGTGCAAATAGAATAATCAGAGCTACTGTCAGTCGTAAGTACTCAACAAATACCAAGAAAATACTATGATCCACACCCATTGATAGAATCACAATGCTGGGCATAATCCAGAAAAAAAGGGCTTTACGGTATATATTCCATTGCCCTATTCGTGAAATGTCCTGCAAAGCAACTAGGACAGCACCAACAATACCAAGCGCAAGTAATCCGCCCCACCATCCAAAGAAGAGAAAGGAAAGTCCCCAAGCTGTATAAGGCTCGCTGTGATAGCCTGAAACTTTTAAGTAAGATTCTGGAGTTTCCGGACGGAATAAAGCGGAAACTAGACGCGAAGTATTTAACTCAGCTTCTGGAAAAGGCGTCCCAGGGACACTATTTATCAGGCTTTTGAATGTGTAATCAATGGTCATAATCCTTTTCTTACATTCTGTATTTGCGGACTGAGTGACAACTAGAATAGCGTAATCCAATACTCCTATACGATCTAAAATATGCTTACTATTAATAAGCGCCATTATCAGGTTATTGTTTAAGATTGTGGTTATATTTTCCGCTGTTTCTGCGAGAAGACTCTCTTCGACACGCTTTTTTGCCTTGATTATAAAAAGCTCTTTGAATTTCGCTTTGGCTTCAATATCTTCTTTCGCCTTGTCATCAACAAGCTCTTGTGCCGCAGTATTATACATCGCAACACTTTTCATTCGCTGCATTGTAGCAAACGGAAAGCTTACCCAGCCGATAACCATCAACAGCGACATAACACATAGTATCCGATAAATACTTACTCGGAAATTACCATAACAAGCCAATAATACGGCTAGTAAAATTATCAACAGGCGCATACTGCCACCACGGGATCCCAAATATGCACTTGCGAACAAGTAGCAGGTAGCAATGCCTATGGCAAATGACCATCGAGATGTTTTCGATAAGTCTGATCTGCCTAGTATGGTGATAAAGCATATTAGTAGTAACATATCTGCATCGATTATTACACAGATAAGCTGAACGAACGTATTTGCCCAAAAAGTAGACATTCGGGCATTCAATAAATAAGGGCTTATACCCAATCCACAAGAAATATAAATCTGTATGATAAGGAATATTAAGAAAACAATTGCCAATAATGGTAACTGACAAAATGAAGCAGAATTTGAGGCCATCGTTCCTGAAACAAACATTTTTGACATGAATTTTTCGTATAAAAGCTGGCCTATGGCCAATGAGGCCATTCCAAGCAGGACATAGGTTAGGCCAATAAAAACTGTCGTTCTATTGATGTCTTTCCCGAAGGGAAATGTCACTATGGCAGGGGTAAGCATATACATCATAATTCGCGGAAAGATAAATATCAGGAAGATTATCGCTATCATAGCCCAGAAACAGAAGATTTTATCAAGTGGATGGCAGATCATGCCCAAAATTAAAATTACGAGTGCAACGGAAATCAGCAATGATCGAACATCAAATAACGTTCCCGCACCCTGCAACAAAAATCCTGCAACAAGTGCAAAAAGGTAGATACATAAAAAAATGACTAAATACTGCCTAAAATTATATTCTTTCCCAATAATCCTAAGAAAGTTAGTCATAGCAAACCAAAATTTCGGAAAAATATTTTCATATCTTATAACATTAGTGTCCGGTTAATGTAAATTCATTACGTTTATAAATCAATTATAACAAATAAATAAGCATGTATTATCTTTTTATCGATTTGAAATTTTATTCCGGTTATACCAGCCTCTATTTTGTTG
>JBDKUX010000089.1:0-30093 GCA_039679455.1 Smithella sp. | reverse complement strand
GGCTTGCCGACTTTTGCAAGTCTTTGATTCTATCCGTCATTCTGATGAGTATCTTAATCAGCGCCTTCATGGCTTTTATCGTTTACCTGCCTGCAAGCTGGTGGTTCTGGGCCTGGATTTTTTTTACGTTGTTCGAAATGCTGCTGCTCTGGATCTATCCGGTGGTCATTGCTCCCTTGTTTAACAAATACGAACCCATTACGGATGAAAGTCTAAAAGAACAAATTCAGTCGTTGATGGCAAAAGTCGGCCTGAAAGCCCGGGGCATTTATCAGGTGGATGAAGGCAAGCGTTCCCGGCATACCAACGCCTATTTTACCGGCATCGGTAAAACCAAGCGCATTGTTTTATTTGACACGCTCCTGGCTTCTCATTCCCCGGAAGAAATATTGTCTGTTTTAGCTCACGAGATCGGCCACTGGAAAAAGAAGCATATTTTAAAGCAGTTAATCTTTATGATCGCCGCCTCGTTCGTAAGCCTCTATCTTGTTTATCACCTCGTTTCAGCCCCGGTTCTCTATCGCGCTTTTGGTTTGACGCAAACACCACTTTACGCCGGCCTTTTTCTGGTTTCGCTTTATTTTGGCTGCCTCGGCTTTTTCTTCAGCCCTGTCGGCGCCGGAATAACGCGCCGCTACGAACGGGAAGCCGACCAAATGGCTGTGGAATTGACGGGAACGTCCGAGCATATGATCAGCGCCTTAAAGCGGCTGGCCAAGGACAATCTGGCTAATTTGCATCCGCATCCATTGTATGTCTGGTTTTATTATTCACACCCGCCACTCTTGGAGCGTATCGCCAATTTGCAGGCGATGAAACCAAAAACAGGAGAACATGGAATTTCTTAAAACCAGCCGGGGAATTATCTGTTATCCCGGCAAACGGACGTAAGGAGCTAATAAATGACAGGACCTCTTGCAGGCTTAAGAATTCTCGATTTCACAACTATGATTCCAGGGCCGCTGGCCTCGCTGTATTTAGCCGACATGGGCGCTGAAGTATTAAAAATTGTTTCCCGCTCCAGGCCGGACATCAATACTCAATTTCCGCCTTTTCTTCCCGGCAATAAAGTATCCGCCAACGGAGCTTATCTGGGACGGAACAAACGCAGCATGTATTTAAACATCAAAGATCAAAGGGCGCAAAAGATTGTCCATAAACTGATCATGCATTACGATATTGTAATAGAACAGTTCCGGCCGGGTGTAATGGCCAAGGCCGGCCTTGATTATGAAAAACTATGTCAGGTTAATCCCGCTCTTATCTATTGTTCCATAACCAGCTACGGCCAGACAGGGCCTCTATCCGCGAGGGCGGGGCATGACATAAACTATATGGCCCGTTCGGGAATTATGTCCTGTTCCGGTAGAAAAGGCGAAGGCCCCGTGCCTCTCGGCGCATTTATTGGGGATACATCGGGCTCCATCAACGCCCTGATCGGGATTCTGGCAGCAGCCTTAAGCCGCAGTAAAACCGGCAGGGGCCAGCATATTGATATCTCCATTACCGACAGCTTGATTGCCTTCAATTATAAGGCGGCCGCTTCCCTGGTTGACGGCAGAAACCCGGATTATGAAAGCACGATTTTCAACGGCGGCTCTATCTACGATTATTATGAAACGCAAGACGGAAAATATATGAGCGTCGGCCCTCTCGAATCTAAATTCAGCGCCGTACTTTTCGAGGCAATAGGCCGGCCCGATTTAATCACACCCGAAGGCATCATGCCCGCAAACATAAAAGAAGTTAAAAAGCAAATCCGGGATGTTTTCAAGACGAAAACAAGGGATGAGTGGACGGAAATCTTCGCCAACGTCGATGCTTGTGTCGAACCGGTGTTGACTTTGCAGGAAGCTTTGAACAATGAGCAAAGCGAAAAGCGTCAGATTGTTGTAGACATTGACCTGCCGGATGGCGGCAAAGTACGGCAGCCGGCCTTACCCATTAAGTTTTCCCACTATAAACCGGAATATAAGAATATTGGCGTGACTGACGGATTCAACACAAAAGATGTTCTGCTGGAACTTGGCTACAGCAAAGATCAAATTGACGAGATGGAGAAGACCGGTCTTTTTGATTAAGCCGCCCCGGTTGCTGTTCAATATGATAACTATTACCATCCCGTGGAGGTAAAAATGGCTGATAAATCGAAACTTGGTTATGAATTTCCTTCTCATCGCTTTGAAGTGGAAAAAGGTAAAATTGCCGAATTCGCCATGGCTGTATCCCAAAAAGATGCTCCGGAAAAAGTAAACCCCATTTACACTGGTGAAAAGGCGGCACAACAGGCTGGCTATCCCGGCATCGTCATTCCGCCGACCTTTCCGACCAGCGTGATGTTCCGGACGGGCGGCGGATTAATGGGCGTAGTCAACGCCTTGGGCATCGATCTTACCAGGTTGTTGCACACCGAAGAAGAGTACGAATATTTGGGCAGTGTCTGTGCGGGCGACGCCCTTACCTGTAGAATGAAAGTAGTCGATATGTATGACAAGGCGCAGGAAGACAGACCCGGAAAACCAATGGAATTTACCGTAGTAGAAACGGAAATGAGAAACCAGCGGGGCGAACTGGTTATCAAAGCCCGCTCCATACTGGTGGAACGATAGGAGAAGAGTTATGCCCCTGCAACTTGCTGAACTTAATATCGGAGATTCTCTGGTTCCTTACACATCATCACCCATTACCCGAACGGATCTGGTACGCTATGCCGGAGCTTCCGGCGATTTCAATCCGCTGCACCACGACAGCACTTTCGTCAAAACAATCGGAATGGAGAGAGTAATTGTCCACGGTATGCTGATCATGGGTATTGCCGGCGAGGCCATCACGAACTGGATCGACTTTAAGGATCTGCGGAAATTTAACGTCCGCTTTGCGGGTATGACGGAGCCGGTCGATTTCGATGACTGGGAAAACACCAGGCAACGGGCGACTATCACAATTACCGGCAAGATAAAGAATAAGTTCGAAGAAAACGGCGAGAAAAGAATCCGCTGCGACATTGTGGCCAAAGACGGATTAGGAAATACCAAACTACGCGGATTTTTTATTGCCGCCCTGCAGTAATTTTTACGATGATAAAAATCTTTTTTCCCATTGACGAATCCTTGCCATAAAGTTAAGAATCCCACAAATGATGGCCTCGTAAAAAGGTCGCAGGCAAGGCGTGCGAATACCGAGGAATGAGGAGTACTTAGCGTACGCCGCAGTGACGAGGGAAGAAGCGCAACGCAGCATCCGGCCTTTTTACGAGGTTGTCACAAACAATATCAGGGGCTTTTATGAAATCCCGAATTTTAGTTATAGACGACGACGCCGTCGCCTGCGAGTTTCTGCAGGAGGCGCTTGCCCGCGACGGTTATGAAGTAGCCACTTTTACCTCCGCAATGGAAGCCCTGCAACAGGATCTTTCGCGCTACGATCTTTTAATGTCGGATATCCGTATGCCCGGCATGGACGGATTGCAGTTTTTGGGTGAAGTCCAAAAGAAATGGCCTGATTTGCCGGTAATTTTGATGACGGCTTACGGTTCCCTGGAAACCACGATGGAGGCGATAAGTCTGGGCGCCTGGGATTACATCAGCAAACCGTTTTCGCCGGATGCCTGCCGCGCCATTGTAAAAAAAGTTCTGGAAGTTAGGGAATTACGGGAGCGGCGCCTGAACCTGGAATCACCGCAGGCTGCCGACAGTCCGAAATTAATCGGTTCATCGGCGGCAATGGTTGAATTTTATAAACAGATCGCCCGCGTCGCGGATTCTCCGGCCAGTGTCCTGATTGAAGGTGAAAGCGGCACCGGCAAAGAACTGACCGCCCGGTCCCTGCATGGTATGTCATCACGCCGTGATAAACAGTTTGTTGTCGTCCATTGCGGAGCTATTCCCGATAATTTGCTGGAATCCGAACTCTTCGGCTATGAAAAAGGATCATTTACGGGCGCCGATCATCAGCATATCGGCTTACTGGAATCAGCCCGGGGCGGCACGGTTTTTCTCGATGAAATTACGGAAATGTCCACCAATCTGCAGGGGAAATTTTTGCGTTTCATGCAGGACGGCGAAGTGCGGAGAATCGGCGGCCACGAAGTGCGCCATGCCGCTGTCCGCGTAGTGGCGGCCGCCAACAAGAATATCGACGAAGAAGTAAGCGCCGGAGGTTTTCGTCTGGATCTTTTATACCGGTTCATCGTGCGGCTGCATATTCCACCATTGCGTGAACATCCGGAAGATATTCCGCTTCTGATTGAATCAATGCTGAAAAAATTCGGTTATCCCGGCGTCCGCATTTCCGTGGAAGCCATGGAATTATTGATGGCTTATTCCTGGCCGGGAAACGTCCGGGAACTGGAAAATGTTTTACAGCAGACTCTGCTGCTTTCACCTTTTGTGGTTATTTTGCCGGAAAATTTGCCGCAACGTTTCCAGCAGAAAAAAGAAAAGAAGGAAAAAGAGAATGTAAATCTGCCGGATATGACCCCGCTGGAAGCCGCGGAAAGGGATAAGATTTTGCAGACCCTGAAAGAAGTTTCCTGGAATCAATCCAGGGCGGCACAGCTTCTGGGTATCGACCGTAAAACATTGCGCATGAAAATTAGACGGTATGTTTTGTCGGATGAAAGTCTTACGTCTGCGGGTAAACCGCCTTCTTCCTAATACGAAATCAATATCATTGACTTAAGCACTAAAGCCCCCTCTTTTTTAAAGAGGGGTTGGGGGAAATTTTACAACGCCGGATGTTTCCCGTCGTCTGATACCGGTAAGTAAAGAATAATGGATGTTCCATCTGATTCAGTACTTTTAATTTCCATTTTACCACCGTGAGCCTTAACAATATCACGGACGATAGCCAGACCCAGCCCCCGCATACCCTCATCCTTGTGGGAACTGTAAAAAGGCTCACAGGCCTTATCGAGCATCTCGGGAGACATACCCATGCCTGTGTCCCGGACTGTTATCGATACCATCTTGTCGGCCGGTATTGCCCCGGCTGCAATTGCTATTGTTCCTCCTGTCGGCATTGCTTCCAAGGCATTTTGAATGATATTGAACAACGCTGTCTGAATGCGGTAACGATCCAGATATAACGACGGGATGTCATCGTCTATATCTACGCTTATGGTTACATTGGATTTACGCATCAGCGGTTCAACGAGTGGCAATGTTTCATTTAAGACATTCTGAACGGTCAGAATCTCAAAGCGCGGCTCGGGTAATCTTGTAGCCCGGCGGACATTTTGAATAACATTGTCCAGCCTCTGAGTTTGTTGAACAATCAGCTGCAGTTTGTGGGTGACATCCGGCGGCCAGCCTTCCCGTTCCAGCAGAAGCTGAACGAGACCTCCGATGGAATGAAGAGGGGTTCCCAAATCATGGGCAAGATTGGCGGTTAAGTGTCCCAAAGCAGTTAATTGTTTTAAATCGTCGACCTGCTTTTGCAGCTCAACCACCTTATGGGTTTCTTCCTTGACGCGGTCTTCCAGATGCCTTGTTAAATCAGAATTTTTAGCCATCACCTGCTGAATCTCGGCAGCCATCATGTTGAAATGTTCCGCCAATTGCCCCCATTCATCCCTCCTCACAATCGGGATGCGTTTGATGTACCGCCCTTTTTGGGATTCATCAATTGTATCGATAAAGAGTTTCAGTGGTCTGCCGATAAGCCAGCCAAAACTTAAGCCGAAACCCAGCAAAATAACCAGCAGTAACCCGGCGCTGCTTAAAAACAGTAAGCGGTTCGCACTGGCCATAATTTCGGCATTAGCACGGGAAAAGCCAATGATGCCTACAACAATGCGGGAATCCTTTGTTTCTCCTGATACCGGATATGCCAACCCCAATGCCGGCCCGCTTTCTGTTGTTATTTTAACATAACGGGGAGTATTCTTTTCCGAGACATTGGCAATAACACTATCCGGCCACTCATATTGAACACGGCTGGCGCCGGCAACATAATCAACATTCCCATGACGGGTATCGAAAATGTCTATGCGGGCGAGGCGTACATCTGATTGCACATGATCTTTCATTGCCGCATCTAGGGCGGCCAGTCCCCTTCCGGTAGGAAAATTCTGATAAAATGTGCTTATTGTTTCGGCCACACCTTCCAGTCTTTTCCCTTGCTGTTCGACAAGGATTCTATCCAGTGCGGTCAGGTGAATAAATCCCCAAATCGCCATAGTTAAGGCAAGGCCGGCAATAGTTAAAGTGATTAACCTTGCCCTGACGGTAACATTTTCATTATACGCGATAATTTTATGGATAATTTTTTTAATCATAAGATTGAATATTTATAACAGAAAGGGGAAAAATTAACCAGCAGGGTAATTTGGAATATACCCCTGTTTTGCAGGCTGTTCAAAAAGGTTCAGATGCAAGGCGCGCGAGGATAGAGCAGCGGAGCGTACGTCCGACGTACGTGAGCAGCGAGAGCTGAAGCGCAACGCAGCAGATGAAATTTTTTTGAATAGCTTGCCCGAAGGCAAAAAAAAGGACAGGTGTTACCTGTCCTTTTTTCAATTCATATAAGCTTATACTAAACTTATTTTGCTGCCGGAGCTGCTTCAGCCGGTGCGGCCTTCTCTTCAGCTTTCTTTTCGGCTTTCTTTGCTTTCTTTACTTTCTTTGTTTTCTTTGCTTTCTTTGCAGGAGCCTTCTCTTCAGCTTTTTCTACCTTTGCGGCCTCTTCTTTTGCGGGTGCAGCAGCTTTCTCAGCGGCCATAACGGTGGTGCCCATTGCAAATACCAATGCTACAACTAACAATACCAAACGCTTCATCTTAAATCCTCCTTTTAAATTTGTTTTTACTTTTATACTACCCTATAACGATGAATTAAGGGATTCCAAACTAAATCTGTTGTCGTTTTCCTGTCAGCAGTTTATTTTTTCCCTGATTTTTTAGGAATTATTTTCACTACCCGGGAAGCCATTAAACTACCGTCTTTTTCAACATATACTATCTTTACTGCGTCGTTAACAACAATATTTTCTACGGGCTTGTCAAGGATAAATTCCATTATTTCTACATCATTTTTAACCTTGCGCTCAATCTTTATTGTTTTATCCGTAATTTCGACAACTTTCCCCCTGGCATTCATTTTGGCAACTTTTACGTTGCCGATTTTACCAGGATCAGCGGCAACCGTCGAGGAAGCAGGCTTTTCAGCGGCAAATGCGATTGCCGACAATAAAAAAGCTGCACAAGTCAAGTACGCCAAAGCTTTTTTCACACCTGCACCTCCTTGATTATTGGAATGTCTATTAGCAACATATATGCCAATCTATAAATGCATTCATTATTTTTTATGTTGTTAAAATTACTTGCTTTATTTTTTACATGCTTTTTGTTGGCCTTTTCCTTAGTCTTAATATGAGGAATTATTCCCCATATGATGGGAGATTTTTCATCACTGAGATCATGATCTTTTGCATGTTGGTTGATTAATATGTTTTTTGGGCGGGATAACTTGTCCGGGAAACTGATCGATTGACCGGATTAACCTTTTTGTGCTACGCCGACACAACTCCTGATAATGGAATATTAAGGATGCAGCAAGATAAAAAATTTGTTTATGATGTGATTGTCGTTGGCGGCGGTGCCGCCGGTTTGATGGCCGCAGGCAAATCGGGACTGTGTGGAGCTCATGTCTTGCTTCTGGAAAAAACAGACAGCTGCGGCAAAAAAATTCTGGTCAGCGGCAAAACCCGCTGCAATTTGACCAACGCGGCCGATTTGAAGGATTTCATTACCATGTATGGTAGAAATGGCCGTTTTCTCTACCATGCTTTTCATCATTTCTTCCGTCCCGAATTGCTGAAATTTTTCAATGATTACGGTGTTTCCACCAAGCTGGAAAGAGGGGGACGCATTTTTCCAGCATCCGATGACGCCCATGAAGTTGTGCGGGCTTTGGAACGTTATCTTGCCGATAACCGCGTACAAATAAAATCCAACATCAAGGTAACCGCAATTCAAAAGAAAAAGTCAGGCTTTTTTGAAGTCCAGACTTCCGGCGAAACATATTCGGCAAAAGCCGTTATTTTAGCCACGGGCGGAGCATCCTGGCCGCAGACAGGTTCAACAGGCGACGGTTATAAAATCAGTTCTCAATTGGGCCACAACGTAGTTGATCTCAAACCGGCGCTCGTGCCACTGATCGTAGAGGAAATTGAACTGACCAAATCCATGGAGGGATTAAACCTGCGCAATGTCCGGGCTACGGCGTTTCAGGGCAGGGCGAAGGAAATTGATGCACAATTGACGCCGCAAATCAACTATGGACGCGGAGAAAAGAAAACACCGCGCGCGCCGGTCATCGAAAGCCGTTTCGGTGAAATGCTCTTTACTCATTTTGGCCTGGCCGGTCCGATTATTTTACTGATGAGCCTCGCCGTAGTGGAGGCACTCGCCGTTGGTCCGGTATCAATATTGATTGATTTAAAACCGGCGCTGACCCGCGAACAGATCCGTGTGCGGCTGCAGAAGGATTTTGACAGCCATGGTAAAAGAAAAATCAGCGAGATCATGAAAGAATATCTGCTCGGCAAAATGATCAAACCTTTTCTTGCACTAACCTCGCTTGATCCGGAAAAGCAGGCACACCAGATTAAAGCCTCAGAAAAAGATGAAATTATTGAACACTTGAAAGCCCTGCGGTTTAATATAAAATCAGCTCTGCCCTTGTCCCGCGCCATAGTTACCGCCGGCGGCGTGGCGCTTGCCGAAATTGATCCGCGGACAATGGCTTCGAAGTTAATTCCGGGACTTTACTTTTGCGGCGAGGTCATGGATATCGATGCCGACACTGGCGGCTATAATTTGCAGGCTGCCTTTTCCACCGGGTATCTGGCGGGTGAATGCGCCGCCAAGTATTCATTATCGTTTCCTTTTACGAAAATATAGGCAAAAATATTTCACTCAATGTCGGATGGGGAATAACCCACGATAGCAGTTGTCTGCGGCTGAGGCCATTGGCCAAAGTCAGGCTCATGGAAGCAATCAGTTCGGAGGCGTGATCACCAATTATTGTAACGCCGATAAGTTTATCATCATGGAAGAGGGCCTTGACAAAACCCTGTCCCGCCAGTTCGGTGCGGGCGATCACGTTGGCGCCGTAACTCGATTTTACAATTTCAACGTTCAGGCCTTGAGCTTCGGCCTGCGAGACGGTCATCCCCACGCGCGCAATTTGAGGATGGCTGTAAACAACGGAGGGAATAAAGTTTTCGTTGTATGGCGGCGCATCATACCCGCAAATGTTCGCCGCGGCGGCTTTTCCCTGTTGGGCGGCGCGATGGGCGAGCATCATGCCGCCGGTGACATCACCTACGGCATAAATCCCCGGCACACTGGTCAGCATATTTTGGTCAACTTTTATACCCGTTTGATCAAAAGCGATACCGGAACTGATTAACTCGGCTTCATTGATGTTCGGCAGGCGGCCCGTACAAAGCAACACATAGTCCATGTTCCATTCCATCTGTCCGGCATCGTTCTGCACCTGTACTGCAACGCTGCCGTCTGTTTCCTGCAGACCGGAAAGCCGGGTTGACTGGTGTACAACAACGCCGGCGCGGATTAATTCCTGCTTCAACAAATCTGTTACTTCTTGATCTTCCTGAGGCAGAATATGATCCAGCATTTCTATCAATGTTACTTTTACACCCAGTTCAGCAAAAAATGTTGCAAATTCAATTCCGATAAAGCTGCCGCCGACGATGGCAATGCTTCCGGGAAGAGCGACCAGATTTAAAATACCGTCGGACGTGAGAATCCGCTCAGACAGGTCGATACCGGATACAATCTGCGGCTTCGAGCCCCGGGCAATAACAATATTGCCGGTGGAAACTACCTGCGAACTGCCGGCTGAATCTGTAAATCTAACCTCCTGCGGGGAAAGAATATCGCCTGTGCCCACTTGCGTTTCCACCCCGGCATCGGCGAGAGTCTTTTGGGCACCAAGCGCTGCTACTCTTACCATTTGCTGCTGATGTTTTTTCATCGCAGAAAAATCAAAGGCGGCAGAAGGAATATTGATCCCTAATCTTCTGAATTTTTTTAAATCTGTGTAATATTTGCTGCAGGTAAGCAGGGCTTTTGTAGGAATGCAGCCTCTGTGCGTGCAAGTGCCGCCCCAGCCGCTTTTTTCAATGATCAGCGCGCGCTTTCCGGCTTTCGCCGTTCTGTGCGCCGCCTCCAATCCGCCCGGCCCTCCGCCGACAACAACCAAATCATATTTATAACACATCCATATCACTCCCGATTTTTTCTTTGTTATAGATACTACATTACGGGCCAAGAAACAACGATTAACGAATGTCCCCGCGTTTCACGTTAATAGTAAAGAAATTCGGAAAACAGGCCGGATATGTATTTCAGGTTTTAATATTGAGAAGCTCTTCCTGCATTGCAGAAGCGGTTTTAATGGTCAGAATATTGGCTTCATAGGAGTATTGAGTGACAATCTGATCTATAATTTCTTCTTCCAGAGAAACATTGGAAGTTTGCTGTTCTTCGCCCGTTCGTGCATTGGGATCAAGTTGTATTCCCGTGATATCAATTTTTTCTATGGATACCTGCACACCGCCTTTTGCAGCCTCCTGGAGCTCGACACGGCTTTTTTTAAAATTATTTGTTTCCATGTTAGCTACATTATTGGCGTTGACGGCGAGCTTTGTTTCAAAAGCTTTCAATGCGTTAAGAGCGATTCCAAACACAGACGACATAAGCTTCATCCTCCCGCTCTTATTTATCGGTCAGAAAAGACTGAACTTGAATGTGGTGTAAATTTTCTATCGAATTGCTATTGTTACATTACAACAAGAAAATTTCTCTTTTATTCAAGAAAATCAATCGCCTACACTCATTAATAGCCGCAAGATCCCCCCGGATCTATATATTAAAGGATATAGATAATTATGTTTTTCGTTATATGGTGTTTTTAAATCATAAATGTAAGTATTGACCGCTAAATAGAACGGTTCTCTTCTTTATAAACTTAAAAAGAGAAAATCAGCAGATGAAAAAAAGAAAGGTTTAAATCTATGAAACGTTCTAGAGGGTCTACCGGGATTTTGATAATTATCCTGGTTTTAGTATCATTGCAGCTTACCGTGGTTTCTACGTCCAACCTTGCTGAACGGGATAACGAGGGAACAGGCGTGGCAATGACGATTCAACAAATCATTCGACATATCCAGGAGGAAGGCGTCAGGATGAGCAAGGAAAAACTCTATCTTGCCGCTCAAACAGTATTTGAGGAGTCCCTGCGCCATGGTGTGGATTACCGTCTGATCCTGGCCATCATGAAAGTGGAAAGCAACTTTCGCCAGTACGGCATCTCACCTGACGGCGCGAGGGGTTTCATGCAGATACAACCCATTCTGGCTAGAGAGATCTCCAAAGAAGCAGGAATCCATTACCGTGGTTTGGAAGACCTTTACGATGTCAGAAAGAATATCCGCTTGGGCACTTACTACATCTCCAAGCTCATGGATCTGTTTGATGATATTCCAGAAGTGCTTTTTGCCTACAATGTCGGCCACAACAAGGCGAAGATACTCTTAGCCGAAGACAGAACTCCACATACGAGCTATACAAGGCGTGTTATTGCTGAGTATAAAAAGAACACAAAGAAAATGAACGGCTTAATGTTTATGTGAATTGACAATCACTATAGAAAGCGCTTATTGACACAATCCGATTGAACATTGATTATCAGGATTTAATCGCCGCCCTCTCGCCCCGAATGATCTTTTTCAAGTGATCCCAGTCAATATCATTATTCAAACAATCATACCGGACAGTCGGAATTATATGGGGAAGCACTTTATTCTTCTGTAGACAAACCCCTTTAGAGTTTATCGGCGTTGAGCGGATACCTTTTTCTATTTCCAGATCACAGGCTGCCCCTATCGCCGCCCGAATCATTTTTCTCTGCACCAGCCGTTTTGTAAATCCTATGCTGGGCGTAATGTAAAACTGCCATCCCTGCTCTGCGGCAAGGATTTGAATCTCGCCACAGCCGCATTTTTTACATTTGACACACAGTATGCCGTCTTCTTTAGAAAAGCGGGCGGGGCATTTATCACCGATCAGACAATGCGGTAGAATAACAGCTTTTTGACTAGCCGGAATACTTTTGAACTTTTCCCGATAATAGGCATTGGTAATAGAAGGAAGATCATAGCGGATTCCTGCAGCCGCAAGACAGGAACGAAGAGGGAAAAAGAAAAGAGCAAAAAGGAGTTTAATTCTGCTGCAAATCTGTACCATAATAAGAACAACCTTGTGATGAAAAATTAAATGTGAGCCCAAAATATTAATTCAGAACCAATTAAAAAATGAAACGTGCGACAGAGCCGTTAATGTCATTTACATAACGGCAACAAATCTTCCGGCGCATTGACGAGATAATCCGGTTTGGCGGCGGCCATTTTTGCCTTGCTGTGCCAGCCCCAGGTAACGCCGACAGTTTTCACTCCGGCAGCGCGTCCTTCCCGAATATCACCGGTGGTATCACCGATGTAATAAATATCTTTCGGCTCAATCTGATATTTTTCTTTAGCATAAAGCATCTTATCTTTTTTGGAGAGCAGAAAATCCGAGCCCAGTACTTTCTCGAAATAATCGTTGAATTTAAATTGTTTCAGCGCCGACTGGATGGTCTGAGAATTATTGGATGAAACCACCAGCAGAATATTATTTTTCTGCATTTGTTCAACTACGGCGACCATGGGGGTAATCGGCTGCATTTCTTTGTAATCCACCTGCGCCAGAAGCTCACCGGACACTGCCATAAATTCATCCAGATCCACGCCTTTGTTAGCCAGGGATTCGTAGAAGTTGCCCTCGAACAATTCCAGAAATTCTTCCTGTCCCCTTTCCAGCGGCTTGTTCATTCTTGCCAGAGAGAGGCTGACCGCCTTTTCATAGAGTTCCAACGACTCTACCAGCACACCATCAAAATCAAAAAGAAATAATTTCATCGCGGGGATTGATCCTTCCCAAGACTGCGGATAGACCGTAGATAAGGCTTTCTCAGGATTCCTTTTTCCGTAATAATCGCTGATATATAGCGGTGAGGTGTAACATCAAAGGCCGGATTGTATACTTTCATGCCGTCGGGCGCCGTTTGTACATTCCGCAAGCTGGTCACTTCCGCGCCGGATCTTTCCTCGATCGGTATTGACGATCCGGTCATCAGGCTAACGTCTATCGTGGAAAGAGGCGCCGCTACATAAAAAGGAATTCGGTGCGCACGGGCGAGAACAGCCAGGGAGTAAGTGCCAATTTTGTTGGCGGTATCGCCGTTGGCGGCAATCCGGTCGGCGCCGACAATAATCTTGTCTATCTTCCCCTGCTGCATCAGAAATCCGGCCATATTATCGGTAATCAAGGTGGCGGGAATTCTTTCCTTTTTCATCTCCCAGGCGGTGAGCCTTGCTCCCTGCAGGACAGGCCTGGTTTCGTCTACGTAAACATGGATTTTCTTCCCCTGCCCACGCGCCGCGCGCAAAACGCCGAGCGCCGTCCCATAGCCCGCCGTCGCCAGAGCACCGGCATTGCAGTGGGTAAGAATATTATCTCCATTGTCAATAAGAATGCTGCCGTTTTTTCCCATTTGACGATTAACGGCGATGTCCTCCGCGCAGATATGCCTGGCCTCAGAAACCAGTTCACGGACTATATTTTTTTTACCGGCTAAAAGCGCTTCATCCAGGCACTTTCTCATCCGCTCCAGCGCCCAGAAGAGATTGCGGGCCGTAGGCCTGGCCTGCGCGATCTCATCGCAGATCTCATAAAATTTCCGGCGGAACAATTCCTGCGGCAGTGCCAGCAAGGCCATGGCACCAAGAGCCGCGGCCATGGCCGCGGCAACACCAATGGCCGGGGCTCCCCGGACGGTCAAATCTTTGATGGCGGCGATCACTTCCTGATAAGAATGGCAGGTAACATTGACCTCTGCCAGCGGCAGGGCATTCTGATCAATCAGAACAACCGCATCGTTCTTCCAAACAACAGTATTGATCATCATCCGGCAAGCATCTTTTTGAGCAGATCATTGACGATTTTCGGATTGGCCTTCCCCTGCGTCGCTTTCATCACCTGACCGACAAAGAAACCGAAGAGTTTATCTTTGCCGCTGCGGTAATCCTTAAGCTGATTAGGATTGGCATCTATTATTGTCTGAATTGCAGCAATGAGTGCTCCTTCATCAGTAATCTGCACCATGCCTTTTTCCGCAATAATCGACTTGGGAGTGCCGCCTGTTTTATACATCTCCACAACGATGTCTTTGGCCATCTTGCCGCTGATGGTGCCGTCCTCGATGAGCAGGATCATTTCCGCGAGCGCGGTCGGAGTTATCGGGCAATTCCGGATGTCGCGTTTATCTTCATTCAAAAATCTCAAGACATCACCCATCACCCAGTTGCTGGCGGCCTTTGGTCTGGAACAGAGTTTGACGACGTCTTCAAAATATTTCGCCAGAGCTTTATCGGCGGTAAGCACGCCGGCATCATAGGCGGGTAACTGATAGTCTTGAACAAATCTTTCCCGTTTGGCCACCGGCAACTCCGGAAGACCTTTCTTCACTTCTTCTATCCAGGCGTCATCCACTATGATCGGCACCAGATCGGGATCGGGGAAATAGCGGTAGTCGTGGGCTTCTTCTTTGCTGCGCATCGGATTGGTTGCCCCCTGCGCATCATCCCAGAGGCGTGTTTCCTGGACAATTGTGCCGCCGTTTTCCACGATATACTGCTGGCGCTTGACTTCATATTCCAAGGCCCGCTGCACGTTGCGGAAGGAATTCATGTTCTTCAGTTCGGTGCGGGTGCCGAATTCTTCCTGTCCCTTCGGCCGGATCGAAACATTGGCGTCGCAGCGGAAGGAACCTTCTTCCATATTGCCGTCGCAAATTTCCAGGTAAACCAGAATTTCATGCAGGCGCTTCAGATAATCGGCCGCTTCCGCAGGTGATCGCATGTCCGGTTCGCTGACTATTTCAATCAGCGGCACACCGGTGCGGTTCAAGTCAACATAGCTCATCGGGTTGTAATCATCGTGGATCAGCTTGCCCGCGTCCTCTTCCATGTGAATCCGGGTAATGCCGATCTTCTTTTGCTCTCCGTCAATGTCCAAAACGACATGACCATGCTCCGAAAGAGGATATGCATACTGCGATATTTGGTAACCTTTGGGCAGATCAGGATAAAAATAATTTTTCCGCGCAAAACTGCATGTCTTGTTGATCGTACTATGAGTCGCCAGAGACATTTTCATGGCGTATTCCACAACTTTCTTATTTAATACCGGCAAAACACCGGGCATGCCGAGACACACCGGACAGGCATGGCTGTTGGGGGCTCCGCCGAATTTAGTCGAGCAATTGCAGAAAATTTTTGTATCCGTCAAAAGCTGGGCATGTACTTCCAGACCGATTATTGTTTCAAACTCCATTATAATTGCGGGCTCCTTTTTTCAATATTAGCGTTCTTTTCATAGGCAGAGGCTATTTGAATAAGCTTTCCTTCTTCAAAATGTCCGGCTAAAAACTGCACTCCCACCGGCAGTCCGGCGGCGGTAAAACCGCAGGGCACCGATATACCGGGATTCCCCGCCAGATTAGTCGAGATGGTGAAAATATCGGACAGATACATCTGCAAGGGAGTATCCGTCTTCTCACCGATTTTAAATGCCGGTGTAGGTGTTGTCGGTGTCAAAATCACATCGCACTTTTGGAAAGCTTCGTCAAAGTCGCGTCTGATCAAGGCGCGCACCTGCGACGCCTTCTTATAATAGGCATCGTAATACCCGGCGGACAAAGCATAAGTACCGATCATGATTCGTCTTTTAACTTCAGCGCCAAATCCCTCCCGGCGCGTTCTTTTATACATATCCAGGAGATCTTTGACATCCGACACCCTGTGTCCATATTTTACACCGTCGTAGCGGGCAAGATTGGAGCTGGCCTCTGCCGGAGCAATAATGTAATAAACGGCCAGACAATATTCCGTATGGGGCAGAGAAATATCCACACACTGGCCTCCGCACTTCTCCACAACCGTGATGGCTTTTTTTAGCGCCGCGCTTACTTCGGGATCAATGCCTTCGATGAAATATTCTTTGGGAATGCCTATTTTCCAGCCTTTGATGTCGCGGCCGACATATTGCCGGTAATCGGGAACTTCCATTGGCACCGATGTTGATTCGCGCGGATCGTAGCCGGCCAGAACATTCATCATGATGGCGCAATCTTCGACGTCTTTCGTGAAGGGACCGATTTGATCCAGCGAGGAAGCAAAAGCAATTAAACCGAAACGCGATACCCGGCCGTACGTTGGCTTTAAACCGACGACACCGCAATGCGCCGCCGGCTGACGGATGGAACCACCCGTGTCGGAGCCGATGGAGGCAATGCATTCATCGGCCGCCACCGCAGTTGCCGACCCGCCGCTGGAGCCGCCGGGAATTCGTTCCAGATCCCACGGATTGCGCGTCACTCCGAAATAGGAAGTTTCCGTGGAAGACCCCATGGCGAATTCATCCATGTTGGTTTTGCCGACAAAAACCGCGCCGGCATCTCTGAGCTTTTCCACAACAGTCGCATCATACGGCGGTACAAAATTGTGCAGTATACGTGAGCCGCAGGTAGTATTGATACCTTTTGTGCACACAATATCTTTCAGAGCAATCGGGACGCCTGTTAAAGTTTTGATATCGCCTTTTTTAATTTCTTCGTCGGCTTTTTTTGCTGCGGCCAGTGCCTCATCCTGCATCAGCCGGATATATGAGTGAACCCGCTCTTCCACAGCGTTGATTCTGTTAAAAACAGACTCGGTAATTTGCACGGCTGAAGTCTCGCCGTTTTTAATCTTTTCCTGCAGTTCATGAATAGTCAGCTGGTTTAACTCCATAACTACCTTCTTTCCATCTTAGTAAAATTTAGTAAAATACCTGGGCAATCAATTTTCACTCGCGCCGGATTCCTTATCATGCCTGTAATCTGTGGGAGAGCTTAGCGAAGGGCTTGCCGCCAACGGCAAATAATGAATTCCTTATTCGATTACTTTTGGTACGCGGAAAAATTCACCGCGCGCATCGGGGGCGTTCATTAACGACTTTTCTGTTCCCAGAGAATCCGCAACCTTGTCTTCGCGAAACGCATTAGTTACGGCAATCGCGTGACTCATCGGCTCCACACCCCGGGTATCAAGCTCATTGAGTTTATCGATATAAAGCAGAATATCATTCAACTGCGAGGTCAATTTATCTTTTTGTTCATCGTCAATTTCCAGGCGCGCCAAATGCGCCACATATTCGACTTCCTGTTTGCTGATCATCAACAATTCTCCTTCTATACCATTTCTAAATCAAAGCGCTATTTTTGTTGGCTTCGTCGTCGGCTTCCTCAACGTATGTATAATACGCCTCGTCGCCTCCTCCTTGCCGCCGCAATATCATCTTTGATTCAGCAATGGTATCAACCTATTTTCCAAAAAGGGGCTATCTTTTGGGCAACGCGACGGATGATACCATCTGTTTTATCATCGGCGCGCATCTCAAAAGCAAGAAGCTGCTCCTCCGAACAATGAGCCTCGTTCAGCATCTCTTCCAAAACAGCTTTCGCTGATTTTGTCAATCCCTGAACATTATAGCCGCCTTCCAGCGCCGCCACAAACCGCCCTCCGCAACAGCTATCGGCAATATTTAGCAAGATGCGCGCCAATGCTGCAAATCCTTCCGGCGTTACGCGCATACTGCCCAATGGATCATTATGATAAATATCAAAGCCGGCGGACAGCAGCACTAATTCTGGTTTAAACTCCAGCGCCAACGGCTGCAGTATTTTGCGGAATATTTTAACATAATCGCCGTCTCCTCGGCCGCCAGGCAACGGAACATTAACCGTGTAACCTTTACCCTTACCCTGACCGATTTCGTCTATACTCCCGGTTCCCGGATAAAATGGGTACTGGTGAGTAGAAAAATACAAAACTCGCGGATCATCGTAAAAGATATGCTGTGTACCGTTGCCGTGATGCAAATCCCAGTCCGCGATAAGCACTCTTTTCAAGTTATGCTGTAAAATGGCATGCATTGCCCCGATCGCAATATTGTTAAAGATACAGAAACCGGCGGCGCTCCCGCGTTCCGCATGATGCCCGGGGGGACGGATGAAAGCAAAGGCGTTATCCACATCACCACTGATCACACTGTCGATGGCATTACAAACACCGCCTGCGGCCAGTCTGGCCGTCTGGTATGTTTCCGGACTGGTTGCCGTATCCGGGTCAAGCTGAACTGAATGGCCGGCGGTACCGGCGATATAATTAACATATGATGCAGAGTGAACTGCCGCTATTTCTTCAAAAGTGGATTCCCGCGGTTCTATTGGAGTAAATTTCCAGGAAATGCCGGGATTATCGAGCATTTCATAAATTGCCGCCAGCCGCAAAGGGCTTTCCGGATGGGCAAAACCAGCGGAATGTTGCATGTAACGCGTGTCTTTGACAATTCCTGTTTTTCCGGCCATCGGCGCACCTTCTTTCGGCTATTTTAGCCCCCCAAAATTGGTTTACGGGTATCAGCAGGCATATTGCTTCTTCATATTCAGCAGCATGGCATAATGTTTTCTTTCTTCATCAATTATTTTTTCGATTGCTTCATGCTGGTCCTGCGGCACCAGATTTTTTACTTCGTGATAATACAGGATGGAGTCGAGTTCACGCTGCATGGCAAATTCAATGGCGCCTACGACATCGGTTATCCGGGCCAGTTGTTTATCCATAACTTCTTTAGTAAAAATAAGATTATTATCTACGTAGTTGCGCAGGTAAGCGGAATACTCGCCGGCATAACGTTCGGGAGGTTCGAATGTCTCAATCTGCGACAGGAGTTTTTCAAATGTTCGTTTATGGGCACCTTCATCGGCGGCGAGTTTTTCAAAAAGGTTCTTTGCATTTTCCGTTTTGGCGATCTGCTGGGCGAAATTGTAAAAATTGATTCCGTTTTCTTCAATGCGAACAGCAACCTCCACAATGTCATTTGCTGTGAATACCTGCATACTTTCATGCCTCCTGAAATTTTCTTTTCCGTACTATGCCCGAATCTTAGCATTATGTAAACACAAAACGATGACATCACCGCTTTTTTGCGGTCGGAGTGTTGATATTTTCGACAAAAAACTCTACAGTTGATTTTAATATATTGGAAATTGATTCATTTAACCCGACCGAAAAAAGGAGAACTGCATGGAGAAAGATACTATTGCGCATTCCAGAAGTGTGTTATGTCAGATTGGCACACCGGACCAGGCAAACATGAGGGGGACTGTTCACGGCGGCGAGATTCTCAAGATGATGGACGAGACGGCTTTTGTTGTGGCCCAGAAGCATTGCCACAAGGATACCGTAACGGCTGGTGTCGATGAAATAAGCTTTCACAATCCCATCTTTGTCGGCAATCTGATCACCTGCACGGGGGAACTGATCTACACGTCCCGTTCCGCTATGCTGGTTGAGGTGTCCGTCAATGTGGAGGATCTCCGAACAGAGATGGAAACCTGCGCACTGACCGCGTTTTTTGTAATGGTTGCCCTGGATGAGCAAGCACGACCAACGGATATTCCTCCCCTGAAATTGACGACGGACGAGGAGCGTGCACGGTTCGAGGAAGGCAGGCAGCGATACGAGGTGATCAAGGCAAAACCTAAAGTGTGCCACATGCCTCTTGCCTGAGCTTCCCGTTTCCGGTTTATAGGACAACGATAAAGTTAACAGACTTCATACTTATTGAAGGGCTTTTTGTTTTCGCCAATCCAGCCACATGATATAAAGAATCATAAAAATGCTGTAAATTGCAGAGGGGAGGGCCGCTTCTTTTTCAAAAAGCGTAATCGCCAGTCCACCCGCAATTCCCTGATTTTTCAGAGTTCCCTGAAGAACAAGACTGATTACATTTTTCTTATCAATCATGCAAAGAACGCAGGTTCTTTGAATAAGCCAGCCTAAAATAAAAGTTGTGCCGATTGCAATCGCCACTACGGGTACAACAGTTAAAGGATTACTGAAAATCAAATTTCTGTTCACACCGATTATGGAATAAAGGACGATAAAAAATCCCCAGTCGGTTAATAAACCGCGTACGGGAGATAATCTGTCCTGCCAGTTTAATAAGAGAATAACACGGGATAAGATCAGCGGAAGAACAATCAGCAGCAGCATTATTTTGAAGAGTTTATATGGATCCTCAAAAGCAGTTCCCATGAATATCCAGAAAAATAGCGGCATGATCAACAAGGCGGCGATATAAGATGCCACTGTACCGGACAGCGTATAAGAAACATTGCCGTCAAGAATGGCCGTGAAAGGAATAACGGCTATCGCCGGCGGGACTGCTGCGATAAGGACAAAGCCGATCCAGAGATTTTTATCTTCGATCAGTAAGGCTGCCAAACACAGGAGAGCACCGCTAAGAATGGCGTAGCTCATAAATAGTCCGGCAAGTGAAGGTTTCAGGATGGCACGGGGATGCAGAAAGTAGTCGTTCGGGACGTTAATTGTCGCCAGCGTCATGACTAAAGCCAGTGCGGGCAGCATCAGCGCTTTCGTCCATTCCGCCGGCTGCGGCAGAAGAAGACCCAGCGTTATGGAAAGGATAAAAATAAAATTGCGGTTATTAAGAAGTTTAATCATCAGTGATGCAGTATTTTCCGCTTTACGCTCAGCATAATCTCGGACAGCCCATCATAACCACCTTCCCCGGCAACAGATCACGATGAAGAGAAGGAAAAGTAACGGCCGTGCAGTCGGCGAGGACCAGCAGGTCGGCGCCTTTCAGGAAGGGAGCACCGGCCGGTGTGAGCTTTATTTGAATCGGCCAATGGGAAAGAGCTGATTCTTCTTCTGATACTCTATTCATATGTTTCGTTTTGTTTGCTGTTCGGCGGACGGAATGTTTATCAAAAATCTGAATATGTGTTGACGGACACCCACAAGGCAGAGCTGGTTTGGCTTTTTCCATCAAGTGCTGATTTACAGCTTTTTCGTCAAAAGGGGCAGCTGCACGCTCAATAATGCGGAGGGCTGCGCTGGGACAGTCGCCTATACAGGCGCCAAGGCCGTCACAAAATATTTCCGAGACGCCCCTGGCCTTGCCGTCAATAATTTGCAGAGCGCCCTCGGCGCAGCCGCTTACACATTTTCCGCACCCGTCGCACAACTCTTCATCAATTTCAATAATTTTGCGTATTATCTTATTCATAAACATCTCTCTTGCACTAACTACTGTCCTGTAATCATTGCCTCAACGTCCGTCTTGGGATCTGTAATCGGTCTGATATTGAATTTTTCCACCAAAACCTTGAGGACATTCGGCGATGCAAATGCCGGTAATGTCGGCCCGAGGCGGATCCCTTTCACGCCCAGGAAAAGCAGGGCCAAAAGCACGGCCACGGCCTTTTGTTCATACCAGGCAACATCGAAGGAAATAGGCAGTTCATTGATATCTTCCAGACCAAAAACTTCTTTGAGTTTCAGCGCAATAACAGCCAGCGAATAGCAATCGTTGCACTGCCCCGCGTCCAGCACCCGGGGAATGCCGCCGATATCGCCCAAATCAAGTTTGTTGTAGCGGTATTTGGCGCATCCCGCAGTCAGGATTATTGTATCTTTGGGAAGTTCCCGGGCAACATCCGTAAAGTAGCTCCGGGTCTTGTGCCGTCCATCGCAGCCGGCCATTACAATGAAGCGCTTGACAGCTTCTGATTTTACGGCATCTACAACCTTGTCGGCCAGCGCCAGTACCTGATTGTGTGCAAAGCCTGTCACCAGTTCTCCCTTTTCCAGTTCCTTTGGCGGTTCGCATTTCTTAGCTAAAGATATTATTTCAGAAAAATCTTTTGACCCGCCTTCAGGTCTGGGCGGGATATGTTTTAGTCCGGGATAACCCACGACGCCTGTTGTGAATATTCTGTCTTTGTAAGAATCTTTCACTGGAATAATGCAGTTGGTAGTCATTAATATGGGGCCGTTGAATGCTTCGAATTCCTCCGCCTGTTTCCACCAGGAGTTTCCGTAATTCCCCACAAAGTGAGGGTATTTTTTGAACGCGGGATAGCTGTTGGCTGGAAGCATCTCACCATGCGTATAGACATCCACGCCGGCAGATTCCGTCTGCTTCAGAAGTTCATCCAAGTCCTTGAGGTCATGGCCGGAAATCAAAATGCCCGGATTATTACGCACGCCGATATTAACCCTGGATATTTCGGGATTGCCATAAGTAGATGTGTTTGCTTTATCCAGAAGAGCCATTGTGTTGACTGCACATTCTCCGGCGCGCATTACCATCACCACCATTTCATCAACACTTAATTCTTTGGTGGTGGAAATAAGGGCTTCCCTGATGAAATCGTAAATCTTCTCATCCTCGAAACCGAGCACGGCGGCGTGTTCCGCGTAAGCGGCAATACCTTTTATTCCATAGATTAAAAGCATTCGCAGCGAGCGGACATCTATATTTTCGATGGAAAGAATGCCGACCTCGGCGGCCTTTCTTTTGAATTCTTCAACATCATCCGAGAACCATACTGCCGAATCATGCCAATCGGCTGTTATCTCCCCGTCATATTTTTCTTTGAGTTCGCCGCGCAGTTTAAGCCCCTCACGGATGAGCATGATCATCCGTTCGTTGTCAAAGTTAACATTGGTAATCGTGGCAAAAAGCGCCTCAATCGTAAATCGATCGTATTTGTTATCCAATGCCTCTGCCGCCTTAGCTTTGTCGGCGTAGATCGCAAGACCTTTGAGAACATAAATCAGAAGATCCTGGAGATTCGCGGTTTCTTCTGTTTTACCGCAGACACCTTTTATGTTGCAGCCTTCATTCTTAACCGTCTCCTGACACTGAAAACAAAACATATGAAACCTCCTAAGCAAAATTCTTTGTTTTTTTATTAACCAATATAGTTAAAATTGTTTCGAGTTTCCTTGACTTATGTTAAGAAAAAACACCTTTTTGCCAGAGGAACATAAATTGTGAAAAAAGCACGGGATATTCTAATCAGAAGCCAGCTTTTCTGTGGATTGTCTGAGGATCATATCACAGAAATCGAAAAAATAGCAGTTGATAAACACTACAACAAAGGAGAGGTTATCTTTTATGACGGTGACGAAGGTGTCGGCTTTTATCTTTAATATCCGGAAGCGTGAATGTTTACAAACTGTCCGCCGAGGGGAAAGAGCAAATACTCCACATTGTGAAAGAAGGCGACACCATCGGCGCCGTACCCGTCTTTTCGGGTAAATCATTTCCCGCCAATGCCAGGGCTGTTTCCAAAAGCCGTCTTTTATTTTTCGATAAAAGAAAGTTTATCCGGCTCATTACCGACAAACCAAATCTTATTATGAATATTTTAGCGCTTCTTTCTGCGCGGCTGCGGGAATTCACTCTTCAGGTGGAAAATCTGTCGCTCAAGAAAATACCCGGTCGCCTCGCCTCTTATCTGCTCTATCTTTCACAGGAGCAGGGAAATACAGACTTGGTTAAACTGAATATCTCCAAAGTACAACTCGCCAACCTGTTGGGAACAGGGCCGGAAACGCTTTCCCGGGCTCTGGGAAACATGAAGACAAAAAAATTTATCGAGGAAGAAGACTCCAAAATCAGACTGATCAATCGCCCATTGCTTGCAGAACTTGCCGAAAGAGGCAAATCCTCCCGATGAAAAAAGTCATTTCACCTCATCTTCCACACTTGAAAATGAGAGGCTAGCAGAAAGTCATAAAATTTATGATTTAGAGGCCGTCAAAAATGACAAGTGAAAGAAGTGTTTCAGAGACAAGTCCGCAGGAAAATTTAATTCTCCCCTCTATGCACTTATATGATCGAAATAATTACATTTAAAACAAAATACGGGGATTGCGAAAACTGTTGACAAAAGCAGGCATCGAAATATATGGTAAACACTCAAATTTTTTAGGAGTTAAGATTTTATGTTCGGGATTGGATTCCAGGAGTTGCTCATCATTGCCGTTGTTGCTTTATTGATTGTCGGCCCCAAAAAATTGCCGGATCTGGCCAAAACTTTAGGCAAGGGATTCCAGGAATTCCGAAAAGCCACCGACGGCATCACCGATGACCTGAAACAAACAATGCAAAGCGATGACAAGCCAAAACAGGATGAGGAATGGAAGGATTCGCTATTATTTAAGAAACCTGATCCTGAAGAACCTAAAGCGGCTGAGCCGGATGAGACTACCAAGAAAGCATAACCATTTGTACATCTCTGCCCCTATCTTAATAATAATTAGTCAACACAGGTGATTATGGAAGATACCGAAGACATTCAAGACCAAAAAATGTCGCTTACCGAACATCTAATCGAATTACGCAAAAGGATCAGCCGCGCCCTTATCGCTGTGGGCATTGGATTTTTCGCCTGCTACTATTATAAAGACTGGATTTTCGATATTGTCGCCAGACCACTGACATCGGTATTGCCGAAAAACAGTTACCTTATATACACAGGCCTGACGGAGGCATTTTTCGTTTACATGAAACTGGCTTTTTTTGCCTCCGTGATCATTACCAGCCCTTTTATTCTTTACCAGATATGGAAGTTCATTGCCCCCGGTCTGCTGCCCAACGAAAAAAAATTAGTTGTTCCTTTCGTGATATCCTCGAGTCTGCTTTTTGCGGGCGGCATCCTCTTCGGCTACTTCATTGCCTTGCCGCCGGCGTTTGAATTCTTTGTCAGTTTCAACAGCAAATACCTCCAGGCGATGATTTCCTTCAGCCAGTATCTTTCTCTCTTTGTGACCTTTCTACTCGGTTTTGGTTTATCGTTTGAATTACCCGTTTTCATGTTTTTCCTGGCTAAGCTGGGAATCGTCAATTCAAAAATGTTGTCCCGGCAAAGGCGCTACGCTATTTTGATTATTTTCATTGTGGCCGCAATTCTGACGCCTTCTCCCGATGCTTTAAGCCAGATACTGATGGCAATACCTCTGCTTTTTTTATATGAAGTAAGTATATTCGTTGCAAAATATGTAGAAAAGAAGAAAATGGCCACCGCGCACAACGAAGAAGAATAATCGATCAAACAATGTCTTATAACCAGAAAGCAAAAACAATAAAAGGCAGACGGAAGAAACATTCCGGACCTCTCATTTTTTTCCTCGGATTAATAACGCTGCTCTTATTTTTTGTTTTGGCCGGCGCTACCGCCTTTTACATCCTTGCCATCGATTTACCCGGCATCGACGCACTTAAGGATTACCGCCCCAATATTTCTTCGCGTGTCTTCGACGACAATAACGAATTAATCGACGAATTCTTTACGGAAGACCGTAAAATCGTCAAAGTCAGCGAAATCCCCGCAATCATTCCCGCTGCTTTTATTGCAGCAGAAGATTCCCGGTTCTACAATCATCGAGGCGTCGACATCCAAAGCATTTTCCGTGCCGTCTTTAAAAACTTTGAAGCAGGACACATCGTCCAGGGGGCCAGTACAATTACACAACAAATCGCCAAAATGATGTATCTTTCACCGGAAAAAAAATACATGCGCAAGATCAAGGAAGCTATTCTAGCTTATAAAATAGACAGATACCTGACTAAAGAAGAGATTTTGCAGTTATATCTAAATCAGATTTACCTGGGGCATGGTACCTATGGAATCGAGGCGGCGGCTCTTGGTTATTTTGGAAAAAATGCCCGGGCGCTTTCCCTGCCCGAAGCAGCGCTGCTTGCCGGTCTACCCAAGGCGCCGACCACTTATTCTCCTTTCCTCCATTTTGATAAAGCAAAGGAACGACAGGTTTACGTTTTGCAGCGGATGATGGAAGACGGATACATTTCGGAAGATCAGATGAAGCGGGCAATCGATGCACCGTTGAAATTGCGGCCGATAAGATCGAAAGACAAAGCTGCCGCTTACTTTGTCGAACATGTCCGCCGTTACGTGCAGGAAAAATATGGCGCCGACGTCCTCTATAAAGAAGGCCTTTCTATCTATACAACGTTGAATTTATCCGCGCAGAAAGCAGCCTACGAAGCGATGGAAAGAGGATTGGCGGAACTGGAAGAACGGGAAAATTATGAACGCGGCCTTGTTCAAGGCGCGCTATATTCAATGGATGCAAGAACAGGCGCAATCGTGGCCATGGTGGGCGGCCGCGACTTCAACAAAAGTGAATTCAACCGCGCTACGCAATCACGAAGGCAGCCGGGATCTGCTTTCAAGCCTATAATCTATACGGCAGCCTTTGACAAGGGCATGAACCCTTCAACTCGTTTTGTTGATTCACCTATTGTATTTCAGGACTTGTCGCAACAAGACGGACTCTGGACGCCGAAAAATTATGACGGGAAATTCCTCGGCCCGATAACAATGCGAGAAGCACTGGTGCACTCTCGCAATATTGTCACCATCAAAATTTTGCAGGACATCGGCGTTGACTACGCAGCATCCTATGCTTTGAATATGGGGATAACATCTCCTATCGCCAGAAATTTATCCATGGCTCTCGGCTCTTCCGGTGTAACCTTGCAGGAGCTGGTGCGTGCTTACAGTGTTTTAGCCAATGGCGGCAGAAAAGTTGCGCCTTATTTCATAAAAAAAATCGTCGATCGTACGGGTAATATTTTTGAAGAAACAAAAATCCAGTCGGAGCAGGCCATTGACCCGCGTATTGCCTTCATGACGACTTATATCATGCAGGATGTGGTGCAAAGAGGCACGGGCACACGAGTCAAAAGCATCGGTCGGCCCGTTGCCGCGAAAACCGGAACAACAAATGATATGCGCGATGCCTGGTTTTTGGGGTTTACTCCCTCGGTAGTTACCGGCGTCTGGGTCGGCTTTGACCAGGAAAGATCTTTAGGAGGACAGGAAGTCGGCGGACGGGCGGCAGCGCCTATCTGGCTTTATTTCATGGAGAGGTTTTTGGAAAACAAGCCGGTGGAAACTTTTACCGCGCCACAAGGTGTTGTTTTTGTTAAGGTTAACCTCAAAACAGGTCTGCCGTCCAAAGCAAGCGACTATGGAACAATCTTCGAATGCTTCCTGGACAATGCACAAACCTCCGACAAAACCGAAGAGACAACCGAAGAAAAAGAAGAATTTTTCCGGTAGAAATTATTTTTGTTGTTAATTTATAAAGTGTCTTGACAAACAATTTTTTTTCCGTTAAAAAAAATCACTTTTTTAATATAAATGGAATGTGTAAATAATGTATCTTAAAGATTTAGTTGGCGGCAACAGCTTGGTTCTCAGCAACGTAAGGGTACTCGTAGTAGTACTCGGGGGTCTGCCGCTGAGTATCTTTAAGAAATAAAATTAAAGATACAAGCCGCGGGCCCCTAAAACCCGCGGCTTTGTCGTTTAAACAATAAAAAAGAAACAAAGCCGCATTTTCGAGAAAGAGAAAATAGCGGCTTTTTTAATTTCATGAGACTCGGTTCTTAAAAAAGCTGAATATAAAAAATTATATAAACAAGATATATTTTGGAGGTATTTTAAAATGAAATTGAAAGGGACAGAAATTCTGTTGAAAATGCTGGAAGAGGAAGAAGTGGATATCATTTTCGGATATCCGGGAGGCACGGTTCTGGATATTTATGATAAACTTTATAACAGCAGCAAACTGAAACATATTTTAGTCCGCCATGAACAGGGTGCGGTTCACGCCGCCGACGGATATGCCCGCGCCACAGGAAAGGTAGGTGTGTGTCTGGTGACATCCGGCCCCGGCGCGACCAATACGGTTACCGGAATTGCAACGGCCAACATGGATTCCATACCGCTGGTTGTTTTTACCGGACAGGTTCCCACAACCCTGATCGGCAACGACGCCTTTCAGGAATGCGACATCACCGGAATTACGCGCCCCTGCAGCAAGCATAATTTTCTTGTCCGCAATATCGAAGATTTGGCTTCCACTATTAAAGAAGCCTTCCATATCGCCCGCACAGGCCGGCCCGGACCTGTTTTAGTTGATTTGCCCAAAAATGTAATGGCTTCTGAAACCGATTTTGATCCGGCCAATATTCAGATTAGAAATATTGAGACCGCCCACAAACCTGTACCGAAGAAAATGTCTAAAGTTTTCGAAATGATTCTGAGCGCTAAAAAACCGTTAATTATGACCGGCGGCGGCGTTATTCTGGGCAAAGCCTCATCCGAGCTTACCGAACTGGCCAGAAAATATCAAATCCCGGTCACGGGAACTTTAATGGGCATCGGCTCCTTTCCGGGAACGGATCCCCTCTGGCTGGGTATGCTGGGCATGCACGGAACCTACTACGCCAATATGGCTGTCAGCCACTGCGACTTGCTGATTGCCGTGGGAGTGCGCTTTGACGACCGCGTCACCGGCACAATTGAAACTTTCGCTCCAAACGCCCAAATCATCCAGATTGATATTGATCCTTCCTCCATCAACAAGAATGTGGTGGTTGATTTACCGATCATCGGGGAAACCAAAACGACGCTGGAAGACATGATTAAATTTTTAACGGAACATAATTATGCGCAGCAAGCGGACGAACGCAAGGAATGGCTGAATCAGATCGCTGAATGGCGGGAAAAGGTTCCGCTGACATATTCCCAAAACGGCCAGTTAATTAAACCACAGCATGTTATCGAAACGCTCTACAAGGTGACGAAGGGCAATGTCATTATTACGACGGAAGTCGGACAGAACCAGATGTGGACTGCGCAATTCTTCCCCTTTGACAAACCCAACACGCTGATCACGTCCGGCGGATTGGGAACAATGGGCTACGGATTGCCGGCCGCCATCGGCGTGAAGTGTGCATTTCCCGACAAACATGTTGTGGATATCGCCGGCGACGGCAGCATCCAGATGAACATCCAGGAACTGGCGACAGCCGCGCAATATAAAATTAATGTGAAAATAGTGCTTTTAAACAACAGTTATCTGGGGATGGTGCGTCAATGGCAGGAGCTGTTCTATGACAAGCGTTATTCCAACACCGACATGACTTATGCGCCTGATTTTGTAAAACTGGCGGAGGCATACGGCATCGCCGGTTTACGCGCCGAGAAACCGGAAGAAGTGGAGCCGACGCTGATCGAGGGCCTTGCCCTGGATAAACCGGTATTGATGGATTTCCGCATTTCACGTGAGGAATGTGTTTATCCCATGGTGGGACCCGGTTCATCCATTATGGATATGAAGTTAGGCACCAGAGAAATGATTAATTAAGGTTGATATGGAGGAACAATGGAAAAGAAAGAGCATATAATTTCAATATTAGTGCATAATAAACCGGATGTGCTGGCTCGAATCGCCGGAACGCTGGGCGGCAAAGGATATAACATCGAAAGTCTATCTGTTAATACCACTACTTCCTATGAAATATCCAAAATCGTTATGACATCGATCGGCAATCAGGCCACGATCACCAGGATTGAAAATCAACTGCGCAAGATCGTCGATGTAACTCAAGTGGATGACTTAACCAACGTGGAGTCGATTCACCGGGAAATGATTCTGGTGAAGATGGCTTTGACGGAAGAGACCAAAGATAAAATAGAAAATTTGATTGACACACACAAATGGAAAGTAATAGTGTCAACAAATTCTTATCATATTTTGGAAATAACCGGAGATAAACCGCAAATCGATTTTGCTCTGGCCCGACTGGAACCGCTGGGTATTGCTGATATAACCAGAACGGGTATTGTTGCATTGAAATTAGACGATTAGCATTATTAACACAATTATAGGGGGAGGTTATGGCACAAATTAATTTTGGTGGTACTTTAGAAGATGTTATTACGGCAGATGAATTTCCTATAAAAAAAGCTCAGGAAGTTTTAAAAAATGAAGTTATTGCGATAATTGGCTACGGCGTTCAAGGCCCGGCGCAGGCTTTTAATATGAAAGACAATGGTATTAATGTCATTATCGGCCAGGCCCAGGAAGATAAGCCATACTGGGATAAAGCCATAGCCGACGGCTGGATTCCCGGAGAAACTCTTTTCCCGATAGAAGAAGCGGTAGAGCGCGGCACGATTATTCAATATCTGGTTTCCGATGCCGCCCAGATGATGCTCTGGC
>JBDKUX010000088.1:0-3369 GCA_039679455.1 Smithella sp. | reverse complement strand
TTTGAGTTAAAAAATATAATTGAATTGAATCTCAAAAAGATTACCCATCTTCGGTAACATCTTTTATGAGGAAACGTCTCCTCTCCAGTTCCTTCTCTCGGTAACATTTATTTATGAGGCAATAGGTGGGCAAAATTCTAGCCATAAGAACACAACAACAAGAACATAGTAAGAACATCAAGAAAATATGAATTATAACCACCTGATAATATTAATAAAAAAATATAGTGCAATTTTTCGATTCCCATGCACTTCCGCCAATATATTAGCAAATTTCCATTTTTAACGAATAAAATTCTTTAACCTGCCTTTAACCTTTTTAACCTTCCGACTTTATCGACCCACACCGGATTCGAAAATATATGAAGTTTTAAGGGCAAAAATAACTTCTTGAAAGAAACAATAGACAGGCCAATACGATTGATGTAGATTTCTTATCAAAATGAATGAGATACATGGAATGTAATGAGCTTGGGAAATGTCCCCCATTTGCCTATATAATCTCCCCTAGTATCAGGTCAATAGACACGTCTGAAACATTATGGCATCATTGGGAAAAGGATAGCGGACAGAGAAGGCAAAACTCAACCTGTAGCAGGGGGAGAAGCCTGCATACTCTGCTATAAATTAATAAATTGGAGTAACTTTATGGGCAAACTAAGAAAATTTGTGGCACCTGAATTTATTTTCGGTGAAGGGGCGAGAAAATTAGCCGGGCAGTATGCCGGCAATTTAGGAGCACGCAAGGTTCTGTTGGTAACGGATCCGGGGATTATTGCAGCCGGATGGCTCGATGATATTATTGCAAGTCTTGCCGAAGCAGGATTGCCGTATACGGTTTTTTCAGCAGTCACTCCCAATCCTAAAGCCGAAGAAGTTATGACGGGTGCGGAGATTTATAAAAGTGAAGGTTGCAACACCATAGTTGCCTTGGGCGGGGGCAGCCCCATTGATTGCGCCAAAGGTATCGCTATTGTAAGCACCAATCACCGGCACATTCTTAGTTTTGAGGGGGTAGACAAGGTTGAGATACCTATGCCTCCTTTGATTTGTATACCTACGACCGCGGGAACATCCGCCGATGTATCGCAGTTTTGCATAATTATGAATAAGCAAGATAAGGCTAAAATATCCATTGTAAGTAAAGCCGTTCTCCCGGACGCTGCCTTAATTGATCCAATTGTGACGACTACTATGGATCCGTATCTTACAGCGTGCACAGGCATGGATGCCTTAACCCATGGCATCGAGGCCTTCGTGTCGACGGGCAGCTTCATGGTTACCGATATGCATGCGCTGGAAGCTATACGAATTATTTCAAAAAATTTAATCGAAGCGGTAAAAAAACCCGATGATATTGATCTTCGAAGTAAAATTATGCATGGCAGCTTAGAAGCAGGCCTGGCATTTTCTAATGCCATCTTGGGTGCAGTACATGCAATGGCGCATAGCCTTGGTGGTTTATTGGATCTTCCCCATGGAGAGTGCAATTCCGTTTTACTTGACCATGCCATGGCATTTAATTTCAATGCCGCAGCCGAGAAATATAAAATAATCGGTGAAGCCATGGGTCTCGATTTCCGCGGAATGAACACTGGCGAGACGAAAAAGGCTATTTTGTCCTATGTGAATAATTTAAGAAGGTCGGTAGGCATTCATAAAACTCTTAGTAAAATGGGTGTTAAAACATGCGATATCCCTGACCTGGCACAAAAAGCGATGAAAGATGTATGTATATACACTAACCCGCGTGAAGCGACTAAGCGGGACATCGAAGTAATTTATGAAGAGGCGCTCTAATTATTATGGCTGATAACAATCATACGGGAGATTATGATTCTATTCACGATAAGCTTTTAGGATTGGGCAGGCGTTCCTTACGCAAGAGTTACTATCCCGAGCTTCAAAACCGGATCGAGGATTTGGAGAATACTCAAAAAGAACTAAAGAGATACAAAGAACATCTCGAGGAATTGGTGGAAGCGCGCACGACCGAACTGAAAACGGTAAATGAACAACTTCAACAGGACATCATCGAACGCAAGCAGGCCGAGGATAAGCTGCGGATACAAGAAGAAAAATACAGAGCACTATTCAACAATGCTCAAGTTGCACTGTTCAGGACGCAAATTTCCGATGGCCAGCCCTTAGTAATCAATAAACGATATGCGGAGAAGGCGGGATATTCAAATGTTGAAGATTGCATGGCAGAATTTAATGCTGCCCGCTCCTGGGCAAATCCTGGTGAACGAGAAACTTTGTTGAGGGTTTTGCATGAAAAGGGCTCAGTCAGCGATTATGAAGCTGAAATCATTCGCAGGGATGGAACCCGTATCTGGATATCGTTTTCAGCAACAATCTTCCCTGAGCAGGGGACTTTGGAAGGTTCCATAGTGGACATCACTGACCGCAAGCGTGCAGAGGAAGAGAAACAGATACTGGAAGAACGTTTGCAAAGAGCCGAGAAGATGGAGGCCCTGGGATTACTGGCAGGTGGTGTTGCCCATGATTTAAATAATGTAATAGGTATCATAGTCGGATATGCGGAACTGATTTCCAACGATATAAATGAGTCGAACCCCATGAGACAATATCTGCTCAATATTATTAAAGGAGGAGATAGAGCGGCAGCCATTGTGCAAGATTTGCTCACTATGGCCAGAAGGGGTGTTCCCGACAGAAAAATCATCAATGTAAACAGACTCATCCTTGATTTTAATAAATCTCCGGAGTGGGAGAAAATACATACCCATAATCCTCTAATGCAATTCAAAACTGATCTGGAACCGGATTTGCTCAACATCTCCGCATCTTCAGTTCACATACAGAAATCTTTGTATAACCTGGTTTCCAATGCAAGTGAAGCTACGCCTAACGGCGGTCTGCTGACCATCAAGACATACAATCAATATATGGACAAACCTGTCCACGGCTACGACAATATTCAAGAAGGAGATTATGTTACGTTATCTGTCTCCGACACAGGGGAAGGTATACAGGAGCAAGACCTGAAACACATCTTTGAACCGTTTTACACAAAGAAAATCATGGGTAGAAGCGGAACAGGGTTAGGGCTGGCTGTTGTTTGGGGAACCATTAAGGATCACAATGGTTACATTGACGTGCAAAGTAAGGAGGGTGAAGGAACGACTTTTACCCTTTATTTCCCCGCAACCCGAGAGGAAATGACATCAGATGAAAAGGCAATATCTCCTCTTACATATATGGGCAAGGGCGAATCCATTCTAGCAGTCTGTCGGATTTAAGACCGACACACGAAGCAAAAAATCAGTCGAAATTCAAATCAACATGCTGAATTTACAATATAATAGTCGATATTTATTGAGTTTTATGGTATTTAATCCATGT
>JBDKUX010000087.1:0-8216 GCA_039679455.1 Smithella sp. | reverse complement strand
TTTGAGTTAAGAAATATAATTGAATTGAATCTCAAAAAGATTACCCATCTTCGGTAACATCTTTTATGAGGAAACGTCTCCTCTCCAGTTCCTTCTCTCGGTAACATTTATTTATGAGGCAATAGGCCTATGGACTATGGTGAGTTGGGCTGAGCAGTAACTTTCACCCTGTAATGGTTAGGCTGGATAAAGAAAATGCTAAAGTAGCCGGTTCTTGTCTCCATCTACAACTGTTTAGTGTAGGATAGGTTTTAGAATTAATCATTACTGGTTGAAAGAGAATAACGAAAACAATGAGCCGCAGGGGAAATCACTTTTGCAAAAACCACTGAGGCTATTACCTGTCGGCTCGATTGAGTTGATAATAGTTATGGCCATTGCAGCCAGTTTAATAAATTGCCAGGGCAAGTTTTTGCCAGACTGGAAGTCGATCAAGCAGATTCATTGATTTTAAATAATCCCGATCAATCAAATTTGGTGCAATGCCTTCCTTTTGCCCAAAGCTTGAATCCACAAGAGAGTTGGCCGCATATACGGCAGTAAGGGCACAAAATGTCTGACCAGAGATAAGACCGGGATTGTGGTGGTAAAATACGGCATCCACTACCGGGACCGGCAATCCCCAGAGACTTAACATATAACCGCCTACTGTACTATGCGTATGTTTAAAGATCCTTTTTTCCACTTTGGACATTTCACAGTGCTCCTGCTTGGCTATTCTAATAACTTCCTGATATCGTTCATGGAAATTGGCAGCGAGAACAAGGCGGCCCGAATCATGCAGGATTCCGGCAACAAAGGCGTCATTGGCGATGGAAATATCTTTTGTTTCCAAACGGCATATTTTTTGGGCGAGCAGGGCCGTTGCCAAGCTGTGTTTCCAGAGATTCTCCATCGAAAGTTCAGGTATTATAATGCCTTCGTATGCAGAAAAGACGTGAACGGAGATAAAAAGGGCGGTGACTACATTTAATCCCAAAAAAGAAACGGCTGAATTCAAATCCGTTACACGACTGTGAAGCCCGAAAAAAGCGGAGTTTACCAGCTGTAAAATTTTCGCCGTCATTCCCAGATCACGGGAAATAATACTTGTAACATCCTTTAATTGAACATCGTCGTCATGAAGCTTGTCCAGTATCTCATAATAGAGTGTCGGTAAACTGGGAAGTGATTGTATCCGCCCGATCAGCAACAGCAACTCCTGATTGTGCAGAATTTCCCGCGAAATGGTGGCACGTCGAATGATTGATTGCAATGTTTCAGGATTACACGGTTTAGCCAGATACTGATGAGTGACACCCATGGATTTGAAGACCAGTTCTTTGTCGGAATGGCCGGAGAGTATAATGCGGACCGTTTCCGGATAGTATTTCATGACTTCGTTGAGTAATTCCGACCCGGTCATGACCGGCATCCGCATATCCGCCACTATTACATCGAAAGGTTCGTGAGCCATTGTGTCCAAAGCCTTTGCGCCGGAATCCACGAAGACCATGTCCCATTCGCCCCTGAAAGGTCGAAGCATGCGCTGCAAACCCTGCAGCACCATTTCTTCATCATCAACGAATAGAATCTTCTTTTTCATCGGCCTCCCCCATTGACGAAAAGCATTGATCAGATATCGGTTATATTCAAAATAAATGTTAGCGTTTGTGGTAAATACCTTGTCATAAACAGCAATCAATTTCAATGATATCTAAAACAAGCCTTTATTTATTCTCAGAATATCCGATATATTCAATGATAGATTATCATACGGGCAGGAAGGAATGTTTCCGTGGAGAAGATTCTTTTGGTTGATGATGAACAAAGCATCTTGGACGGGTTTCATCGTCAACATCGCCGGAAATATCAAATCGAAACGGCCTTAAGCGGCAGGGAAGGCCTGAAGAAGATAGCCGAAAGCGGCCCCTTTGCCGTTATCGTATCAGACATGCGAATGCCGGTCATGGACGGCATTGCTTTTCTGGAGAAAGTACAGAAGGCGTCGCCTGAGAGTGTTCGTATGATGCTGACCGGGAATGCAGATCAGCAGACGGCCATTGCTGCCATTAACCGCGGGGCAATTTTCCGTTTCCTCAGCAAACCATGTTCTCAGGAAAGTTTCACGGCGGCCATAGATGCCGGAATTCAACAACACCATCTGATCACGGCGGAAAAAGAACTTCTCGAAAAAACACTTAAAGGTGCTGTCAACATCCTGGTGGACATACTCTCTCTGGCGAATCCAATTGCCTTCAGCCAGTCCATGCGCCTTAAGAAATACGCCATCCAGATCGCTTCCAAAATGAAGCTTTATCAGGCTTGGCAGTATGAGTTGTCAGCCATGCTTTCTTCCGTCGGATTTATTAATGTTCCGACGGAGTGTATTGAAAGGTATTTGGTGGGAGCTGATCTCACGAGGGAAGAGGCAGAGATGATTGATGCCATTCCTCAAATTACCGGTATGCTTCTTGCTAATATTCCGCGTCTCTCTACTGTAGCGGCCATGATAACCCAGCAGTCCTCAATTTATACAAAGCCTCTGAATTTTGCCTCTCAGGATAACAATGAAATGATTCGCATTGGGGCTAAGCTCTTAAAGATAATAACCGATTTTGATCTCCTTCTTGTGCGTCACCACGAGCCGCAAGAAGCCATCAATCTATTGAGTAAAAATAGCAAAGTGTATGACAGCGCTCTCCTGGACATATTAATAACCATTGATCTGCCACGCCAAAAAAGCCTCATCTTGTATGTTAAACCCAATGAATTGCGCAAGGGGATGATTGTTGACCAGAATATTTTAAACAAACAGGGAATTCTGGTTATTCCCAAGGGATATGAAGTCAACGATGCGACTGTGGAACGGCTGAAAAACTTTCTATCCCAGCCGGAAGGAGCCGATTCCATTCGTATTTTGATGTCAGCCTTTATCGAATGATGCTTTTCCGTAATATCATTTTCGATTTTAACGAAGAAAGGATTTACAATGACAGAAAATGACCATATGCCGGAATGCGGGAAACAGGAAGAAGAAGTCATCTTTGACGCCATTCCGGAATTGACATTTGTAACTAATGCCGATCAACAAATTATCCGTTGCAACAAAGCAATAACATCCAGGCTGGGCATGTCACGCCGGGAAATCGAAAAAAAGGATGCTTATAAGGTTTTCTTCGATGATCAGCCTCGTTATGCAAATCCTTTCGAGGAAGGCAGCAGGGAAATATACATCAGCAAATTACGTGCTACCTTTCTGATCAAGAACAACCGTATCCCGGATAAGGGGCTGATGGTTCATGTGCTGCTTGATCTCTCCGAACAAAAGCAAATCGAGACGCTATATTCCGAGCGGGAGGCCTACTACCGGACGCTGACCGAGATGCTGCCAATAAGTGTTTATGTGTCCCAAGATGGAGTTTTTAAACAAGTGAATTCCTGGTTTACAAAAATTACGGGGTACAGCGAAGAATATATAATCGGCTGTCCGTGTGTTTCTATTATCCATCCGGATGATATCGAACATGTGCGTCAAAAGGCGATGGCGATGCTGAACGGCGATTCCGTTGTCCCTTATGAGTATCGGTACATAGACAAAGACGGGAATATTCTCTGGTGCGTGGAAACGGTTGTATCCATGACTTTAAACGGCAGACGCGCCATTCTTGGCACCCAGATGAATGTAACTCCGCTGAAGGAGGTGGAAACTAAGCTTCGTTTGAGTGAAGAACGATACCGAACCATTATAGAAACGATTCCCGACGCCTACTTTGAAGTAGATATTGCGGGCAATATCACCTTCTGCAACGACCAATATCTGGTAAGCTCCGGATTCTCCAGGGAAGAATTCTATGGGCTGAACTACCGCCAATACATGGACAGCAATAATGCTGCACTGGCCTATAAAGTATATAACGAAGTGTACCGGACCGGGAATATGGCCAGGCATGTTCAACTCGAAATTATTGATAAAATGGGGAATCCAAAGATTTCGGAGCATTCCATCAGTCTCATTCGGGATCAAGAAGGAAAAGCTGTCGGGTTTCGCGGAATTGCGAGGGATATTACGGAGAAACGACAGCAGGAGATACAGATGTTTCAATCCCGGAAATTAGAGTCCGTAGGTCAGCTGGCGGCGGGAATCGCTCACGAGATCAATACACCTATCCAGTTTGTAGGCGACAACATCCATTTTATGCAGAACGCCTTTGAGGATATCCTGGCTCTTGCCTTCCTCCTGGACACCCCGCAGAATATTGATTTTTCCGAATCTCAGGTAATTTCTGAACTTATTGCCAGGATTCGTCAAAAAGAAGAAGAGATCGATCTTGAGTATCTTAAAATGGAGATACCGAAAGCTATCGGGCAATCGATAGACGGACTGCAGCGCGTCAGCAAAATAGTGCAGGCCATGCGCGAGTTCTCCCATCCGGGAGGAGAAAATATGACAGATATGGACATCAACAGAGCCATTGAATCCACAATTACGCTGACTAAAAACGAATGGAAATACACGGCGGATATGATTACCTCCCTTGACCCCGATCTGCCCATAGCTAAAGGTTATACCGCTGATTTCACGCAGGTTATCCTCAACATCATTGTAAATGCCGCCCAGGCAATACAGGAAAACGCATCCCGTGGTGGAGCCCAAAAGGGGCAAATTAAAATATCGACGCGACGTGACGGCAATGAGGCGGAAATATGCATTCGCGATACAGGACCGGGAATCCCGCCAGAAGTAGAATCCCGGGTCTTCGATCCCTTTTTCACGACAAAAGCCGTCGGAAGGGGAACGGGACAGGGGCTGGCCATCGCCCAAAACATCATCGTCCGCAAGCATGGCGGCAAGATTTATTTTAAAACAAAAGCCGAAGAGGGCACCTCTTTTTATATCCGCCTTCCCCTGGAGGGTCAGTAGCAGATGACGAGATATAAGGTCCTGTTTGTCGATGATGAGCGTTATTTTCTTGACAGCGTCAGGCGAATTCTGAAGAATCAGAACAAAATATGGCAGATAGACTGTGTGGAAAGCGGCGTCGATGCCTTGCGGGAAACGGCCCGGATCGATTATGACGTAATCGTTACGGATATTAACATGCCTTATATGAATGGCTTTGAATTACTTGCCGAATTGCGAAAGTCGGATCGGACGCGGGACATACCGGTTATTGTATTGACAGGAAACGGCGAAAATGACCTCAAAAGACGTGCCCTTGAACTGGACGCGACGGATTTGCTCACTAAGCCGGTCCATCCTGAAGATATTATCGCCCGTCTCCGCAGTGCTTTGCGGACCAAGGACTATCAGGACCAAATCAAGGCCTATAACCGGACGCTCGAGGCAAAAGTCGCAAAACGCACCGCGGCAGTCGAGTCGTCAAGACGTGAAATAATCTGGAGATTAGCAAAAGCGGGCGAATTCCGGGATGAAGAAACCGGCAATCATGTGGCCCGTGTGGGCTGTTTTTGCCGAACTATTGCCGAACGCCTGGGTATGGACAACCATTTTATTGAGTCCATCTTCCTGGCCAGTCCTCTCCATGATATCGGGAAGATAGGCATCCCCGACAGCATCCTGCTGAAACCGGGAGAACTGACTGATGAAGAACGCCGGATAATGAAGAGGCATTGTGCAATTGGAGCGGGAATCTTGTCTGAAGAACCGCGGGGTATGCGTCCGTATTTGGAGTGGCGGGGCATAAACATGGAGGCATTTTTATGCCGAGACAAGAATCGGATTATTGAAATGGCCATAAAAATTGCACTCAATCACCATGAAAAGTGGGATGGAACCGGATATCCCCAACAACTGGCAAACACAAATATTCCCATCGAAGCACGTATTGTTGCGCTGGCGGATGTCTATGATGCTTTATGTTCCAAAAGGCCTTACAAAGCAGCCCTTCCTGAGCACCGGGTATTGGAAGCTATCAGGGAAGGGGCCGGCAATCATTTCGATCCTGCCATATGCAAGACCTTTCTCGGCAGTCTCAATGAAATCCATATCATCAAGACGAAGCTATCTGATTGACAGGTTAATATTTTGTCTATATATTTTGAGCTTATAAAATATTTTTTTGCGATGGCAAAAAGGGAGACGTTGGTAAAAAAGTAAATTCTCCTGACAACACATACCATCTCCCTGCTTGCGTAAAATCCCCGATCGCCAGACTTGCCAGGAAAGCGAAGTGTGCGGCCTCCGGACTTTTTTTGAGCTGCCATGACTTCCTGGCCTGATAAACGGCTGCTGCCGCCTCGCCGCAGGCAAGGCTTTTTTGTCCGTCAAGAAGCGTAGCCTCGGCGACTTCAATGATTTTCTGCAAGACGGCCAGTTCACAACCGCAACGCCAGCACTCCATGACCCCTTCGTTCTTTTTCCCACAGGCAGGACAGGTTATAATCATTGAGACCTTTGCACAACCAATGTCCCCTTTTGGGGCGGTTAAAATGAGCTAACATATCGATATAATTAATATATTAACTTGACATTGCCCTCGTTTTGTGGCATATTTCCTTCAAATTCCGACTTTGGAGGATCTATGAGCTACAAACAAATGGACAACAACTTCTCCTTTACCGATTTATCTTTAGCTGACTCCATGGTACGCAACCGTTCCGTTTCCCGCATGGAAAAAATCAATGCCATTATCAACTGGGCTTCTGTAGAAAATCTGTTGCTGAAGCATTATACCATCGGTAAAAACGTTGAAGGCGCTGCCGCTTATCCTCCCCTGCTTTTGCTCAAGTGCTTTCTGGTGCAGCAATGGTTTCACATTGATTCCGATCCGGAACTGGAAACACAAATTAACGACCGTATCTCCTTTAAGAATTTTCTGGGTCTCTCCTTTGATCAACTTTCTCCTGATCATTCCACTTTCAGTCGTTTTCGTAGTCGGCTGTCAAAGAAAGCGATGAATGAAATCAATTCTGAAATCCTCAGGCAATTCACTTCCAAAGGATTAACCATCAACGAAGGCATAGCCATTGACGCCCGTCTGGTACAGTCTGCTTCTCATCCGCTCAGTAATGTGGAAATCAAAAAACAAAGGGAGAAGCGAGAAACCCCGGAGGGCAAACTGGACAAGAACGGAAAACCACTGAAATTCTCGCGGGATCTGGATTCTGATTGGGTTGTAAAGAACAATAAACCACTCTACGGATTGAAGGAACATGCCTCTGTGGATACCAATCACGGCTTTGTCCTGGCCACGGAACTTACTCCGTCTTCGGTGAATGACAGCATCTATCTTCCCTACTGCGTCGCCGCCAGTTTTCATACAGACGAACCCATCAAGAAGGTATTCGCGGATAAAGGGTATTTTGGAAAACCGAACCGCGATTTCCTCGCCCTGAATAAAATCGAAGACGATATCATGCGTAAGACGACAACCGGTGCTAAGTTGACGGAATATGAGAAAGAACGGAACAAGGCGATTTCCAAATTCCGGTATATAGTGGAACAGTATTTCGGATTAAGCCATTTGTACAATAAAGCGTATCGGGCAAGGTTTCCCAAAATGCTCCAGAATGCGCTTGATGCGCTCTTCAGGCAGATGGCTTTCAATCTCTTCCGGGCTTCCAGAATACTGAAAACGGCATAACCAAGGGAGACGTGCGTCCAATGCACGGAAAACCTGGAAATACGGGATAATTCAGGTTGATTATGGAGGTAAAATGGACTCGTCATAACTAAAAATAGCCGATCAGTGTCGAATTTTCGACTTCGATAATTTGTGTTTTTCTGAAAATTCTCTCTAAATTTGATTGCCGGTAGTTTATTCGACTTTTTCAAAGGTCTCTCATTACCTTCAGTCCTCAAGATAAAACAGCATGTCCGAGAGGGATTCGTTGAGCTTCCCTACCGTTTCCCATTCCTGAGAGGCGATGACCTGAAGGCTTTCCTCCAGCAGGTTCGAGAGTTCTGCCGCGTCCTCCTCGTTGATTCCTGCCATCATTTGAGGTTCTGTTCAGTCCAAATTTCTAATATTATTCTATTAATTAAGTTGTGCACCTAATTGCATTAATACTTGATGTGGTTGCCGTGATAATTGTGTTTATTTCCGATAGAAATAGCGCATGCCCTTGAAAATTATCTAATACTCGCTACAGCTTACTATAGGGAAGAGAGGTAAGGACATGGTCTTTTCGATCTGTTAAAGTTGAATAGCCAAGACAACTATAGCAGAAAGGAGAAATGACCATGTCCAAGAGCGACTATAACAGGCAGGTAG
>JBDKUX010000086.1:0-5182 GCA_039679455.1 Smithella sp. | reverse complement strand
TTTGAGTTAAGAAATATAATTGAATTGAATCTCAAAAAGATTACCCATCTTCGGTAACATCTTTTATGAGGAAACGTCTCCTCTCCAGTTCCTTCTCTCGGTAACATTTATTTATGAGGCAATAGGCGAATGAAATGTTGCATATAGAGGAGCTTCACCCTCAAACACAATCGGATCCTACGTTACAAACCTTCCCGCTTTCGGATCACAATACCTTACCCGGTAGAAGTAAAGCCCGGTTTCAGAATCGTAATCCCTCTCAGTTAAAAGGCGAAACGCACCGCCGTCATTCGGGTCTGCCGCTAATGTTTAGTAAAATCAAAAAAGGAAAATAAAGAATCAGGGCTTGTTCGCGGTTTTTATTCTGGATGTCTTTGACATTATTTATTTAACCAGGAGACAGGAATCAGTACTTAACGGAAAAAGAGCTGATGAAAAATGGTTAAAAACGGCAAATTATGCACATTTGAGCTTTTGGGTTTATGTCTGGTGACTTTTATTGCTGTCTGCAATGTGACCGTCTTCTACAACTTTTTTAATTATCTGCAAACGCTGGGGATATCAGCCGATCTACACGGACTGCTGGTCGGCTCCTACTCGTTCACAGCTATGGTGCTTTATCTGCTGGCGAGCCCGTTTCTTAACCCCGCTAATGCTCCGCGTACCATGCTGCTGGGAATGATCGTGGTGGCTTTGTGCGGTGTGAGTTATCTCTTCGTCCATTCTTTCTGGGGGCTGCTGGTGTTGCGCATGATTAATGGTTGTGGGCAATTTCTCATGGGTGCAGGAGCAATGACGCTTTTCGTATCGCTCATCCCTATGGGAAAAAAACGGGCAAGCCTTTGCCATTTATTCTATAGCCATTCTTTTACCTTATGGGGCAGTGCCGGCGGTAATGGATGCTTTGGCTTCCTTGATCTCATCGCCACCATATGGGTATGCGGGCTTTACAGTGATGGTACCGATGTGAAACTTAAGATCCAGATTTATAATCCTGATTGATCCTCTTTGGGCAATCCTTCGGTTTTGTACCCAAGTTCTGCAATAACCTGAGCCCCCAATAACAGAATTGTGGCTACAACCTCTATACTGAGGAGGGTAACCACCGTTATGGCAATAGAACCATAAATTAAATTTACCATGGAGATGGCTGCATAATACCAGATCAGAACCCGACGGGTAATCTCCCATAGAATCGTAGCCGCTATCCCACCAATAAGAGAATAGCGAAACTTGACACGCACGTCGGGCATCACAAGGTAGAAGGATGTAAGCAACAGGATCTCGCCAACTATTCCCAGGATATACAGTACCACGCCGGTAATGCCTCCTATGTTCAAACTCCAGCCAAGAATTGTCAAACGCTCACTTTCAAGTGTTTCGATTGCCCCCACGATAAACGACACCAGCAGAAGACCAAGCGCCATAATGAAGATATACACATAGGGAATTATTGCGGATATGAGAAAGTTGCGGCGTTTGATCCTAATCTGTTTTGAAAAGATCACTGACATGGCTTTTTCAAGCATGGAAAAAGCCATGGAGCTGAAAAACAGCATGATGATAAAACCGATAATACCAACCGCATGACGGTGTTCAAGGAATGATCTCATCTGCTTTGTCAAGGTTGTTTCGTATCCGGGCATTACCATTCCCAGATACGTTGACAACGTTATAATCAACTGCTCCTCTCCTATAAAGTGCGTCAGCACAACGAGGACAAGGAGTGACAAGGGTACAATTGACAACAGAGCATAATAGGCAACAGCGCCTGACAATAATAGCCCCTGGTTGTTTATAAAATCACGTGCTACTCTCAGCAAGAAATTGAAAAGCCGTCCCAATATCTGTATTATATTTAATCGTCTGTTCGTCATGGTATATAGCATAAGAATTCATCCTTCATTTTCGCTCTACAGCAAGGCTACAGAAGAACCGTTATTTTTACTTTCGTTGTCAATAGTAAGCAGGGCAGCATGTCAGTTAGGTTTGGGGAAGAATAAATCCGGCAGTGCTACATTGTTTTGACTATTAACGTTCTTAATCTCGCACGGTTCTTAAATTTCATCAAGTGAAGAGTACAGAAAGCAAAGTCGTAATTCATGTTTGCTTTTACAGCGCCCAGGAGGCTGGAAAACTGACCACTTTAGAAAAAAAGGGGAATCCATGAAACAAAAAAACAGACTGGACGGAAACTGAAAATGGCACTAAAAAGATGACGAATTGCTGATGGTCTTTGTAAAATGTTTTTTGGGGGATACGCAGCAGCTAATTTATAACAAATACAGGAATAGGAGCTTATACCGTGACAGTTGGAGACCTTAAAAATTTAATTAGTGGACATAAAGACGATGACCCCGTTTTATTTATTACGGATGATTATGACGCGTATTATGCAAAAGAGGTAGCCGAAAAATGGGTACTAATGGGTGGAGTCGTAATTTATGTTGATAACAAATGACCTGTTCCTGAAAAAAGATTCATAAAATGGAGATAAAGCCCATGCATCAACCAATTAGAAGCATTATCAGCGAAATTCTGAAAGCTCGGTTCTCATATCTCTTCTTAACAATCATAATGCTTTTTATGTTCCGGCCTTTTATCGAAGGAGCAAAGGCAGTAACTGCAGCAACAAACATCTTCGTATGGTTCATTGTTGTTTCCTGTGTCTGGGCAGTACATGAAAAACGGAGACGCCAGTGGTTTGTCATCACAATGGCTTCCATGGTCATCCTCTTTGATCTTCTTGACTTCGTTATTCAAAGCACTGTGACGTCGTGGGCGAGTAAAATCGCGATATTCTTTTTCCTTGGATATGCCGTCGTCAGCATTTTATTTTACCTTGCCAGGCAGAAAGAAGTTACGGCTGATATGCTCATGGCGGGGGCCAGCGAATACATGCTTATTGGCATCTTGTGGTCCTGGCTTTACTATCTCATAGAGACGGTGTATCCGGGTTCGTTTAGTATTACAGGAATAAAAACGGATCGATTTGGATTCCTATATTTCAGCTTTGTGACACTGACAACCACGGGTTACGGGGACATCCTGCCATTATCGGTTCAGGCGCGATCCCTGGCCATATTAGAGCAAATAACGGGTCAGCTCTTCATTGCCATTACCGTGGCACGGCTCTTGAGTCTCTATACTGTCCGGGGGAGGAAACAATGAGCTGACGTGCTGAGGGGGGCAAGTGAACTGCTTCACTTATTTGTATTACATTTAAAGTTAGAAAGGAGCAGATTAATAAAATTCGATAAAATTAAAAATAATAATGATAGAAATGCCAAGAAAATAGACTGACTATAGTAACTTCTCGGTATAGGCACCTACGGCCTCCGCCTCATGCGGACGGAAACTCTGCGGTGAACTTGCGGATCGCGGCTTCACTGCCGCAGATGTAGATCGAGTCCTCGGGTGAAAAGCGGAAATCGCCGTCGAAACGCACCAGCACGTCCTCGCCCCGTTCCACCGCCACGACCGAGCATCCGGTACGCTCGCGGATACGAAGGCCAGCGGGATTGTTCCCGACCAGTTCCGGCGAAGCCACCAGGGATACTTTCAGCCCTTGGTCAAGCGACACCGCCGCCTTGCCTAACAATCTTCGGGCAAGGATCTGACCGGTCACCTGACTGATCGACAATGCGAAATCAACACCGGCTACATGGATGCGTTCGACGTTTTCCTGACGGTCCACGCGCGCGATCACAGGCACATGCGGTGCCAAATCCTTCAGGATCACGGTGGCGAAGAGCGTCGTGGAATCATCGTGCAGGGCGAGGATCACTGCCTGTGCCTCCTCCACCCCGGCCTCGGTTAACAGCTTCGGATCAAGTACATTTCCCGCGATCTGCACGCCGGGCCCGGAATTCAGCGAGATCACACGCGTTTCCTCGCCGGCGTCTTGCAACAGTTCCACAACCTTGCCGCCGACTTCGCCGTAGCCCGCGACGATGAATGGTCCGTGGCGTTTCAGCTTGGTGGTGCCGGAGCAAGTCTCAGTGAACCGTCCGATGTTCTCGGCACTGCCGACCAACAGCAGGATCCCTCCTGCTTCGATCCGGGTGCCGGATCGCGGTGACACATCAAGGCGACCGTTGAACCACTGCCCGATGACGGTGACACCGGTTTCGTGGGCTAGTTGGCACTCGCCGATCGTGCGGCCGGCAAGTACACTGCCGGCATGGATGCGCACTTCGCTGACTTGCAGGTTGGTGCCCAGATATTGCTCGCCAGCCACCGCCGGGCTGACCTTGCGGCTGGCGCGGGCGGCGAGTGCCGCTCCTAACACATGCCGTGGGGTAAAGGCAGCCGTGGCTCCGGCGAGGATCATCGGCTGGCGGTGGAACGGATTTTCCACCAGGCCAAGGATGTCGCCCGTGAAACCGAGCTGGCGCGCGGTGATAGCGACCGCGGCATTGCGGTGGTCGCTGTCGTTGAGAATCAGGGCACGACTATCTGTCAGGGCGACGCGGGTCATCACCTTGCCTTCGAGATTGCCGTAGACTACTCGGTAACCGGTCTCCTGCACCCGTCGTGCCTCCGCCTCATCCTCCTCAATGATGATCGGGGTCACCGACACCTGCTTCAGTTCGTCGATCAGGGACGCCACCGCCGGGCCGTTGCGATAGATCAAGACGTGCTGGCGGGCATTGGCGCAGTCAGTCGGCAGGCGGGTTTCGAAACGTTCCTCGAGAAACGGGATCAGATAGATCGGAAAAATCAGGAACACCATAAACACGCCGAGAAACTGGACCAAGACCACCAATGCAACCATCAGCGGGTGTTGCCACTTGGCATCCGCCCCGTAGCCCGTAGTGGACAAGGTTTCGGACGCCCACTCGAGCGCTTGCCAGAATCCCCGCGGCTTGCCTTCCAGTTGGCTCATGCCCGCCATGTAGAGCAAGGCGGCAACCACCAACACCACCACGAAGGCCACCACCAGTGCCAGAAGTCTCTTGTAGGAACGTTTCATTCGGAACCCGCATAACGATTATTGATAAGACAGATCAGAGTATAGGGGGGCTGTATTCCCATGTCAAGGGTGTATTTCCATTCGAATTGCCTCAAATAAAATGTTACCGAAAGGGTGGATAAAAAAGGTACGTTGACTCATAAACCGATGTTACCGGAAAGAGATTCGGAAACGGAGGTTTGACATATGAGTCCTCAGGCCAAGGAA
>JBDKUX010000085.1:0-20827 GCA_039679455.1 Smithella sp. | reverse complement strand
TTTGAGTTAAGAAATATAATTGAATTGAATCTCAAAAAGATTACCCATCTTCGGTAACATCTTTTATGAGGAAACGTCTCCTCTCCAGTTCCTTCTCTCGGTAACATTTATTTATGAGGCAATAGGTGAAGGAAACACAATTTAAAAAAGCAATCTTTGGTCGCGCTCCTATGAATTTTAATGATTCCTATTTTTGACTTATTGCTTTCTGGAGTATGTGTGATTGCAATACAAACCACCGGTTCCAATTGTCTGATCTCTGTTGAATGTCCAGCAATCCTTGTTTTTCTCTGCAAGCTTCCAATCTCCCGCACATGAGTATTTACATAGATCTGAAAGTCCAAATATTGTGAAAATCTTCGAAACAGGACAAAACCGAAATCTGAATTCAATTGTATCCCTCGTTTCCTTTACAACTCTTAAATGATAAAGTTTTCCGAAAAATAAAAAGTTTCTTTTGATCTTTTGCTTGAAAATTGAAAAATCCAGTTCTGAATTTACACGGGGAACTATTAATTTTGCTACGAATGAGGCTGCCAGTGTCAGTTGCCGGCCGACAATTTTAATTGCTCTTTCTTTTCCGAGAAATGGCGTTAATACATAGACTTGTAGAATAAAAGGTATGGTGAATAAAAAAAAGAATGAAAACAATACCATTTTTATAATCATTTCATGCCCTCCATTCGAAACTTTTACGCCCCGCCAGTTACGGTCATCCTTCTTCGCGGTTCAATTGATCCAGCAGCATGATAATTTTATCGTTCTCTACGATGTCGGACATCGAATTGCCGTGGTGCACAAAACGAATCAATCCTTTTTTGTCAATGATCAGCTGTGCAGGCAGACGGCCAAGCTTCAGCAGCTTTACCTGTTGTCCGTAGAGCTTTGCCACGGTGTGATCCGGGTCGGGCAAACCGGGGAAGGGCATATTATGTTTGCGCCACCACGTCGTGAAGGTATCCGTGCTTTCGGGGCCGATGGCGACTATTTCGGCATCGCGCATTATAAATTTCTGGTAATCCCGGCGCAACTGCGCCATATGCCGGCGGCAGTAGGGTCAAAGAAAACCGCGGTTGAAAATCAGAACTATATCCTTGATTCCTTTGTAATTGGAGAGTTTAACCTGCCGTCCTTCACTGTCCGTAAGTTCAAAATCGGGTGCGGGCCTGTACTCGGCGATTTCGCTCTTGTTCATGAGAATCTGCCTTTCCTCCATTAAATAAAAACGGAAAAACGTGATTGCGGTACGATCAAAACGCTGTCAGGCTTGTCCAGCTCCGTCGCTGCCAGCAGGCCGGCGTAGACCGGAAGATTGAACTTGATTTGCGAAAGCGATAAAAACCGTACGTCCAAAACTTTGTGTTCAATGACGATCCTCTTTAATTTTTTGCCTCTGCCGATAAAACCTGCCATCGGTTCCGTGATGTGTTTAATGATGTTGTCTTGCGTATTTTTGACGAGGGACGATTTCATTAAAATCTCGATTTCACCGTTCCAGTTGCCGATTGCGCGGTAGAAGTCGTTTCCATTGGCGGAGCGTTCCGTGAGCAGGTTAAAGGATATGTGCGTCCAGGGCATGCCGAGAATGCACGTTGCTACGGATATGATTCTCGAAGAAACTCCGCTTTGGAAAAAGTAAACCGCCGGGTTGCCTGTTTTGGGGTCAATTACATAGGTGCGAAGATTGAGCTGGTCGTAACCGAAGCTCGGCCACTGCAAACAAGAAAGATGCACCATCCTGCATTGCATGGCTACAATGGATATGAAAACTTTGTTCTCCGACGAGTCGAGCGTCAAACCGGATGGAACCAGTGGGCGTAAGCGATCTGCCGGTATCAGATAAGAAAGATAAAGCAGATTATGCAGGTCCATTTTGATCGATAGCAGTTTAGGTAAGTTAGCCATTGCATCAATCCTCTATTTACATACCGAATAATAATCAGAGAGCACCTGCTTGACAAAATTAATCAGTAAATTTAAGTTAAACAAAACTTGACCAATGTCAACTGCGCGGCCAATGCCTTTACCGCCGTCGCTTCCATCAGGGCGGCAGGTCGTTCAACTTTAGTATCAACTACGGCACGTTAAACCTATGGAGGAATGCCGATGGAAAATTTCCCCAAGCCCGTCGTCGTGGTCAGTAAATGCCTCGGCTTTGAACATTGCCGCTATGACGGGGAGATGATCGATGCCCCTTTTGTGGAAAAACTGAAAACCCATGTGTTGTTTTACCCTGTTTGTCCGGAAATGGAAATTGGATTGGGTGTGCCGCGCAAACCCATCCGGATTGTCTCTGTGGATGACAGCCATATTCTATTTCAGCCGGCTACCGGAAAAGATTGGGCTGGGCCGATGCGCAACTTCCTGGCGACATTCCTTAATTCCCTGCCCGAGGTGGATGGATTTCTGCTGAAGAGCCGTTCACCTACCTGCGGCGTTAATGACGTTAAAATATACACAGGTTTTGAAACCTCATCCCGGACAACGCGGGGCAGCGGCTTTCTTGGCGGCACAGTCCTGGAAAAATTCTCGGGACTTCCCGTAGAGGATGAAGGCCGAATTCGTAACTTTACGATCCGGGAACATTTTCTGACCCGAATTTTTACCTTCGCCCGCTTCAGGGAAGTAAAAAAGAGCGGCTCTATGAGAGTCCTCGTGACGTTCCATTCTATCCAGAAACTCCTGCTTATGGGATGCAACCAGGCGCAGATGCGGATTCTCGGCAGGATCGTTGCCAATCATGATAATGAAGATTTCGAGACGATAGTGAACCGCTACGAAGAGCATCTGAAACAGGCGCTGGCAAACCCGCCCCGTTTCACCGCAATGATCAATGTTCTGGAGCATGCCTTCGGGGGCTTTTCCAAAGTGCTCTCGAAAGAAGAAAAGGCCTTTTTCCTGGAAAGGATTGAAGAATACAGAGACGAAAGGATACCTTTGAGTGCCCTTCTCAGCGTTTTGTGGGCCTGGTCAATCCGCTATCACAACGACTACCTTCTGGGGCAGACCCTGCTCCAGCCCTACCCCGGCCAATTAATCGAAATTACCGATTCGGGAAAAGGAAGAAAACAGTGATTTGCCTTGCCGCCGGATTATCTCTGGTTTTGTAATCAGAACGAAATAATACATTTTTCAATGCCGCCGGTGGGAACACCGGCGGCTACAGTGGCCTGTCCTCATTATTCTCTTTCAAGCAAGAAACCAACTTTCATTGTAACTTGGAACTGTGTGATCTTGCCTTCAATGACCCGTCCCGTGGTTTCAATCACTTCAAACCATCCTATGTTACTGACGGTTTTGTTTGCCGTTTCGATCGCATTACGAATGGCATCGTCGACACCCTTTGTTGATGTTCCTACGATTTCAATTTTTTTATAGATGCGTTCCGACATATCAACCTCCTTATTGTGTGATGATATTGTACCAACGACATTACAATCCTGCGCAACCATCGCAGTTCATACAACCTGCAGAAATCCGGTTGTGCCCTACGTTACCGACAGATGGCAAAGTTCCATACAATTATATTAATTTTATTTATTGATGCTGAAATGTCAATGCGAATCAACAGGATTACTCATTGATATCATCTCCTTTTCTGTGCTATAGGGGTTAAAGTTAGTGATATTTGCAGGGTCAAACTTTAAATGCAGGCGCAAGATGCGGGTGCAAAGTGTTAAGTAATACTGAAGTAATATAGAGATCTTACACACTTTCTCATCTTTTAAAAAGACTGTACAAGCTCATTGCCTTGTGTTATTAGGCAAAAAATTTATAAAAACCATTCAGGAGAAATTATATGTCCGGCCATTCCAAATGGAGCACAATTAAAAGAAAGAAAGGTGCTATCGACGCCAAGCGCGGCAAAATATTTACCAAAATTATTAAGGAAATAACACTTGCGGCAAGGCTTGGCGGCGGCGATGTCGAAGGAAACGCCCGGCTCCGGCAGGCAATTATGGCGGCCAAAGAAGAAAACATGCCCAAGGATAATATTGACCGGGCGATTAAAAAAGGCATTGGTGGCGGAGAGGGTGCAGCAAATTTTGAAGAAGTTACCTACGAAGGTTACGGTCCCGCCGGTGTCGCCGTTCTGGTGGAAGTGATGACGGATAATAAAAATAGAACAGTTGCGGAAATCCGCCATATCTTTTCCAAACACGGCGGTAATCTGGGTGAAAACGGATGTGTGGGGTGGATTTTTTCGAAGAAGGGCAGCATCGTCATTGATAAAAAAGAAGTTGACGAAGATGTGCTGATGGAACTGGCGCTTGACGCCGGCGCCGAAGATGTCTTGAGCGAGGGCAATGAATTTGAAGTAGTTACCGATCCCGCCTCCTTTGAAGAAGTAAAAAAAGTAATAGATGCCAAGGGTATTAAACATCTGGAAGCCCGGATCGGCATGATTCCGTCCAATACGGTTAAGCTGGAACTGGGAAAGGCGGAGCAGATGCTCAAGATGATGGAAAAGCTCGAAGATAATGATGACGTGCAGAACGTCTACTCCAATTTTGATATCGATGAAGACGTGATGGAAAAACTCAGTGCCTGATTGAAGATTATTTTTTAATGGAATAAAATTGCGCATTTTAGGAATTGATCCCGGCAGCCATATTACCGGTTATGGAGTGATTGAAAAGGAAAGCAACTATTTGCGATATGTTATACACGGCGAAGTTAAACCGCCCAAAGATTCGCTTTTATCAACGGTTCTAATTTCCATTTATCAGCAGTTGTCCGCAGTGATTAAGCAGACGGTTCCCGGCGCCATCGCAGTAGAAAATATCTTTTACGGCAAAAATGTTCGCAGTTTGATTAAACAGGCCCAGGTCAGGGGCGTGGTGATTTTTGCCGCGGCCGATCTTGGTATTCCTGTGTTTGAATATTCGCCGCTGGAAGTCAAACAGGCGGTGGTTGGTTATGGCCGGGCGGAAAAACAACAGGTGCAAGTTATGGTTAAAGCTATTTTAAAGCTTCCTTCTCTGCCGCCCGCTGATGCCGCTGATGCTCTCGCCGTTGCCGTCTGCCATGCCAATTTCCAGAAGGAGCAGCCGATCTGATGATTGCTCTCATTTGCGGAAAAATCGCGTATAAAGAAATAGCCAGTGTTGTTATAGATGCCAACGGTGTCGGTTACCGTGTTTTTATTCCGCTGACAACTTTTTATGAATTACCGGAGGCCGGCGAGTCTGTAACATTGCATGTACATACTTCCGTCAAGGAAGACGCCATAAATTTATTCGGCTTTTATACAACACGCGAACGCGATCTTTTTCAATTAATGATTTCCGTAAGCGGCATCGGACCGAAGATCGCCATGAATATTATTTCCGGTATTACGCCCAATGAGCTGTTGCAGGCTATCTCCGGCGGCAATGTGGGCAAGCTGGTCGGGATCCCCGGCGTAGGCAGGAAAATGGCGGAACGCCTGATTTTGGAACTCAAAGAAAAAGTCATTAAAAAAATGACGCTGGAACAGTTGCCGGTTGCCGAGGATCAGAACAAAACCGATGAGATGCTCAAGGAAGATGTGTTGTCCGCCCTGGTGAATCTCGGTTATAAAAATAATGCGGCGAAAGATGCTTTGGATAAGGTCATGCAAATATCAGAGGAAGAATTAACTTTAGACTCGCTTCTGAAAAAGACCCTGAAGCTTCTGGCGGGCTGAGTTGATGATGGCAGGTAGTATATGGATGTTAACGTAAAAAATCCTTTGATCAGCCCTGTTTGCGCCCAGGAAGAATCCGGTTTGGAAGTTACTCTGCGCCCGGCGAAATTAACCGATTATATCGGCCAGGAAAAGATCAAAAACAATTTGGCGATATTTATTGAGGCCGCCCGAAAGAGACGCGAAGCCCTGGATCATGTCTTGTTGTATGGGCCGCCCGGCCTGGGAAAAACGACGCTCGCCTATATTATTGCCCGGGAAATGGGCGTGGATATCAAGGTTACTTCAGGTCCCGTTATTGAAAGGCCCGGTGATCTGGCGGCGATTTTAACAAACATGTCCGAACATGAAATTCTTTTTATCGACGAAATTCACCGTCTTTCCCACGTGGTGGAAGAGATTTTATATCCGGCGATGGAGGATTATTATATTGATATTTTAATCGGACAGGGACCATCGGCCCGGTCAATGAAGCTTGATATTCCCAAATTTACTCTGGTTGGAGCTACAACACGCGCCGGAGCCCTCACTTCACCTTTGCGCGACCGTTTCGGCATGCATTTTCGTCTGGAATTTTACACGCCGGAGGAACTGGCAATAATTATCAAAAGGTCTGCTTCTATTCTGGGAGTCAAGGTAGCGGATGACGGAGCCCGGGAACTGGCCAGGCGCGCCCGGGGAACTCCCAGAATTGCCAACCGGCTGCTGAAGCGCGTCCGTGATTATGCCGAAGTTAAGTCCGACGGCACAATTGACGGGGAAATTGCCAAAACCGCACTGGATGCTTTTGAAGTCGATCATAAAGGTTTTGATCAGATGGACAGGAGACTGCTCATGACGCTGATTGAAAAATTCAATGGCGGCCCCGTCGGCGTAGAAAGCCTGTCCGCTGCGATCGGGGAGGAAAAAGCAACTATCGAAGATGTTTACGAACCATATCTGATTCAGGAAGGATATTTGCAAAGAACGGCACGCGGAAGAATAGCTTCGGCTAAAGCTTATGAACATTTCGGGCTGAAAGCCGCCGCCCAAAAAGAACTCTTTTGAAAAGGCACCTTTGTTCGCTTATATTGAGTTAATAAAATTATGAAACTCTTGATGCATATCTGCTGTGGTCCATGTACCATCTATCCTTTAAAAGAATTGAGAACTCAAGGACATGAAGTCGTCGGTGTGTTTTATAATTCCAACATCCATCCGTATCAGGAATATCAGCGGCGTCTGCAAACCTTAAATGATTATGCGGCAAAAGCGTTTTTGGATGTCTTGTATGCCGAAAGCTATCAATTGGAAGAATTTTTACGCAATGTTGTTTTCAAGGAAAAAGAGCGCTGCGAATACTGCTTGCAGCATCGTTTGAAATACACCGCCGAAATGGCGTTGGCCGGTAAATATGACGGCTTTACGACAACATTACTTTATAGTAAATTTCAGAAGCATGACCTTATTCGGGAAATTGGTGAGCAATTTGGTCGCCAGTTGGGGATTCCTTTTTATTATCAGGATTTTCGCGTTGGCTGGACCGAAGGTATCAAGATATCCAGGGAATTAGGCATGTACCGGCAGCAATACTGTGGTTGTATCTATAGTGAAAAGGAACGCTATTGTAAATAATCCGGCCAAACAAAAAATAGTCTAATCCGCCTCTTTGCTGCTAAAATTCCCTTTCCGGGAAGAAAAGTGGTGTTTCTGCCACAGAAGCTATACCTTCCCAATAAGGGGGCGTAAATTGCCGGGAAAATGATTTGTAATTACAATAATTTATTTATATGAAGAATGTTGCGCCCCGTGGCACGAATATTGCTGTACAATCCTGAAGTTTATTAAATTGGTGTGACTTTATGCATTTGCAACGAACATTGAAAAAAGAAATAATTTGTTCCAGTATCGGTTTGCACACTGGCCGGAAAGTGAACATGCGCATTAAACCGGCATCGGTGGATACAGGTATTATATTTGTTCGCAAAGATTTACCCGTCGTCCGTCCGATTCCTGCCGTATTCAATAATGTTTCTGATACTACCCTGGCGACAACTCTGGGTACAAATGGTGTTACTGTTTCTACGGTTGAACATCTTCTCTCCGCTTTCAGCGGTATGGGTGTTGATAATGCTGTTGTGGAACTGGACTCTTTTGAAGTTCCTATTATGGATGGCAGCGCACTTCCCTTTGTGAAAATGCTGAAAGAAGTAGGGACTCATGTCCAGGGGAAAACTAAAAAGATTTTAGTTATTAAAAAGCCCGTTTCCGTAAAGGAAGGAGACGGAAACGCAGTTTTATTGCCTGCAGCCGAATTTAAAATCAGTTATGAAATCGACTTTAAACATATTGCCATTGGCAGGCAGTCTTTTAGCATGGCTTTTTCCGATGAAAAATACGAAAAGGAAATTTGTGCAGCCCGGACTTTCGGTTTCTTAAATGAAGTTGAATATATGCAGGCAAAAGGCTTAGCGCTTGGCGGATCTCTGCAAAATGCCGTTGTTCTTGACGATCAAAAGGTTATCAATAAGGAAGGTCTGCGTTTTCCCGATGAATTTGTCAAGCATAAAATACTTGATGCCATCGGAGACTTGTTCTTGCTGGGTATGCCCATAATCGGTCATTTCGTAGCTTACAAGTCCGGACACCGCTTAAACAACCTTCTGCTGAAAGAACTGATGTTAAAGGCGGACTGCTGGAAAATTGTCAGTTGTTTGGATAAAAAAGAAACATTTCCTGAGTTCACAACCTTAAAAATTCCATCTTTTCACATTCTTGACGCCATTCAGGTTTAATTCAAATTAGTCTTGATTTTTATTCTCATGTTACCTAGTATATTTTGTTAATTCATTTTTTTACAAAACTACTATTAAAAAGGTTCATATGGATAAAATCAAAGGGAACTTCGGTAAATTATTGTTCATTTTTTTGTTTGTTTTTTCCGGTTGTCTCGGTGTGGGAACGCAGGGACGAGCCGTCGAGCCGACAATAAAAGACATCATAATCACCAATGATAAGGAAAATGTGCTCTTATATGCAAGAGTGGTGAACGGTTTTAAGACCGAAATGGAATCAAGTATTCTGGCCGGTGCGCCGGCAGTATTCGCTCTGCAGCTGGAAGTTTATCAGAGCAGGACCGGTCTGTGGGATAAGAAAATAACAAGCCGTGAAATTAAACGCACTATCAAATATGATAATCTGAAAAAGACTTTCAGTATTTTTACCAATGGTTATGAAACGCCAGCAGTTTTTCCTGATTTCGAAAGTGCGCAAAAGGCAATGGCTGATTTAAACGGGATCCCGATTGTGCCTCTGAAGAAACTGGTTCACGGAAATAATTACTATCTAATGATGAAAGTAAAGATAGATAAAGTTCGTTTGCCCCTGCACATGGAGTATGTGTTTGTATTTGTTTCGTTCTGGGATTTTGAAACTGCGTGGTATAAACAGAGATTCTCATATTAGTTTTACAGATTCAAACAGCTCTGAAAAATGGCAAAATATATCTTAGCATCGCCATGTGACAATGAAAAAAAAACAAAAACCTGTCTATATAGATGACAAAGAATTAAGGAAAAGGCGCCGTGAACGTATTATTATAGTCGTTGTGGGTTTGCTTGCCGTTGCCCTGACCTTAATCGCCAGCCATTATTCCCAAAAAGGTGATTTGCCTGTTTCAACAAATATTCTCGTCTACAGCCTGACCAGCATTAATGTTATCTTAATTATCCTGCTGCTTTTCCTGATTGTTCGCAACGTAGTTAAATTGCTTTATGAACAGCGTCATGGTATTATAGGTTCCAAATTAAGGACAAAACTTGTTGTTGCTTTTGTCAGTTTATCCCTCGTGCCGACAATTTTACTTTTTATATTTGCCATAAACTTTCTCACTTACAGCATAGAATTCTGGTTTAACATTAAGATCGGTGACGCCTTATCCCGTTCGCTGGAAGTGGCACAGGTTTATTATCAACAAACAGCGGAGCATGCAAAGTTCAATGCGCGCCAAATCAGTACCGACATTACCCAAAATCATCTCTATGATCCCGAAAGGCAGGAATACCTCAAAGACTTAATTGTTCAGCGCCAAAAAAATTATAAAGTGGGGATGGTTGACATCAGCTTTGACTTTCAAAAAAATAATATTGTTTTTAGTGATGTCGCCCATCCCGAACTATTGCCGATAACTTTAACTCCTAAAATGTTGGAAGACATTTATTTGGGGAAGGAAGCATCAACTGTTCAGCCGACCACCACGGGTGACGCCGTTGTCGGTGTTGTTCCCGTATTTTCTTATGCCGTTCCGACCGAGGTGATTGGCCGTGTTTCCGTAAGCTACAACATTCCCAAGGGCTTTGTGGATAAGTTGAGAATCATCGGGACAGCATCCGAGCAATACAGCCAGATCAAACTGATGAAGAATCCGATAAAATTTAATTATATTATCACATTGTCCATAGTGACGCTGTTGATAATATTTCTGGCGACATGGTTTGGTTTTGCCCTGGCGAAAGAGATTACGGTACCGATTCAAAACCTGGCGGAAGCTACTAATAAAATTACCCAGGGAAATCTGGATATTCATATTGGTGTGGAAGCGGATGATGAAATTGGGCTTTTGGTTAAATCTTTCAATCAGATGACGAAGGATTTAAAGAGGAGCAAGGATGGTCTGGAGCAGCGGCGCAAATACATGGAAACTGTTTTGCGCAATGTTTCGGCGGGAATTATTTCGGTGGACCGGGACGGGGCGATAACGACCGTCAACTCCGCTGCGGAAAAAATGTTTGATATTGAAGCAGAGAAAGTTCTTATGCAGAATTATCGCGATTTGCTGATTCCGGAGCATATTTCGCTTGTCGATGACTTTTTGTGGGAAATGAAGGAAAACGATGTAAGTTCACTGGAAAAACAAATCGAGCTTATGTTCAAGGATAAGGCTCTGACTATTTTGTTGACTATAACGACAATCCGGGATGAAGAAGGTAACTATTCCGGTATGGTTGTTGTGTTTGAAGATCTGACCCAGTTGCAGAAGGCGGAGCGTGCCGCTGCCTGGCGTGAAGTCGCCCGCCGCATGGCGCATGAGATCAAGAACCCGCTCACGCCGGTTCAGCTTTCCGCCCAGAGATTACAACGGAAGTACGGAGATAAATTAGGAGAAGACGGCTCCGTATTTAAAGAATGTACGCAAACCATTATTGATCAGGTGGAAGTGCTGAAAAACCTCGTCAATGAATTTTCGCGTTACGCGCGGATGCCTGTAACAACCCTGACGCTCAATGATCTGAACGCCGTTGTTGCCGATGCGGTTGTCCTCTTTCAGGATGCACATAAAGAAATTGTCTTTGATTATCAACCGGCCGAGAGACTGCCCAAATTTAATCTTGACGCCGAGCAGATTAATCGGGTCATGATTAATCTGCTGGATAATGCTGTTGCCGCAATCAATAAAAAAGAGGGTAAGGTTGAAATCACGGTGAGTTATGATGAAATACATCATAAGGTTACGGTAGCCGTGGCCGATGACGGGGCCGGGGTGCCGGCAAGTTATAAAAGGAAGGTGTTTGATCCCTATTTTTCCACGAAGAAATCCGGAACAGGTCTGGGGCTGGCAATTGTCAGTTCCATTATTTCGGATCATCACGGACAGGTGCTTATTGCAGATAATAAACCAACGGGAACTGTTATTTCTTTTCAGTTGCCTGTGGCGGAAGTTTAATTTATAACAACCTTGTAAAAAGACCGGATGCTGCGTTGCGCATCATCCTTCGTCACTGCGGCGTACGCTAAGTACGCCTCATTTCTCAGAATTCGCGCGCCTTGCCTGCGGCCTTTTTACAAGGTCGTCATTTATAGCTAAAGGATAAAATTATTTATTATGAACGAAACGATTCTTATAGTTGATGATGAAGTCAGTATTTGCCAGTCACTGGGAGCTATTTTAGAAGATGAAGGTTATCAGATTCTGACCGCGGGCTCCGGGGAAGAAGCCTTAAAATGTGTTGACAGTGAAATGCCCCAACTTGTGCTGCTCGATATCTGGCTTCCCGGAATTGACGGTCTGGAGACTCTCAAGGCTATAAAAGCGGCGCATCCCAATATTCTGGTAATTATGATGTCCGGTCACGGCACAATTGAAACAGCCGTAAAAGCGACAAAACTCGGAGCGTTTGATTTTATTGAGAAACCGCTTTCTCTGGACAAAGTCATTATCATGGTAAACAATGCCTTTAATTTTATTCGCCTGGAAGCGGAAAATCTGCTGTTGAAGCAGAAGTATTCTCACCAATACGAATTAACCGGCGGCAGTCAGGCCATTAACGAGCTCAAGGAAATGATCAGTATTGTTGCCCCGACTAATGCCTGGATTCTGATTATGGGAGAAAACGGGACCGGTAAGGAACTGGTGGCGCGATCCATTCATCACTTAAGCCGCCGGTCCCATAAACCCATTATCGAGGTCAATTGCGCGGCGATTCCGGAAGAGCTCATTGAAAGCGAATTGTTCGGACATGAAAAAGGGGCTTTTACCGGGGCAACCGAAAAAAAACGCGGTAAATTCGATCTCGCGCATGAAGGCACGATTTTTCTTGATGAAGTGGCTGATATGAGTTTGAAGGCTCAGGCGAAAATTCTCCGTATCCTGCAGGAAAAGAAATTTGAGCGGGTCGGCGGTAACAAAGTTATTGATATGGATGTCCGCGTTTTAGCCGCTACCAATAAGGATTTGGAAGAAGAAATGGAAGCGGGACGTTTCCGGCAGGACCTTTATTACCGTCTGCATGTCATTCCCTTGCTGGTTCCCACCTTGCGGGATAGAAAGGAAGACATAAGACCCCTGGCGGAAAGATTCCTGCTCGATTTTGCCCTCAAAGAGGGTGGACATAAAAAAGTAATAACCGACGACGCTATACAATTGCTCATGCAGCATGATTGGCCGGGCAATGTCCGTGAATTGAAAAATATCATTGAAAGATTGATTATTTTAACTCCGGGCGATGAAATAACAGCCAATGACATTCCATTTCTCAACACCAGGACAGATTATGGCGAAGTATTGCCGGCGCAAACTGTTACTGCTCCTGCTGCCACCGATTCATTAAGAGATGCCAAAATGGATTTTGAAAGACAATTCATTATTAAGAAACTGGAGGAAAATGAGGGGAATATTTCCAAGACGGCAGAGGCAATCGGCCTGGAACGCAGCAACCTGCATAAAAAGTTGAAGAGCCTCAAAGTTGACGTCAAAAGCGATTTATAGATTTTCCTAATCCAATTTATTATTGGTCATTTGCTGTTTCATGTCGGAGATGGAAAATTTGTTGAAGGGAAGAAAAATAGCTCCAAGTACTACTACGACAATCATGGATAAGAAGTGATAGACAACGGCAAAGGAAAGGGCGTCTGTTTTAGCAATACCAAAAAGTCCCAGACCCAGGATACAACTGAAATGCCAGCTGCCGATGTATCCGGGTGCCGTGGGAACGGCGATCCCGACCATAAGTATAACCATGACTACAAAGGATGCTATGACAGGCAATGTAAAATCGAAAGCTTCGAATAAGATATAAATGGCTAAAACATCCAGGAGCCAGACTATGGCGGAAAGGAACAATAAATAAAACAGCAACCTGATATTGACGATGATTTGAAATCCATCGATAAAACGGTGAATAATTTCATCAATCTTATTGGCAAACTTTCCCGGCAATCTGCTTAAAATCCGGTTGATAATCTTTAATGCCGCTTTCCTGCGCCAAACCAATCCCCCAATACAACAAAACATCGCCAAAGTGAGAACAAAAAGAAGCACACTCGATTTGATCATCCAGGAAGGCAGATCAGTAAGAAGCAGAATTATAACAGCGATGGTTAATACGGAAAAACTGTCCAGCACTCTTTCCACAATGATCGTACCCAGGGCCGAAGACATTTTGACGGTGCTTTTTTGGGCAATTAAATACGGCCGGGCCAGTTCGCCGATGCGGGCGGGAATTGCGGCGATTGCCAGGAAGCCTACGGAAGTAACGGAAAAAAGGGAAAGCTGATCAATTTTCCCCAGCGGCTGCAGTATAACTCCCCAGCGATACGACCGCAGCCATTGCATCAAAAGCACGACCACTAAAAAAAGCGCAACATAGCCTACATGTATTTTCTGAAGATCGTGGACGATGTCCTGAAAACTTATTCCTCGAACAGACAAATAGACCAGGACGGCGCTGATGATGATGCCGAAAATAATTTTTTTATTCATTGCTTGTCCGGTCCAGGTCTCTTTTTATAATTTATTTATTTTGGGCCAGATGCTCAGCGATTTTATCGTGCAGCAGTTGAGAGGACAGTTTGTTCCCCACCATTCCTACCCTGATGGAAACTGTTGTTACGTCCTTGGATTTATATTTAAGATCGAACTGAACTTTTTCGTCGTTGATGAGAGTGGTAATTTTCCCCTGGGCGATTTCTTTGACTGGTACAACCTCGGTGCCGCGCATATCGGCTATGGTTTGTTCGCAGGCGTTCCAGACTTTATCAAATGATGCATAGTAGTCGGTTTTTAATTCACCGTTAACGAAAATGTATGTTCCCGTACCAGCGCCGACTGCAGCCCCGCCGACGACAAGCGGCACGCAACCTGAAAAAAGAAAAGCAGCCAGCATTAAAATAATCACACCGAAATTATTTCTCTTCATGTTTCTTCCTCCAGTATTGTTCAATGGTAAATTGATAATCATATGTCAGTGATGATTGCAATACCTATTATCAAGCGAGTTTGTTTTATGGTGATTTGGCGCTGATCTTTTCAAATTCCCTTAAAAGTTCTTCCTGCTTTTTATTGAGGTTTACCGGTGTCTGCACAATTATTTCGATGATTAAATCGCCGCGACCGTAGCCCCGCAAATGAGGAATACCTTTGCCCTTCAAACGTAAAGAATGGCCGCCCTGAATGCCCTTGGGTATTTTAACTTTTTCATTCTCTTCAAGTGTGGGTACTTCAATTGTTGCACCCAAAGCCGCCTGAGTAAACGAGATGGGAATACGGCAATGTATGTCGTCGTCGGAACGGACAAAAAAATCATGTTCTTCAACTCTCAGAAAAACATACAAATCACCGTCGGGACCACCCTGCTCGCCGGGTTCACCCTCGCCGCGCAGACGCAGGCGGGAACCCGTATCAACACCGGCCGGAATTTTTAGCTGGACATTTTTCTTAATTGATTCCCTGCCCTGTCCGTGACAACAATTGCATGGCTCCGAAACAGTCTTGCCGCTGCCGCCGCAATGGGGGCAGGTGGTGCTGATAGTGAAGAAACCGCGGGACTGTACTACCTGACCGTGTCCCTGACACATGTCGCATGTTTCCGGGTGGGTTCCGGCAGCAGCACCGGTACCGTTACATTCATGGCAGATGGCATATTTTTCCAGCTCGATAGTGGTCGTCGTGCCAAAGGCGGCATCATGAAAGGAAATTTTTAAATCATAGCGCAAATCAGCGCCTGCACGGGCATAAGAACGGGATCGTCCGCGGGAACTGCTGAATCCGAACGCTTCTTCAAAAATACTGCCGAAATGGGAAAAAACATCGTCAAACCCGTTGAATCCCCGGAAACCGGTATTGCTTAAGCCTTCATGACCGTAATGGTCGTATATTTCTCTTTTCTGCTTATCGGTTAATACTTCATAGGCTTCCGCCGCTTCTTTGAATCGTTCTTCCGCTTTTTTGTTTCCCGGATTTCTATCCGGATGGCACTGCATGGCTATTTTACGGTAATTCTTTTTAAGCTCTTCATCTGAGGCATTCCGGTCTACCCCCAGAATTTCATAGTAATCCTTTTTCGTCATGAGATTTTTTCGTATCCTTCCACTTGCAAGATTTGCTTAACTGAGTTCAGCAATTCCTCATTATTTGCTTTTTCCAGGGCATGACGGGCAAAGAGATATTTTTTTAAATTCAAAGCGATCTTACCGATATTTTCCCAGTCGGCTGGTGTTAACTCCAGGTTCAGGGTTTTGGCTGCCCGCCCAAAAAGCATTACATCACCGCTTTCGAGTGCAGTATTTTTAATCTTTTGCAGTCCTTCGGTAAAATCTGCTTTTTGATAAAAATCCAGGGCGTCGGAAAGATTGCCCTCGGCAAAAAAAAGGTCTCCGTAATTCTTAAGGGTTCCAGTATCAGTATGATCGGTATACAAAATTTTCTGTTTAAGCTGGTAATCAGGTAACTTTTTAATAGCCAATTATTTCTCCTTGGGGGAAGACATCAATCAGAAAAATTTTCCAAAATTTATTAATGAAAGTGATTATGTCAAATTATATTTTGCGGGTTTATTCCACCAGACGCTTCAAGGCTTCTTCGTATTTTTTCCTGGTGTTTTCGATGATATCAGGCGGCAATTCCGGTGCAGGCGGCTTCTGATTCCAGTTAATTGAAAGCAGATAGTCTCTGAGGAATTGCTTATCGTAGCTTTTTTGCGGCCGTCCTGCTTCATATTCTGCACTGGGCCAGAAGCGTGATGAGTCCGGCGTAAGCAGTTCATCAATAAGAATTAATTCGTTGTCCAGCATGCCGAATTCCATTTTTGTGTCTGCAATGATGATTCCTGATTTTTGAGCTATTGCTGCGGCGCGTTCATAAATGGCCAAACTGATTGTAATGATTTTTGCAGTAAGTTCTGCGCCGATGATATCCTCCATGTCCTTTTTAGTAATGGTGGCGTCATGCTCGCCTTCCGGCGCCTTCGTCGAGGGAGTGAAAATTGGATTAGGCAGTTTTGATGATTCTTGCAGGCCGTCGGGCAGTACAATACCGGAGATGGTTTTGCTTTGCTGATAATCTTTCCAGCCGGAACCGCTTAAATAACCGCGGACAATGCATTCCACTGGAAGAGGCTTTGCTTTTTTCACCAGCATGCTTCTGCCTTCCAGCATGTCACGGTACGGGGCGCACTCTTCCGGAAAATCCGCCGGATTTATCGATATCAGGTGATTGTTGATAATGTCCTCCATTTTCGCAAACCAGAAAGCAGACATGCGATTCAAAATTATGCCTTTGCCGGGAATCGGATTAGGCATAATGACGTCGAAGGCCGAGATGCGATCGGTAGCTACGATTAACAAATGATCATTAATGGAATAGATATCACGAACCTTGCCGCTGCTTACAAAACTTAGGCCGGCGAAGTCAGTTTTTTGTAATCCTTTTTTCATAGATGCTGTTTTCTCCTCGTTATCTGATAAATGGGTTGTATTTTTTTTCATGGCCGATGGTGGAAGTCGGAGTTCTGCCGTAATTATGGCCGGGCATGACTTTGGTGTTGTCCGGCAGAGTGAAGAGCTTTTCCTTGATTGCTCTATACATCGTCTGCGGGGAACTGCCGGGCAGATCAGTCCTGCCGACACCTTCGACGAAAAGGGTGTCGCCGGTAAAAACATAACCCGGAACATAAAGGCTGATTCCACCGGGAGTATGGCCGGGAGTGTGAATAACTTTGAGGGATATATTGCCTACGTCAATAGTATCTCCCTCCTTGACCAGACGGTCAGCCGGAGGAGACTGGGCGGCTCCGAACATTTTCAGCATCATCGCCGGAGTGGATGTCAACATTTCGGCGTCATCTTCATGAATAATGATTTTTGCCCCGGTCAGTTTTTGCATTGGGGCGTTGCCGCCTATATGATCTACGTGTCCATGAGTATTGACAATATAGTTGATGTGCAGTTTATTTTTTTCCGCTTCGGCGAAGATTCCTTTCGCATTGTCAGCCGGATCGATAACCAGAGCATCGCCGGTTATGGTGTCTCCAACCAGATAGGCAAAAACAGCCATATGTCCTACTTGGATTTGCTTGATAAACATAGTAATCTCATCCACCCCCAAATTAATCCAAACTGCCTAGCATTTTTTAGTTTCTTTCGTCAATTTAATTAAAGTTTCCGGGAAAAAGAAAAGGTTTACCTCCGCCTAAGACAGGCCGCGAAAAAGCCATCCATGTTGTGCAAGTGGGGAAAAGTCCGGAAATACCCATTGGAATCTATAAGTCGGGGAGGGATAGATGACGGTGGCGGACAGGTGGAAAAATCCGGATTTTGTCGGAGAAAGTTGCCGACGACATTTTCATTTTCCTGCGGCGAGAGTGAACAAGTGCAGTAAACTAAACGACCGCCTTGCCGGACAGCGAAAGAAGCGTTTTGGAGAATGGTTTTTTGGGTCCGGGTGAAGCCGGTAAAATCGGCAGCGGTGGTATGCCATTTTATTTCCGGATTGCGGCGCAGCGTTCCCAACCCGGAGCAGGGGGCATCGACCAGAACATGGTCGAATTTTTCTTTCCATAGTTCCGGCAAACCACTGGTCAGATCGGCTTGAGCCGCTTCAATGATGTCTATTCCCAGCCTCGTTGCTTCTTTCTTTAGCGCGTTAATTTTCTTTAAGTCATAATCAGTCGCCAGAATACTGCCGCTGTTTTTCAAAATTGCGGCAAGGTGTGTTGTTTTACCTCCGGTGCCAGCACAGACATCCAGAATCGATTCCTGACTCTGCGGATTTAAAATGTAAGAGACAAGCTGTGATGCCTCATCCTGGAGCCGCAGATACCCTTCTTGAAAAAAGCTGGTTTTCTGGATGGGCGAGGCAACATTATTTAAGATGAGACCGTCGAGAGAAAAAGGTGTCGCCGTTAAATCAAAACCCGCTGCGGTGAGCTTTTCCTTAAGTTCGTCTCTCGATATTTTTAATGTGTTGATCCTTAATGTCAAAGGCGGCATCTCATTATTGGCGGCGCACAAGGCCCGAGTATTTCGAATACCGAATATTTTAATCCAACTCTTGACCAGCCAGAGTGGATGGGAATGAAAGGCGGCAATGAATTCGGCCGAATTTTTTTCTGCAGAGGGGAAAGTAATGCTGCTGCCGGTCCGCAGATAGTTTCTCAAGACGGCGTTAATCAGGCCGCTTTTGGCGGGAGCGATATCTTTGGCCGCTTTAACCGCTTCATTGACGACGGCAAAGGCCGGCAGCCGGTCACTGAACTTAAGTTGAAAGAGGCCAACGCGTAAAATATTTTTAATGCTTTCGTCTGTCTTTTCCCAATTGCCGCGAAGAAGTTTGGCCAGTATCCAATCCAGATGTCCCCTTAGCCGTAGTACGCCGTAAACGAGATGGGTCAGCAGCCGTCCGTCCGCGCTGCCGGAAAGACCGTTGGCATCCAGACAATCATCCAGAAGAATTCCGGCAAATGCTTTACTTTTCTGAACCTGATCCAGAATATCTACCGCCAGACGGCGAACTGATTTGGTCATGTTTTTTCTTCTTCTTCAGCCCAGAACTGTATCGGGATCAAGATGATAACCGCGCAGGAAATCACTGACAGGCATTCTTTTTTTGCCGGCCAGTTGTATTTCTTTTAGGATGACATGTCCATCGGCGGCGGCGACGAGCAGCCCCTGATCAATCTTTGCGCCGATTTTACCCGGCAAGTCTTTTATTTCGCCCTTTTCGCTGGAGGCGGCGAAAATTTTTAATAGCTGTCCGGAAAGATAGGTGTAAGCGGCAGGCGCAGGGCTGAGTCCGCGGATGAGATTGACAATATCTTCAGCGTCGGAGTTCCAGCAAATCCTGCCGTTTTCTTTTTTCAAGCGGGGGGCGAATGTCACTGCTGATGCATCCTGCACTGTTGGCGAAGCCGTGCCCGCCGAAATCTGATCAATAGCTTCAATCAGCAGGGAAGCTCCCTGGACTGCCAGGCGGTCATGCAACCGGCCGAAGTCTTCGGCGTCATCAATTCGAGTTTCCTGCTGTAAAATAATATCTCCTGAATCCATTCCTTCATCCATCTTCATAATAGTGACGCCTGTTTTTGTTTCTCCGCGAATAATCGCCCAGTTAATCGGAGCGGCGCCGCGATATTTGGGGAGCAGGGAAGGGTGGATATTCAAGCACTTCAGGGGTGGAAAGTCGATTATTTCCTTGGGTAAAATCTGGCCATAAGCTGCGACGACAACCATTTCCGGGTTGAGTTCAGACAATATTTTTAAGAATGCCGGGTCTTTCACTTTTTCCGGCTGGAAAACCGGCAGGCCTAACTTTTTGGCCAGAATTTTAACCGGCGGGGCAATTTCTTTCTGTCCTCTGCCGTGGGGGCGGTCAGGTTGAGTAACAACCCCGATCACCGGATAGTTCCGGGTGTAAAGTTGTTCCAACGCCGGAAGGGCAAAAGCGGGGGTTCCCATAAATAGAATACGTGGATGGGGCATAAAACAGTATCCTTTCTTTTTCCTTTATATATATGGAAATGAAAAAATGTGTCAAGAACAACGAATTATTAAAATAATTATTAATAGTATTTTAAATTTCTGTTGAAAATTTATACTTAAAGCATTATACCAAGCATCAAAAGAGGGTGCCGGAAAAATTTAAATGTGGTGTAAGTTGATGTTGTTTTATTTTCAGATGGAGAGGAAAATTAGACGGCGGCTGTTAATGCTTTGAACGATGATTGTATTTGCGGGTGAATTGACAGGCTGTTGGAGTAATAACCGGCACAAACTAAACAAAAAGGAGATCCATGATGAAGACGTATGCTGTTAAGTATGTAGAATTAATGGAGAGACATGCCGAAGACATAGCAAAAAAATGGGCTAAAGATGTTCGCCAAAATAACAAAACAACCTATTATAAATTTCTTGATGAACAAAAAATTATTTCCCAGTGTGTTAAATTTTATCATTATTTCAGCAAATTGTTTGTGGATGAAAAATTAAGCGAAGATGTCTTGACATACTTCAAAACTTATGTCCGGGAAGCTTACGAATGGGGAGTTCCCATGGATGAGGCTGTTTGGGCCTTAATCCTGATGCGGCGGCACATCTGGCTCTATGGTGAATTTCAGTCAGTATTTACTTCGGCTATTGATCAAGTGGAGGCTATTGATTCGCTGAGTCGGGCAATCTTGTTATTCGATTATGCCGAATATGAAATTATCAAAGAATATCTGGAGTTGATGAAAAAAGGAGCGCCCAGGAAGTAAACAGGCAAGAGAAAATATTTATCTTATCAACGGTTATGTTGAACCATAAGGGAGGAGATTATATATGCTGGCTTCACTTAAATTGATTGATCTTGTAGAAAAGAATGCGGAAGAGATTGCCAAAGAGTGGGTGGTGGAAGTTAAAAAAAATAAACGG
>JBDKUX010000084.1:0-11680 GCA_039679455.1 Smithella sp. | reverse complement strand
TCAACGGATACAATGAGCTACAATGCCGGCAATGAACAGCAGAACATCAATGCCACCCAGTTTACCTATGACTTAAACGGCAACCGGATACAGAAGACCGAAGGGGGCGTAACAACCACCTACACCTTTGATGACGAGAACAGGCTTACCGAGATAGTCAGAGGCGCTGATATCATCATCTATGCCTATGATCCGTTGGGAAGGAGAATAGCCAAGTCGGTCAACAACGTTGTTACCTGGTATGTCTATGACGGGAATGTGATAATAGCCGCTTATGATTTATCGGGAACCGTCACAGCCCGGTATGCCCACGGCCTCAACATAGACGAGCCATTAGCCGTGCAGCGGGGGAGCGTAACATCGTTTTATCATGCCGACGGATTGGGCAGCATCGTCGCCTTGACGAATGCGGCCGGTTCTGTAGTGCAGACTTACAGCTATGATTCCTTCGGGAACATCACCCCAAGCGGCGGCATCAACCAGCCTTACACCTATACGGCCAGAGAGTACGACAATGAAACCGGCCTTTACTATTATCGTGCAAGATATTATGATCCGGCAATCGGCAGGTTTGTGACGAAAGATCCGATCGGGTTCGGGGGTGGGATTAATCAGTATGCTTATGTTCAAAATAATCCGGTGAATATAATTGATCCGATGGGACTTTACGAAACTCTTTTCGGGGATACCGAATGTCGCAAATACTGGGCGTTAAGCGGATGGGGGCTTTGGCATATGTTTGAAGGCGCTGGCTTAATGGGCGCAGGGCTTACTGCACCGTGGGGATTAATCGAGTTTGGTCCAGGTGCCGTTGCGGCAGGATACGCTACTATATCACCAGGATTTTTTGCTGGCGGTTATTTTCTAATCCGTTCAGGCAAAGATGATTATACTGAAGCGACAGAGAAATATAATGAATGCATAAAAAAGAAGAAAAAATGTCAAACAAATTAGTATGAATCATAACATCCGGAATCATCATATGAGTTTGACGAAATCTTTGGAGGTCTAATGAAAATATATTTCACACTTAAATCAATACCTGAATTATCCAGTTTGCCAGGAGATAAAAGATTAGTCTTATGGCGTAAATATTATCCAAAGGTTTTTAAACATTCTAGTATACGAATATCTTTATTAGTGATATCAATAGCCATGTTAGTTGGATTTTACTTTTCACTGCGAATAGAACCATGGGTACCTTATGGATATGTTGTATCAGGCTTGATATGTGTTATTTGCTATTTGCTATTTCTTCAGCTGTTTATTTCTGTGCTCAGAGTATATCTAAAAGAAGAAACGAGCCAAGAGGGACACCCTAAAGTATTTAAGTAACCCCGGGGGGGGGTATTCGTATTCGTGAATGGAATCCGCCCTTTATGCCTTTTATGCCGTTACCGGAAGGGATTCCATTCGGATTACCCGAATCCGTTCCTGTACCATTTAGAGTACCAGTACCTGTATGGTAGAGCTAAATATGCTTAATATTAATAAAAAAATAAAAGATCGTAGAATGATGTTGAATCTAACTGATATTGAGGTAGCTAAGCAGGTTGGCCTTTCAATACATGAATATAGTGATATAGAGCAACATGCAGATGAGGTATTTGATGTTGTAAAAATTAGAGCAGTCAAAAATATTGAAAGAATAGGGACGGTTCTGTTTTTATTAGGAACAGAACCACCTTTTTACCTTCCCTCATCAATACCAGATTCGCCTCGACACAGCTCTTCCGTAATAAGCGGCTAATTACACTTTATTTCGTTGTCCTATTTTATTGACACGCAAAATCACTTGTCTTATACTTTCTTAACGAAAAGGCGGTAACTTTTCGTAACAATAAAGCAATAAAAAACATGGAGGATATAATGAAAAAATTTTGGCTTACAATAATATTGGCTTCTTTTCTTTGTGCGGCTTGTATTATGACGGCGGGGCCTCACGGCGCCAGCATCGCCATTGCGCCGCCGCTTCCCGTGGTTGTAGAGTTGGATACACCATACTATTACCATAGTGGTTATAATTATTATTACACCGACAGCAGGTGGTACTATTCTCAGAAAAAGGGCGGCCCCTGGATCGATCTACCAAGAGATCGCTACCCGAAAGAAACCAGGTACAGGGGGCAAGGTCCCGATAGAGGCAAGGGTTGGAAGCACGGCCACGATCGAGATTAAAAAATCGCAGTCGAAAAATAAAAAGAGGGAACGGTTCTGTTTAACAAGAAAGAGAACCGTCCCCTTTTAATTCATGAGGTTCAAGATTGACCTGACCGATTGTAACTTTTAGCTTGCAGCCGGTGCATCTAAGAAGAGTGCATTCCTGACAGTAAAAAGGTCCGATTTTAGCTTTTAACTCCGGAAACAGAGGATAATCATTCTGCAATCGAAGCATGCCATTGTAGATACGTTTCAAGAAAACAGGATCGCCCGCATCGACATGCAACTTTATCCGGGGTTGAGCCAGGCGAATAATTCCCTTTCTGTTTTGTGTTTCATCCGCCTCAAAACTGACCAAGAAAGTAAATGGTTTGATTTTCCCTGCTTCTTTACCGCAATTTATTTCGTAAAGTTCAGCGCTGTCTGGATCGGAATTAATTACTTCTTTTATGAGAGATAAAATATTTCGGCGATAATCGGACGGGATGATCGGTTTGTCTCCGTTAAGCAATATTTCAGCAGAAATTCGCATTAACTTGTCTCCGCGCACACTAGCAAAAAAAGAAAGATTAAGTTCCGTTTACTCAGTTTCTTTCTTTAACACAACTGCTTTTTACGACCAGACGATGCAACGGCTTGACATGAGCTTCTTATTATGGGTATTTGAATTAAAATTTATTCAATTCTTTTATGGTATTTTCACAACCAAATGAGCCAAATAAATTTGTCATTCCCGCGAAGGCGGGAATCCAGTAATAAACGAATTGGTTCCCCGCCTTCGCGGGGACAATGCCTGGATTCCGGGTCAAGCCCGGAATGAAAAAAAAAGGAGCTTGTAAAAGTCTCTAAATGGATATTAAAAAATACAGTATTACATTTACAAAGCAGCCGTCGGACATAGACAGTCCGTGGGACGGTAACGTCTGGAAAGATATACCGGTACTGGAAGTTTCCTGTTACCGTAAGGAAAGCAGCCCGCATCGTCCACAAACCAGGTGCAAACTGCTTTACGACTGCGAGAGAATTTACGGAATCTTTCAGGTAAATGATCAATACGTGCGCTGTGTCCATGCCGAATTCCAGTCGGAAGTATGTAAAGACAGTTGCGTGGAATTTTTTGTGCAACCCAAGGCATCAAGCAATTACTTCAATTTTGAATTCAATTGCGGCGGAGCCCTGCTGGCCTCATATGTTATCGATCCGACCCGCATCGACGGCAAGGTCAGCAAATTCATACCGCTGACGCCGGAAGACAATCGGGAGATTAAACGTTACCACAGCCTGCCCAGGACAGTGGAGCCGGAAATCACCCATCCCATTACCTGGTTTCTGGGATTTTCCATCCCCTTTACCGTATTGAAAAAATATACCGGCCTACCGGACGCTGCCGGCGGAGATGTCTGGCGGGCCAATTTTTATAAATGCGGCAACGAGACTTCGCATCCGCATTGGGGATCATGGTCTCCCGTTCGCGATTTAAATTTTCATCTGCCGGCCGATTTCGGAGAAATTCAGTTTGCGCCACAATGACCGCCTGTTGCCTGCAATAAATCTCACTTCTTGAGATTGAATATATCAAAAAACTCTGCTAATTAAATTTAGCCCTTTCACTCTTGAAAATAAATTGACCTGTTACTATACGAAATATCTTATTAATGGAAGTAGCTACTATTACCGGGCTTAAAATATGAAAAAAATATATTTATCAATTTATAATTTTGTCCTTTGTGCAATTTTTTTATTTATCTTTATTGGCACCGCAACAGCATCCCCTCCAACTCAAAACATCCAATTTCAGTCTTATCTCCGACAGGGCATCAAAAAAGCTTTTAATATGGAATTTGCCGATGCCAATGCCTGCCTGCTGAAAGCTGTAGAGTCGGACCGCGACAACCCCACCGGCTATGCCTTTCTGGCGACGATTAACCTGTTTGCCTACGAAATGAGCTTTGATGAAACTATCCGAAAAAGCAAAGAGGATTTACTGCAGCGCTATGTTGATGAAACCATTACCCGGGGAGAAAAAAGAATCGGGAAAAATCCCAAAGACGGCAGGGCTTATCTGGCTATGGCGTTAGCCAGAATAGTCAGATTTAAATTTGCCGGCCGCCACAAGCAATATTTCCGTATGGCCCGTGAAGCATCCACCATCTGGGAATATCTGGGAAAAGCCAAAGAAAATGACCCGCAAAATTACGATATTTATTTTCTCACGGGATCATTTCGCTATCATATTGATCACCTCCCCCGCCTGACCCGTTTTCTCTCTTCTGTGGCGGTCACTTCCGGAGACAAGCGGAAAGGAATGCAGGAATTGGAACTGGCGGCGCAAAAAGGCGATCTTCTCCAACAGCTTGCCCTCTCGGAACTCTCTTCCAATTATCTAAACTTTGAAAAGCAGCCGGAGCGGGCTTTGCCCATTATTCGAAAATTAAAAGAAACCTTCCCCAATAATTATAACTTTTCCTTTGCGCTGGCCAATGCTCTTTCCGATCTCCATCGCTTTGACGACGCTGTTAATATCGGCCGGCAACTTGAAAAAAACATTGCTGCGGGCATCCCTCCTTTTGTTCCGCAGCTTCAACCGCGTTACAATCAGTTAATGGGGAGGATATATTTTACTCAGGGAGACTATGCCCAAGCCGAGGAATTCTTGCAGAAGGCGCTCAAAGATACGACCCCTTATAATGCCCGGGTGCGCTCATGGGCATATCTGCGGCTGGGAATGATAAGTGATGCCCGCGGCGAAAGGAAAAAAGCTAAAGAATATTATAACAAAGTGCTGGATGTTAAAGAAGGAGAAGGAGCCGCCCAGTTTGAGGCTGGAAAATGCCTGAAGACGGCTTGTGTTCCCTCTGACAGGAAAAAGACGATTGAAACGCCGAGTCACTCACAAAACGGCAACAGCAATCATGGACGGTAATACTTCAATTGCGGGACATCAGATGCTGAACGGCCTTTTCCAATCCATCCAGAGTAAGTTCATACATCGGGAATATTGTCCTGATATTTTGAATCGTCCAGTCATATTGCCAGGTATTTTGCGTTAAAGGATTCAGCCAGATGGTGTGCCGGAATGTTTTAGCCAGAATTTTCAAATACTCGATGCTGGGATGCTCGTTGTTCTGGTTAAAGTAAATTGCCCCATTGCGATTCATAAGTTCCGAAGGGGCCATAGAGGCGTCGCCGACAATAATCAGGCGTGTTTCCGGATCGCTGCGAATAAAATCTACCACTGCATGTGGATTTTTTCGGCGTTGAGGATCCCTCCACACATCGTTATAGATGGTGTTGTGAAAGTAATAAATTTCCAGTTCTTTGAACTGGGCGGTAGCATAATAAAACAGAACCTGGATCAGCTCAACAAAAGGTTCCATCGACCAGCCGCCGTTGTCAATCATCAGTTTCACTTTCAGGCGGTCAGCCAACCTACGGTCAAAGACAATCTCAATTTCGCCGGCATTTTTCATCGTCTGACTAATGGTGTCATCGATATTGACAACATCCAGCGGGCCGGACGGTTGTAAATGTTTAAGCCGCTTCATCGCTTCGCCTATCTGCGAAGAAGTGATTGGCCCTTCCTGCGAATAATCGCGATAGCGGTGTTCGAGCGCGACCTTTACCGCCGATTTATTATGGGATACGCCCCCGATACGCATGCCGCCGGGATGAAAACCGGAATGGCCGACAGGTGAAGTACCTTTAGTTCCGATCCATTTGTTGCCGCCATGATGCGCTTCCGTTTGTTCTTTCAGACGCTCCCGGAAATAATCCAACAATTCTTCAATCGTCATTTTCTTTAAGGCTGATTCCGGTACACCAAGCGCGTTTGCCACCCCCTCCGGATCTTTCAACCATTCATCCAGCAGCGCTCTGGCCACTTCATTGATTTCTTCCTCCGTGGGATCAACTTCAACAACGCCGCGAAATTCCTGTGCAAAAACAGTATCATAAAGATCAAAATAACGTTCGCTCTTAATCAGTAAAGCGCGGGCGCCGATATAAAAATCTTCTACAGACCGGATCAACCCCATACCCAGTGCTTTTTGCAGAAGCAGGAAGGACTTGGGTGATATGGGAATCCCTTTGTCGCGCAGTTTATAGAAAAAATTTACAAACATAATTACCTTATCTTATTTGTAGCCGGGTGTCTGGCGCGAAGCCAGGTAGAAATCATTACTCTTCTTGAAGAGGACTCCCAAAAAAGGAACCTTACCTGATTTCAGACTCTTTAACTGGAAATCCGGATCGGCCTGCAGGGCGCGAATCCAGTTAATCAATTCCCTGGTGGCCGGTTTTTTCTCGACTCCGCGAACTTCACGCAACCGGTAAAAAGTATCCAGACACGCTGTGGCCAAATCAGAGTGTAAATCAGGAAAATGCACTCCGATAATCCGGCGCATCAAATCATGATCGGGAAACGCGATGTGATGAAAATTGCAGCGGCCAAGAAAAGGATCGGATAAATCCTTCTTGGCATTGGAAGTGATTATAATGACCGGCCGGTTCTTGGCTGTGATTGTTTTATCCGTTTCGATAATATCAAATTGCATTTGATCGAGGATGTCCAGCATATCGTCCTGAAAATCGGTATCCGCCTTATCAATCTCGTCAATCAAGAGGACGACTTTTTTATCCGCAACAAAGGCCTGACCGATTTTCCCCATCTTGAGATATTCTTCGATGTTGCTGACGTCGCGTTTGGAATCGCCAAAACGGCTGTCATTGAGGCGGGTTAATGTATCGTATTGATAAAGCGCATCAACCAGCTTCATACTGGATTTCACATTGAGGACAATCAGCGGCATGTGCAAACTTTCCGTAATGGCATGCGCCAGCATTGTTTTACCCGTGCCCGGTTCTCCCTTAAGCAATAGAGGCATTTCTAATGCCATGGAAATATTTACAATTTTAGCCAATTCGTCATCCAGTACATAACGCGAAGCGCCATGGAATTTGGCAGGTTGATGATCTGTTACCATAAAGATACTCCTTAATTTTTTTTCTAAGTATTTAGTCGTAAACATCATTATATTATCAAAGCTTATTCAGCGTGCGTAGTCTTATATATCTGTGAAACTTTGTCAATAGGCAATAATAGAAGTGATATTTTAATAAGTTCTGTCTGTTTTTGTTTGCTCCTTGCTCTGCTGTTTCAGATTATGTTATAGGACAAAAAATATTTACAGGAGAACGAAATAGATGATCTACAATGATGATTATGAAACACTGCCCCGAGAGGCCCTGGAAGCATTGCAATTAAAAAGACTGCAGCAGCTTGTTCACCGGGTTTATGGCAGTGTCGATTTTTATAAGAAATCTTTCGACAAAGCGGGAGTAATCCCGGACGACCTCAAAACCCTCGATGACCTTAAACGATTCCCCTTTGTCACCAAACAGGATTTGCGGGACAATTATCCTTTCGGATTTTTTGCCGTTCCCATGAGCAATGTTGTCCGTCTGCACGCATCTTCCGGAACAACAGGCCGCTCCACCGTTGTCGGCTATACAAAGCGGGACATCGATACATGGGCGGAGCTGATCGCCCGCTGCCTCGTCGCCGCCAACCTGACCAAGAATGATATCATCCATAATGCTTACGGCTATGGTCTGTTTACAGGCGCGCTGGGCATTCATTACGGTGCGGAAAAGCTTGGAGCCAGCGTCATCCCCATGTCCGGCGGCAACACAAAACGACAGATCATGATTCTTCAGGATTTTGGCCCGACTGCCATCTGCTGCACTCCTTCTTACGCCCTGAATCTCGCTGAGCAGGGACAGGCCATGGGCATCGATATGCGCTCTTTGAAGCTGCGTGTCGGCGTTTTCGGCGCCGAACCCTGGAGCGAAGAAATGCGCCAGCAGATTGAAAAAGCTTTCGATATTAAAGCCATGAATATCTATGGTCTTTCCGAAGTTATGGGGCCGGGTGTCGCCATGGAGTGCAGCGACGCACGGGAGGGCATGCATGTTTTTGAAGATCATTTCCTGGTGGAGACAATTAATCCGGAAACGGGAGAAGTTCTTCCTCCCGGTGAATTAGGCGAGCTGGTCTTTACGACCCTGACGAAAGAGGCCATTCCCTTAATCCGCTACCGCACGCGCGATATTTCGCGCCTGATCACCGTCCCCTGCCGCTGCGGACGAACATCCTATCGCATGGATCGTGTTATGGGGCGCAGCGACGATATGCTTATCATCCGCGGCGTCAATGTTTTTCCCTCCCAGATCGAAGCCATCCTGGTGTCCATCGAAGGTCTGGAACCTCATTATCAGCTTATTGTTGACCGTGTAGGTAATTTAGATACTTTGGAGGTACAGGTTGAAGTCACGGAAAGTCTGTTCGCCAACGCCGACGAAATGAAAGTATTGCAGAAAATGGAAAAACGTATTGCCGACAACATGAAAGATTACCTCGGGGTTACGGCAAAAGTGAAACTTGTGGAACCGAAATCACTCCAGCGTTCCGAGGGAAAGGCCAGCCGGGTCATTGACAAGCGAAAAATATAAATAGTGTATGCCATTAAATAAGTATCCCCTTATATTGCTGGTGATTGTATTATTATTTTGGTTATGGTCGGGAATCAATCCGCACGATTCCCGGCTTACCTGGGTTTTGGAAACAGCGCCGTTCATGATTGCCTTGCCGGTCATGCTTTTTACGTACAAGAGATTTCCCCTGACCAATCTAACCTACACTCTTATTGCTATTCACGCCATGATACTAATGCTGGGCGGTCACTATTCTTACTCCAAAGTACCTCTAGGTTTCTGGATGGAGGACTGGTTTGGCTGGACCCGCAACAATTATGACAAAATCGGGCACTTTATGCAGGGCTTCGGCCCGGCCATTTACGCGCGTGAAATCATTACCCGAACTTCGCCGCTGAAGTCCGGCAAGTGGCTTAACTTCATGTCCATATCCGTGCCTCTTGCTTTTTCGGCATTATATGAGATTATCGAATGGCTGGCCTCCCTTTCCAATCCCACAGACACTGAAGCCTTTCTGGGAACACAGGGTTATATCTGGGATACGCAAACCGACATGTTCTGGTGTCTTATAGGTTCTACTGCTGCACTCATTTTGCTTGCCAGACTGCATGATAAATACCTCCCCGACGATAAACCGAACAACGTTTATGTAATAAGCCGGCGCGAGAAAGATTAAAATAAACTCTGAACTACAGGATGATGTTTACAGATTAAACAATAAGGCAGAGGTGGCCAATGAACGAAGTAAAAGACAACGAACCAAAACCAGTCCCGGACAATGCAAAACTTCAAAAGAATCCGGCCGGGGATGATCCGGAATTGCTCAAAGCAATTGCAGAAGAGGCATTAAAAAAAGCGGAAACGCTTGCAGAGGAAAATGCCAAATTGCATAAAATGTTAAAATCGATTGATGAAATCTTTAAAAGGCATGAGCATTTAGACGGGTACATGGAAAAGTATGGCTTCAATTCTGAACTGGAACGGGATATGTGGCAGGCAATCAGGAAGATTATCAAAGAATAAGTATAGAATCTGCTAAGATGATCATTAAAAATAATATTTTTGAGAATATTCCCGGGAAATTACCTGATGAATTGTCTGCAGAAATAGCATCGGGAAACAAATTCAAAATGGAGAGAATTTTATCCCGCAGGCATCATTCTCCGGAAGGTTTCTGGTATAATCAAGATGAAAACGAATGGGTTATTCTTTTACAGGGAAGCGCCGGTTTGCGTTTTGCAGGAAGAGAAGAATTGGTTGTTTTGCGCCCCGGTGATTATGTCCTGATTCCCCGGCACTTGCGGCATAGAGTAGAATGGACTGATCCCGATCAGGACACAGTATGGCTGGCTTTATTTTATAAGTGAAAATTATGCGTTTTATGTGGCCTCTCGATTTGTCACGCTTTTATTTTCGACGTAAAATTCTTGGACATAAGCTTCCTCTCCTGGCAAGCTATAAAATTACATACCAATGCAATCTTGCCTGCCGGGCCTGCCCTTTTCACCTGCGCGCCGCTGATGAAAACAGCCGGATATCCTGGAATACAGCCGTCGCGGCCATGGAATCTCTTAGCCGGATGGGAACCCGTTTCATCGTTTTTGAAGGGGGCGAACCGCTGCTTTGGCAAGACGGTCCGTATCATCTCCATGACCTCGTCCGCCATGCCCGGAAGCATTTCCTGCGCGTCGCGGTGACAACGAACGGAACGCTGCCGTTGGATATTCCCGCCCATATTCTCTGGATCAGCCTTGACGGCATGAAAGAAGCCCATGATAAACTGCGGAGCAACTCGTTTGAACGCGTATGTTCAAACCTCAAAGCGACCAAACATCCCAGAGTTTTTATCCATTGCACTTTGAATCGCCTCAACTGGCGGGATGCGGAATCCCTGGTTCATCTTGTAAAAAATATACCGACCGTAAAGGGGATCACCTTCCAGTTTTTCTATCCTTATAATCAGGGAGAAGACGACCTGGCCTTGTCCGCCGAAGAACGCCTTGCCGTTATCAACAAATTAATCGAACTGAAAAAGCGGGGCTTCCCCATTTTGAATTCCTCGGGCCGGCTGAAAGCCATGATTGAAAATCGCTGGCGCTGCCATGACGATATCCTGATCAATGTTGATCCGGACGGCACAATCACCAAAGGCTGTTATGTAAAAAGCCGCGGCACAATCAACTGCGACACCTGTGGATTTACTCCTGTCGCCGAGGCCTCCGGCGCACTGGACTTAATTCCCGGTTCTATTCTGGCGGGCTGGCGGCTGTTTCTGAAAGGCTGTTGAAAAAGGCTCATCTGCAGCGTTACGCTGCAAACCTCATCGTTCAACGTATTTCTATATACGCTTCGCGATTCGGTTTTGGCGATGCCTTGCATCTGAACCTTTTTGAACAGCCTGTAACATCAATACCCTGCTCATTTAACCTTGCAAATCAGACAGAATTGCCTGTATATTTCATCATCACGCTTTTAACAGGAGTCCGGGTTATGAATATATCAGAATGGTTGGATGAAAAGGAAGCAGACGGTTTTGATGTATCTCATATTACATTGCCTGAGGAGATGTCCTATGATGAGCCTCCCGATGAGACGATTTTTTTCGAGGAGTTCAGACCTTGCGGTTTTCTCTGTCCGGAAAACCATCCTTTCTCCATCGTTGAGCGCTACGGGGACTGGTATTATTGCCGAGGCCAGGACAAGAAGGCCGGCATCCACACTTCGGGATGGGAGTGGACTTTTTTCACGAAAAATAAAGAGCTTGCTTTAAAAACGGCCCAAGCACACATTGAATAACTTGCTTATTCCATTTCTAAATCAATGATGATATCGCGTCGGCTAGGAGGAGGCGACGAGGCGTATTATACATACGTTGAGGAAGCCGACGACGACACCAACAAAGATAGCGCTTGATTTAGAAATGGAATTACAGGTTAATACAGAAAATTTAATCAGATGACGTATTATTAAATATTTGCCGCTTTCTTAGTGCGGATAATTTCCGTCAGATGATTCGCCTGCAAGTCAT